>NZ_JABURJ010000127.1 GCF_014762745.1 Kangiella sp.
GCTTAAGGTGTTTTATGTCTGATAATTCTGCACATTCAAATTATACTCGCGCGACTTTCGACGAAGTGATGGTCCCAAACTATAATCCAGCTTCGATTATCCCTGAGCGTGGCGATGGTTCACGTGTCTGGGATCAGGACGGCAACGATTATGTGGATTTTGCTGGTGGCATTGCAGTAACCGCCCTGGGTCATAATCATCCGGTGCTGGTTAAAGCGCTAAAAGACCAGGCAGACAAGATCTGGCATCTAAGTAACGTCTTTACCAACAAACCAGCGTTGGAGCTGGCAGATAAACTGACCAAAGCAACTTTTGCTGATAAAGTCTTCTTTGCTAACTCTGGCGGTGAAGCCAACGAAGCAGCGTTTAAATTAGTGCGTAAATATGCGCACGATAATTTTGGTCCTGAGAAAAGTGAAATCATTTCCTTTAAGCAGTCCTTCCATGGTCGTACTTTGTTTACCGTTTGTGTCGGTGGTCAACCGAAATACACCGAAGGATTCGAGCCATTGCCGGGCGGCATTTCTCATGCGGAATATAACAATCTGCAATCTTTGGAAGCGATCATTTCAGACAAAACCTGTGCGGTAGTGATGGAGCCAGTACAAGGCGAGGGCGGCATTATTCCGGCGACTGAAGAATTTGTAAAAGGCGCGCGTGCCTTATGCGATAAGCACAATGCACTATTAGTGTTTGATGAAGTGCAAACCGGCGTAGGCCGTACCGGACACTTGTATGCCTACATGGGCATGGGCGTGACTCCAGACATTTTAACCACTGCAAAAGCCATGGGCGGCGGCTTCCCAATTGGCGCCATGCTAACGACCGACAAAATTGCAGCCAGCTTTGTACTAGGTACACACGGCAGCACTTACGGCGGTAACCCATTAGGTTGTGCTGTATCCAACGCAGTATTCGACACCATCAACACACCTGAAATGTTGCAATCAGTACTCGATAAATCAGCCAAAATCGTTGCTCGCCTGGAAGAAATCGGCAAGAAATACGACGTCTTCTCAAGCGTCCGCGGCCGCGGTTTATTACTCGGCGCAGTGCTGAATGAAAAATGGCAAGGCAAAGCCCGCCAGTTCATCGAAGCCGGTTGGCAGCATGGCGTGATGGTTCTGGTTGCAGGCATGAACGTAGTACGTTTAGCGCCAGCACTAAACATCACTGATGAAGAAATTGAAGACGGCCTAAACCGCTTTGAAAAAGCGGTCGCCTCAATTGCTTAATTAAAAAGCTCTATAGACAAACCTCTAAAGAAAAAGCCCCGCTCAAGTCGGGGCTTTTTTGTATCTGTTACAACTTGATCCCGATCAATAAATGATTAACTCATGAGTTGCTGGGTTGTAACCATTGATCCAGGTCAAGCTCTCATATCATGGGTGGATTATCTTTGTTGCGTCTTAAACAAAGAAGGAAATTCACCATGAAACAACTTATCAAATCAGCAACTGCTGTTGCGGTTGGTGCGGTATTATCTTTAACAGCTTTTGATGCTTTGGCACACAAAGAAGGCGACTTCATTTTGCGCGTGGGCGCGGCTCATGTTAGCCCTAACGACGAGAGTTCTAATGTGTTGGGTGCGAATGATGGCGTTACCGTCGATTCGGCGACAGGTCTGGGCTTTAGCGGCACCTGGATGCTAAGTGATAACTGGGGCTTGGAAGTTTTAGCGGCTTTGCCATTCAAGCATGATATAGATGGTTCTGGCGATTTAGCGGGTTTGCCAATTGGTGAAACCAAACACTTACCACCGACTGTTTCGTTCCAGTATTATCCTGAGTTTGGCACTGACGATTTCAGTCCTTATTTTGGTCTAGGCGTTAACTACACCAAGTTTTTCGAGGAAAAAGCATCTCCAGAACTTAAAGCGGCACTAAGCACCAATGATGTAAAGTTGGAACTGGATGATTCATTTGGTCTGGCAGGACAGGTGGGCGCTGATTGGAAAATCAGCGACAACTTCTACTTTAATACAGCAGTCTGGTATATCGATATTGATACTGAAGCAGACGTTAAAGTGAATGGTGCAACAGCAACAACAGTTGATGTTCAGATTGATCCATGGGTGGCCATGGTGGGTTTCGCCTGGCGATTCTAGCACCCAAGGGGTAGAACTTTCGCCAATTTAGTTGAGAGTGGAATGCCGGTTTGACGTGATGCTAGCCGGCATTTTTTATACGTCATACCGTGGTTTAACCACGGTATCCAGTGATTTTGATTCATTCCTTACCCCAATGTTTCGCTACTCAGCGAGTTCCTTTTCTTTGCTTGTCCAAAGAAAAGGAACCAAAAGAAACGACACCCCGATATTGAGGCCACGCTTCGCGTGACTCCCTGCGCCACTCCCAAAATACTTAACGCACCAGAATTTACATCACATCCCTGTGCTGAAAATTCTTATCAAAATCATCCACGATTTTGATTGCTATATTTTGTACGTGTCTTAGCTCAATATAAGGGGAGTTTTAAAGGTGCTACCTGTTTAATAATGCAGATTAGTTAGATAGTTTGCTCTGTAATAAGGGCAATAAGACTGATAGGTGATTAAACCTAACCTGCATTTTTTATTTGTGTTTCCAGTTGTGGCCAGATGTTGTGTAGCAAGATAGGCTGTGCTTTTGCATTGGGGTGAATGCCATCGTCCTGCATCAATTCATCATTACCACCAACGTTTTTTAAAAAGAAAGGAACCAGTTTCACCTTTTTTTCATTGGCCAGCTGAGCATAATTGTCGAAGAAGGCCTGTGCATAGCGTTGGCCGTAGTTGGGTGGGATTTGGATGCCTAACAGCAACACTTCCGCGCCTGAGCGTTTGCTGGTGTCGATCAGTTTGCCAAGGTTACGTTTGATGGCATTAGGCGCTGTTCCGCGTAGAGCATCGTTGCCACCAAGTTCGATGATGACTATTTCTGGCTCATGTTGTTCAAGCAGGGTAGGCAGGCGCAACAAGCCCTGAGTGGTTGTGTCGCCACTGATGCTGCCGTTGATTACTGTATGCGGGTAGCCTTCCTGTTGTAGTTTTTGATTGAGTAGTTCGACCCAGCCCTGTTCAACATCAATGTTGTAGCCAGCACTAAGGCTATCGCCAAGAACAAGTATAGTCGGTTTTTCTTGCGCTTTTGCTGTCGCAGCGACATTAAAGACCGCAACAACTAGAAACAAAATCCACGCCAATTTCATCTTCATAATGATATGCTTAGGTTAATTTTTTGTGACTCAATGGTATCAATGAGCAATGAATAAAATGTTAACAACCAACAATTTAACGAAAACCGTCAAACTGCCTGAACAATCTCTGACCATTCTATCGGAGGTAAGTTTAACCGTAAATGAACACGATAGTGTAGCGGTTGTGGGTGCTTCTGGTTCTGGTAAGTCAACCTTATTGTCTTTACTTGCTGGGCTGGATACTCCATCCGAAGGGCAAGTAGAGCTTGCCGGACATCCCATCCATAAATTATCCGAGGATGAGCGGGCGGCTGTTCGAGCTCAATATGTGGGCTTTGTTTTTCAGTCGTTCCATTTATTGCCTGGTCTTACCGCACTTGAGAATGTGATGCTACCGATTGAGCTAAAAGAGGATAAGAATGCCCAAAAGAAAGCCAAAGAGCTGTTGGAGAAGGTAGGGCTTGCTGAACGATTAAACCATTATCCGCATCAACTATCTGGCGGCGAGCAGCAGCGTGTGGCAATTGCCCGGGCTTTCGCCTCGGAACCGAAAATTCTGTTTGCTGATGAGCCCACTGGAAATCTGGATACTGCCAATGGTGAAAAGATTATTGATCTGATTTTTGATCTGAACAAACAGCTTGGCACAACTTTGGTGCTGGTGACTCATGATGATCGATTGGCAGAACGTTGCCAGCGGCTGGTGCGCCTTGAGGCGGGTAAAGTGATTGAGGATAGCGTCAATCAGTCCTACCAGCAGGAAAAAACGGCGGAGACGGCATAATGCGGGGGATGGCATGGCGTTTATTCCGACGTGACTGGCAGTCGGGCGAGGTTAAGGTTTTATTTTTTGCGTTGATGATCGCCGTGATGGCGATGGTGGCGATTGGCACCATTACTGATCGGACGCATCGAGCCATGGGCGAGCAGAGTAGCGAATTTTTAGGCGCTGATTATACCTTGAGATCACCGCGACCCATTGAGCAGGACTGGCTCAATAAAGGACGCAATGACGGATTGGAGCTGACCGAATCAACTGGCTTCTCAACAGTTCTGGCTAAAGGGGATGAGTTTCAGCTGGTCAATGTCACAGCTTTGGGTGGTAAATTCCCACTTAAAGGCGAGTTCGAAATTGCCGACAAGCCCTTTACTCGCGGGCAGACCATGCAGGCACAACCTGAACAGGGGACGGTCTGGGTTGAGCCGCGTGTCCTAGCGGTTTTAGGCGCAGAAAAAGGCGATAAAGTCGATTTCGGTTCGATTCAATTAACCATTGCCGGTGTGATTGTGGGCGGCCCGGGTCAGGCCAGCGAAATGTTTAATGTCGCACCGAAAGTCTATATCAATCAGGCCGATGTTGATCGTGCCAATATCATTCAGCCGGGCAGCCGCGTTTCTTATACCTTATTCATTGCCGGTGATATTCAGCCTCGTGAAAGTTTTATCGACTGGGTAAAGCCGCAAATGAATAAAACCCAGCGTTTAACCGGTGGCAAAGAAGGTACTCCTGCGTTGCAGGCTTCGATTGAACGTGCGGAAACTTTCCTGCGTCTGGCCAGCTTGATTTCGGTGGTCTTAGCAGGTGTTGCCATCGCCGTGGCCGCGGGGCGCTTCAGTCGTCGTCATTATGACTATGCAGCAATTTATCGTTGTCTTGGTATGCAGATAGCGCAGGTCAATCGACTGTATTTGTCGCAGCTAATGATCATGGGTTTGATTGGTTCAGCGCTTGGTGTCGCACTGGGTTTACTGGTGCAGCAAGTCATAATTGTTCAGTTTGCAGATTTCTTGCCGAAGCCTATGGTGCCGATTAACTGGGCGCCGGTAATCGCTGGTGGCTTAAGCGGTCTGGTGGTGTTGATTGGCTTTGCTTTGCCTGCATTTTTCCAGATCGCACGAGTGTCGCCGTTGCGTGTGTTACGCAAAGAGATGGTGCCACAACCCGTTTCCAGCTGGCTTATTTACCTATTAGCCATATTTACCATGGCGTTTTTGATGTGGTGGCAAAGTGGCTCATTAAAGCTGGTGGCAATCTTGCTGGGCGTAGCTTTGGTGGCCTTTATCATTATACGCCTGATGGCCTGGTTGATTTTTAAGGTTGGTATCTGGATTGGCAAACGCGGCTCAACTGCTGTTCGTTATGGGCTCGGCCAATTAAAACGCTACCCAGCCTTTACTATCAGTCAAATTACTGCATTCGGTCTGGCTTTCATCATCATGCTATCGACGGTATTGATTCGGAGTGAGCTGTTAAGCGAATGGCAAAGCCAACTGCCGGATGATGCGCCGAATCATTTTCTGATCAATGTTCAATCAACAGAAGTTCCTAACCTTGAAAATATTCTTGCCGAACAGAATGTGGAAACCGCGGGAATTTACCCAATGGTACGCGGCCGTGTGACAGGTCTTAATGGTAAGCCGATTGAAGAAGCTGTTTCAGAAGAAGCGCAGAATGACGGCTCACTTCGTCGCGAGCTTAATTTGACCTGGGTTGAGGAGATTCCTGAGGCAAATAAAGTCGTTAAAGGCGAGTGGTGGGATGGTGCTCACCAACCAGATGAAAATGGCGTGTATCAATTATCCATCGATCAAAACCTGGCCAGTCGCCTTGGTGTTGATATTGGTGATGTGTTTGAGTTTTCAATTGGTGGCGTTGATGTTAAGGGAAAGATCACCAGCTTCCGTGAAATTCAGTGGGATTCGTTTCAGCCAAATTTCTTCATGATTTTTGAGCCAGGTGCGCTGGATGAAAATATGGCGACCTACATCACCAGTTTTCATTTGCCGCTGGAAAAGAAAAGTACTCTGAATACTATTTTGCGCGAAATGCCGACGGTGACTATTATCGAACTGGATGTGATTATGGAACAGGTGCAAACCATACTTGATCAGGTTACTGCTGCCGTTGAGTTTATTATGCTGTTCGTGTTGCTGGCAGGTATCGCCGTGTTATACGCGGTGTTGCAGGCAAGCAAAGAAGAGCGAGTCCTGTCCTCTACATTGTTGAAGACGCTGGGTGCACAGACCAAGTTTATTCGCATGACTTTATTGTCTGAGTTGGCTTTGTTGGGACTCTTCTCCGGAATTCTTGGCGTGATTGGTGGAGAAGTGTTAGTCTCCGTCCTGTATCAGGAAGCTCTGGATATTGAGCCAGTACTGCATCCCTGGTTCTGGTTATGGGTGCCGCTGAGCGCCATGGCCTTTATCTGTGTCGCTGGCTGGTGGGGCTTGAAAAGCTTATTAAAACAGCCTGCGCATCAGGTGCTCAGGCAATTGTAAAAAATTCATCTAAAATGGTCTTTTTAGCCACGGCTGTTAAAAAAGTCTAGACAGTGACCATTAAAGATTGTTAATAATAAAAAAGGAATGGGC
>NZ_JABURJ010000066.1 GCF_014762745.1 Kangiella sp.
GAAAGTGTAACCCATGTATTTGGACTAAACTGTTACCCATGTTCTTGACATTACAGTGTCCTTTCTTTTGGTTCCTTTTCTTTGGACAAGCAAAGAAAAGGTACTCGCTGAGAAGCGAAAACACGCCGCCCATGTACATCTATAACTGGAACAAAACCTCAGGCCAGAAAATAATATTAAAAATTACTCACCCTTCTGATACGACACTCGATAGACCTTGCTGAAGCCATCATCAGAAATCAAAATCGAACCATCAGGCAGCATGATAATGTCATTAGGACGGCCAAGTACTTCATCGCCTTTGAGCCAGCCAGTCACAAAGTCATCTTCGGATAAAACCTTATTGCCATCCAGCAACATATGCACCACCTTATAGCCCACTTTGGTGCTACGATTCCAGGAACCGTGCAGCGTCACCAGAGGAGTGTTTTTATATTCTTCCGGGAACATATCACCTGTGTAAAATAACATCCCCAATGGCGCCACATGAGCTTGATACTCCCATGCTGGCTTTTGATATTTGCGGTCACCTAGCTCATCGCCAAACTCCGGGTCAATAACATCATCACCATGCACATAAGGGAAACCAAAGAACTGGCCTTCCTCTGTCACAATGTTGAGTTCACAAGGCGGCAAATCATCACCCATCCAGTCACGGCCATTGTCTGTAAACCATAACTCCTTAGTTTCTGGATGCCAGTCAAAGCCAACACTGTTGCGGACACCGGTTGCAATCAGTTCAAACTCTTTAGTTTCGATATTTAAACGACCAATGGTACCGAAGCGCTCATCGTCTTCATTACAGATATTGCAAGGCACGCCAATTGGAATATATAGATGTCCATCAGGACCGAACTTTATATATTTCCAGCCGTGATGACTTTCGCTTGGTAGCTTATCGAAAACCACCTCAGGCTCGGGCTTTTTGTCATAGTTTTTGTCGATATCTTTGAAGCGTAGAATCTTATCGACTTCTGCCACATACAAATCACCATCTTTATAGGCGACTCCACTGGGCAGATACAAACCATCTGCAATTAAAACCACTTCATCAACTTTGAAATCATTGTCCTTATCGATCATGGCATGGACTTTGCCGGGCTTACGTGAGCCAGTGTAAACAATGCCGCTATCAGACAGAGCCATCTGACGCGCACCATCCACATTATCGGCAAATAATTCGATTTTGAATCCTTCCGGAACTTCTGCGGCCTGCGAACTCCAGGCGGATAATGACAGCAATACAATGCTCGAAAGAGCGGGAATGAACTTGGTCATGTTGATTTCCTATTGATTAAGGTTATTACAGACTAATACTTCTTGAATAGGTTTCGCAAGGGATGGGAGGACAAGATATAGATACCATCTCTCCCAGCCGACCTCAAGCTACTTGAGGTCGGTATTCGCTTTGATGTTTTAATACACCATAGCAAATTTGTACCA
>NZ_JABURJ010000058.1 GCF_014762745.1 Kangiella sp.
AAAAAAAGAGCCTCAATTGAGGCTCTAAGTTTAGGTGTATTTATTGCTGAAAAGCAAATAGTTAAAAGGTCCAGCGGAATCCTGCGGTCAATGAGCGGCCAGCACGTGGGGCTCGATCCTTCAGGAATGAAGAGTGATCGCGGATTTCTTCATCAGCCAGATTTTGTCCGCGTAAAAACAGGAACAGCTCTGAGTCATCGAAAAAGACGTTATAACCGAGATCAAGATTGATCAAAGTATAACCATCGGTTGGCAATTCATCTTCTGCCAAATGGTCTTGGTCAAAGACTTTAGTTGCGGACAAATTACTGGTGAACATATCGTAATCAAGGCCGATTGAGCCGCCAAGGCGTTTGGCTGGAGTGCGTGGCAGATAAGGACCACTCTTGAGCTCAGCATTGGTATAGTCACCAAATAAACCAGTTTTCCAGACTGCGAGCCCATCACTGGCAAAAGTCCAGTTGATTTCAGCCTCAGCCCCTTCAAACACAGCATCGGCCTGACTGTAAACGAACACTGGGAATTCTTCATGTTCGTGCACTTCTCCCGGAGCCGGCTCGTGTTCCTGATGAGCGAGGTAGATGTAGTCGTCAATACGGTTATGGAATACCGAAACCGAAGCACTCACACCATCAGAATTGTAGCGAATACCAATGTCGATATTGTTGGCGGTTTCTTTACCCAGATTAGGATTACCCACTTCGATGCTGGCTGTTGCCAGATGCGGAACATAGGTTTCTTCGGTATTGCCTGCATTGGAATAGAGTTCTTCGACTGCAGCCAGTCTTTGGGCACGAGTGATGTTGATGGGCAAAGTCCAATGTTCATCGAGGTGCCACAGATTGCCGAAGGCGACACTGAAGGCATTATCATCTCGTTGGCCGAAAAGGTCGGTGGTAATGGTCTGTTTGTCATAACGTGCGCCAAGTTCGGTATGCCAGTGGCCTATTTCGTATTCCTCTAGCCAGAATAAACCAAGCTTTTCAGTGTTGGAGGCCGGAATATAGGCTTCATCACCGATGGTCACAAAATCGCTGTCCGAATATTGCAAACCAAAAGCACCCTGCCAGCCACTCCAGGAATCGTGAACAAGCTCTAATCGAGTTTCTTGGGCATCATTTAAGAAAGTTGTGCCAATTTCGGTACCTTCAATTTCCTGGTGCTTATAATCAGTGCTGGCAAATTGCAGATTTAAGCTTCTAAAACCGTCAAATGGATCATTCCAACGACCTTTCATATCCCAGCGCTGTTGGCGAAGATCTAAACGTATAGCTTCCTCGGCATGCACCTCTTCGGTTTCACCTTCGTCATGATGTTCGGCATGCCCTGGCAGTCCATAATTGCGCTCATAATCTGAATAAGACATGCCCCAATAGCCTGCATCCGAAATATAGGAGAAGCCAACACTACCGCCCCTGCTGTCGGTGTCACTATTTTCAAGGACACCTGACGCTTCTTCGTCATGTCCTGCTTCGCCTTCTGCTTCTTCAAGTTCGCGCAGGTAATAAGACTCGGCAAAACCAGGAATTTTCAGCTCATCAGTTTCTGATTTGAAAGCATCAATGTTAAAGGCCAGGCCACCGTTGGCGGTTGAAAAAGTGCCTACGGTACTGCGCTCACCTGTCGCAGAATCGCCGAGGCGAACTTCAACGCCACCTTCAATACCGTCCGGTAATTGAGTTGGGATACGGTTATCCACTACATTGACCGCACCGCCAACCGCACCGCCGCCATAAAGCAGAGTTGCTGGTCCTTTTAGAATTTCGACGCGTTTTGCAAGTAATGGCTCGGCTGCTATCCAGTGGTCGGGACTGGCGTTGGATGCATCCTGAGTCGAGCTATTATTGCTGAGTACGGTGACACGGTTGCCCTGTTGACCGCGAATAACTGGGCGGCCAGCACCCGCGCCAAAGCTGGATAGGTTGACACCAGGAACTTCGGCCAGAGTTTCGCCGATATTGCTGCCACGTTTCTGAGTCAGCTCATCACCGCTGATAATGACCGCCGGCGCAGCCATCTCAAGAACGGTATGCTCCAGGGGATTACCAGTGACAACAAGAGTTTGCACGTCATCATAATCGATGGTTACGGTAAGGCTTTCACCGGTATGCTGGATGGCTTTGTTGAAGTGGCCTTGTTTGCCACCTTTAATATCAAGAATATAGCGGCCAGTTTCCAGATCAGTAAACTCGAATCGACCATTTTCGTCGGTGGTGACTGACTGGTTGGTAGATGAGATAAAAATTTCAACATTGGAGACAGGGTTTCCTTCGTTATCCTGAAGGACGCCAGAAAGTGTTGAGTTGTCAGCAGCTTGGGCCTGTTGGCTTAATGCTGCGGATAGCAGTAATGCGATAGCAGAATATTTCATGCTTATGATTCCTCATGCAAATAGACCTTTGTCTATTCAGTTAATAAACAAATAAAAAACGAAAAAATTGAGAAATTAAGCTGAAACGGGAGGGGCACGGCCAAGGTAACCCGTTCGTGGAATGGATTGTACAACAGGTGTTGGCCAGGCTAAGGATTGCTCCGCAATCAGGGAAGGAGACGGCACGAAAAGTTGTGGCGAACTGCTGTGACTGTCTTTAAAAGTCTGATGGAGACAGATCGCACAATCGCTGGTCTCATGATCGGGAGCTTTAGCATGAGCAACACCTACCAGCGCCATGCCAAGCAGGGCGACAATCAGTAGTATGTGTTTAATGGATTTGCTCATGTGTTTTGACTCCTCTTACAGAGGGTATATATCCTAAAGACCTTATAACTTATAGGCAATACAAGAATAACCGATTAATGTTACAAATAGTGATCAAAAACAGGTAGCATTGAAGCATTAGGCCGTGCTCAGCATCCGTTTGTAACCAAGAAGAATGACCCTATGAGTGACAAGTTAACCGAGCAAATTCCAGAGTCCATTGCCGAGCGTCGGCTGGATAAAGTACCTCATTTTCCGAATCGTCATGAGCCGGTGGGGTTTATGTTGCGTCTGGTCAAAGCCTTACATACCTACGGCGTGCCCAGCTATGAACTGGAGCGCTTGCTGACCAACGTGGCAGAACAGCTGGGTTATGGCTTGCAATGTATTGCCGTCCCCACCAGCATTACCATGACCTTTATGCTGGAAGAAGATAAGCCGCAGACTTATGTGATCCGCTCCAATGCAGGAGAGGTGGACGTCGATAAATTGAGCCGAACCATGGAAGTGGCCTATGCGGTGATCAATGATGACATGACTACCGAAGAAGGCGCCAACCAGCTCAACGAAATCACCAAGTCCCGGCCGCTGCATAATCGTTACTGGACCATTATCTGTTTTATGTTGGTGTCAGCTTCGATTGCCAGGATTTTCAATGGAGGTTTGTTGGAAGTCATTACAGGAGCAGCGATTGGTCTGTCGGTGGGCTTGCTGGTCAATATTGGTGGCACTCGTTCGGAAACGGTTGCTAATTTGATGCCGGCACTATGTGCCTTTATGGCTTCTGTTATTTCTGTGGGTTTTAATAAGTGGCTGGGGCTGGGTTCGACTTATATTCCCATCGTCGCCGGCATTATTATTTTAGTGCCTGGCATGATGCTGACGATTGCCATGGCCGAACTGGCAACCCAGAACCTGGTGTCAGGCACGGCTCGGTTATTAGGCGCTGGCGTTATTTTCATCCAGATGACCTTTGGCGTAGCGATTGGAAGTCAGCTCGGTCAATACCTTTTCCCAACGGATGTGACCACTGCGTTGGAGGTGCTACCGACCTGGACCATCTGGATTGCCATTCTGGCCACTTCGTTTTCATTTGTGGTTCTGTTCCAGACCCGCTGGACTCACTTTCCGTGGATCATTGCTGCGGTCTGTGTCGCCTACTTTGTGTCGCGCTGGGGGGTAAAATTGATGGATCCGGCCAGTGGCGCCTTTGTTGGCGCATTGTCAGTCGGACTGTTTGCCAACCTCGCCTATCGTATTAAACAGGTGCCAACGGCAACCATTATGATGCCTGGCTTCATTATTCTGGTTCCCGGCAGTATTGGCTTTAAAAGCCTGACTGCACTGTTGGAGCACGACATCATTGGCGGTTTGGATACGGCCTTTAATATGATTATTATTGGTATATCATTAGTAACGGGCCTGCTGATTTCATCGATTGCTACTTTGCCAAAACCAAAAACAAAAGCAAAACTGGGTAAGCCCTTGAGTTAATTGGCTGGCCATAAGATCTATTCGGCGTATTGATATAAGGTTTGGGGGAGTAAAATGATCAAGCGATTGCAATGTTTGATACTGGTATTGCTACTGACGGGCTGTGAGTCTGTTGACGCAGATTACCGGGTCAAGTTCGTACAGGATGGTGATAGTATGATTGTCTGTTGCGAACGGAATAACAGCTTTACCATTCGACTGAAGGATATTGATGCACCAGAGCGTGAACAGCCCTTTGCCAAGAAATCGCGGGAATTTATGCAGGAGCTGGTGATGAATAAACCGATCAGGTTGATCGGTGATAAGCGTGATCAGTATGGACGCATGCTGGTGGATCTGGTGGTTGATGGTCAGTCGGTCAATGAGCTTATGGTCAGCGAAGGCATGGCCTGGCGCTGGCGCTACAGCAAAAGCAAGAAACTGAAAGAGTTGGAAGAGTCGGCTAGAGAAGCCAGAAAAGGGTTGTGGGCCTTGCCAGAGAGTCAGCGTGTCGAACCCTGGGAATGGCGTAAACAGCAAAAGAGGAAAGACTAATGGAAAGGGAAATAGTCAATAAAGTAGCCATAGTTGGCGGGACTCATGGTAATGAGTACACCGGAATTTACCTGCTGGAAAAGTATCATGAATATCCTCATTTGTTGCAGCCGAAAACTTTTGAGGTGGAATATCTGCTGGCCAATCCTGAAGCTTTTAAGCAAAACCGCCGCTATCTGGATCGGGATCTAAACCGCAGTTTTAGATTGGCGGATATTAAAGATCCGCTGTTGGTCGGTTATGAAAATGCACGGGCAAAGGAAATTAATGATCAGGTCGGCCCAAAAGGCGATGCCCGTGTGGATATGATTATTGATCTACATACCTCAACCGCCCCGATGGGCGTGAATCTGGTGCTGACTAAAACCGACACCTTTCATCTGATGCTGGTCGATTATGTGCAGCAGCGCATGGATGATGTCACCGTGACTCTGGAGCAACAGGAAGACCATCATTTCTTGATGACCGTTGCTGATAGACATGTATTAGTTGAAGTCGGCCCTGTGCCACAAGGTCAGCTCAAACATGAAGTGTTTGAAAAAACAGAACAGGCGGTGCAGTTAATTGCAGAATTTATCGAACACTATAATCAGCACAGTCTACCTCAGCCTTCGGAATCGATAGATATCTATGAATACTTTGGAGTCATGTACCTGCCGACCGATCCGCTGGGTAATATTTGTGGCATGGTGCATAAAAATATTCAGGACCGCGACTTTCAGACATTGCAATCGGGTGAACCTATCTTTCATTTGTTTAATGGGGAAGATGAGTGCTATGAAGGGGAAAACTGCACCATCAGTTTCATTAATGAAGCCGCTTATTATGATGAAAAGAAAGCCTTTTCAATGTCGAAAAGGCGTACCTTTCACATTGGATAGTTCATCCTAACTTTGATCAGATGCAACCTGATTCATGTCATTAAGAATTTGCCTGCCTCGACTTAGTGCCTTGGCACCAGCACGGTAACTGCGGCTGGCATTGAGTTCATCTGCTCGCTTAAAATAGGCATTGGCCAGTGTATTCTGCAAATCCTGAGACAATGCAAAGTCACTGGGTAACGTCGTTACCAGAGCAAACACTTCTTCATCGACCTGCTCAAGTTCACGAGTATTAGAAGCCTCTTCGATTTTGGCCTTAAGTTTATTAATCGGCTGTTGATAGAAAACTGTGGCCGCTTTTGTCGGAAATGGCGTATCTGGCTGCTCAATAACCTGTTTGTTGTACTGGTCAATCTGTTTGGCTGCAAACAGAAATGCTTCGCTTTGCTGTTTTAGTGCCCGATACTCCTGGTTATCCACAAAAATCACATCACCTACTTGCTGGTAGCGGTTAAGCTCAGCCACATTGTGCTCGGCTAGTGCCTGCTTAATGCCCGTCAAAAAGAGTGATTGAGATTGTTCCGAAATTTTAGGAGTATGCTCAGGAGCGATAGTGAGCAGGGTCTGTTGTAATGAATATACGTCATCGCCAGTGTCACGTTTTTTGTAATCCTGCTGTTCCAGTAACTGGTTAAACTTTTGCTCTAGTGTCGAAACCAGCTGATTCTGTGCATCCAGTACCTGTTGCTTAAAGCTGGAAAGCTGCTGGGAGTCCTTGAGAAACTGCTCTGCCTCAGCAAGGGTTTGCAGGGCGTTTGGATAGTCAGCATAGCCAGTATCGGTAGGGCGTAGAAATTGTTCTGACTGAGCTGAAAAGTGTTGAACGATATCATCATTCAAAATGTTGAGCAGCGAAGTTCGATGAAGGTCTGGCAATTGGTTAATGCTCTCAAGGGTTGCCTCAAGATCGGTTTCAGCCAGCGCCAGCAGTTGTTGGTATTGGGCTTCCTGCTGCTGGTAATGAGCTAATTGTGCCTGAGTCTCAGTTATGATCTGACTGGAGCTTTGCCACAGAGTGATCGCCACCACAGAAAGAATTAAAACCGATGCGGCAAGAGCTACCGGCTTGAACAGTGTGCGCGTTAAGTCCTGATAAAACTGCTGTACAGATTCGGTGCGCTGATGGTGTTCCAGTTGCAAGCCTTTTACCAGGCCTTTCCAGTTAAACAAAGCTAGCTTGGACACTTTATCAGGATTCATTTTTTCAGCAAAAGCCTTGTTCGCCGGCTTGCGTGCATAAGGATGCTTGCTGGTAAACATTTCATAGGTGATGCAGGCCAGACCGTAAATATCATCTTTAACATCATGGGGTTGCTGATTCAGCATGTTGAGGCTGGCATAGGCAGGAGTATAGCCGCCAACTTCATATTCGGGTTCATTGGAGTGTAGCTGGACTGCGTATTCATCCACTTTCTGCTTGAGGCCGCGAGAGACCCCGAAATCGAAAATCTTTACCCTTTGCTGCTGAGTGATGAAAATATTGCTGGGCTTGAGATCGCTGTGCAAAATGCCCTGCTGATGAGCAAACTCAAGCGCCGAAGTGATTTGCTTGAGAATGTTAAGAACGCCATTTTGGGGAAGACCATTGGGTTTGCTGCGTTTAATGATTTGATCGAGCGTTTCGCCTTGCAGATACTCCATGACGATGTAACAGAGGGAGTCATCCAGCACAAAATCATGAATCTGAACAATGTTTGGGTGAGCCAGCAGACGCGTTTTCTTGGCTTCGCGTTGCATGATGGTGACTGCATCCGGGTGAGTGGAAAACTCGGAACTCAGTATTTTTACCGCAACATAAGGTTCACTATCGCCAGCTTTCTCGGCAAAAGTATCAATGGCTTTATAGACATAGCTCATGCCGCCGGTACCGATCAGCTCAACCAGTCGGTAGCGATCACTGAGCAGATCCCCCAGTTTGGGCTGGTCAACAACGGAATCGTTACTGGTATTGGTGCTAAAGTCCTGTACTACCGTTTTGTCGTTGTCTTCGGCTAGCGACTCGCTGCTTGGCCCTTCGTTTGGGCTGGTTTCTGGTGAATGGCTGTCAGCCTGATTCTGCTCTTTGTGCTGGTCGTCCTGTGAGTGTTCCATGCAAATCTAACTCTGATCCAATCAATTTCAAGCGCGCTAATCTACCCCATTTGGAAGCAGGTTTCAATTCTTTAATATATCTGAGAAGTATTTATCAAATATTCCAAAAGTAGTTTAATTTATCTACAAAATCCACTATCATCGGCTCCTGATTTTTCATTCCTGCCCTGCAAAGGCGGTACAACAAGCTCGCTCGGGCAGAAAAACTAGTTATAACTTATTGTTATATATGGAATATTAATTTGGCTTAAGTAAGGCATTGATACCCTGCGCTGAATCAAGGGCGCGCAGTCAGGGTGCATCAGGAAGTCACAAGGGATAAGAACAAAGGTCATTGAGGATGAAGCAATTAACACTACGTATAACCAGTTTTCACCGTTTAGCACCTGATCAGGTTGCGACAAAAACTTTCGACCGCATTGGTGGTGTCATTGGCCGCTCGGCAGATGCTGACTGGGTATTGCCGGATCCGGAGAAAATCGTATCGAGCACCCATGCCGTCATCAGTTTTGAAGCGGGCAGCTATTCAATCACTGACTATTCTACCAATGGACTTTTCATCAATCGAGGAGTTGAGCCATTAGGTAAAGGTCAGACTCGGATGTTACAGGATGGAGATTATTTGCAGGTTGGTGAATATGAAATCGAAGTCACCTTAGAGGATAACCAGGTAACCGGTCATGACTCGTCGCTGAGTCGTGATCAGCAGCCAGTGGCATCACCTGTTGGGAGTTCAAGCCCGCTGGAACCAGAGCCTGTATACACCGGAGCAGCTGGTTTTGAGCATCAGCAGATGACGAACCCGCTTAATGAAAGTTACAGCGCACCCAGCCTGAAGCAAGCTCAACCGGAAGTAGTTCCGTCTGAAGTTAGTGCTGCTACAGCCCAAGCCGCGGCTCAGCAAATTCCAGATGATTGGGATCCCGGCCTGGTCAGTATACAAAGCAAGGGACAGCAGTCAGCTGAAGTACAAAACCAGCAACAGCAAGTAGTGGAACATTCGCAGGTGAGTCAGCAAACGACAACACAGCTGGCAGCGAATGCTGATACTGCGCAAGCGGTGCAGCCGCATTTACAAACTCAACCTCAATCTCAATCCCAGTCTCAAGTTCAGGCACAACCTCAACCACAGACTCAGCCTCAAGCACAGGCGGGATTAACGAATAGCCAGCCGATTACTGCTGGTGCTGGTGCAGAAGTTTGCTTGAATGAATTGCTAAAAGGACTTGGGCTAAGTGCCGAAGAAATTCAGTTGAATAATCAACCTGAATTTTATCATCGGTTAGGTGCGGCCTTACGACTGTCGTTACAGGGCATGCTCGATATTTTACGCGCCAGAGCGAGCATGAAAAGTGAATTCAGAGTTATGCAAACTACCATTCGTACTCAGGAAAATAACCCTTTGAAGTTTTCGATCAATGTGGATGAGGCGATCAGAAATTTATTTGCGCGAAGGATTCCTGGGTTTTTAAGTTGGGATCAGGCCATTCAGGAGTGCTTTAAAGATATGAGCAGTCACGAGCTGGCATTGATGGCTGGAACGGAAGGAGCCGTGAATGCAGTGTTATCGCAGCTTAACCCGGATCACTTTGTCAGCGATGAACAGCAGAGTAACAGTATTGAAAAATGGATTCCGGTAGCTAAAAAAGCAAAGAGCTGGGACAAGTACAAAGAACAATACAAGAAAGTAAATGAGGAACTTGGCCAGGGTTCTGGAAAACGGTTTTCTGAAGAATTTGCCGAGGCTTATGAAGCTCAATTAACCGCATTAGGTGTGCGATAGGGGATACGAATGAAACAATTAACGATCATTAAAAGATTATTGGTAGCAACCATATTACTGGTCAATGTCAGTGCTTGCGCTTTACTGAAAGGGAATAAGGGTGAGGAAGTTGATTTGATCATTAGTGTTGCTGAGCAGGTCAATCAGGATGAATTAGGGCGCTCATCGCCAATTGTACTTCGTCTGTATGAGCTGAAAAAAGAAGTGGCTGTAGAAGGTATGGATTTTTTCAGTATTTATGACCAAACCGAACCGGATTTCAAGACCGCTGTATCCAGCATGAAAGAATTCCAGGTCAATCCGGGTCAAAAGCTGGAACAGTTGCTGGTTACTGACGCGACCACCAAATATTTGATGCTGGTAGCGGCTTTTAAAGATATTGATAACAGCCAGTGGAAAGTTGTGCATAACATCGAGCAGTCGGATGAGTTAGCGCTGTTTATTGAAGGTAAAGCAATCGTCAAGCAATAGGGATATTGAATGAGCAACAAGGTTGTCTGGTCACAAGGTTTATTCCTGACGCCAGAACATTTTCAGCAGCAGGATCGATATAACGATTATCAGATTAAAAGGCTGACTCAGGCGCTGACACCACATGGCTTTGGCTTTAGTCAGTTAAAGTTAAATCAAGAGGGTCTGTTGCAGGGAAAAATTGGGATCAAAACAGCCAGCGGTATTTTGCAGGATGGCACCTATTTCAGCATGCCAGAAACGCACAGGCTTCCCGCCATGCTGGATCTGTCGGAAGTGGACGGAATTAATGACAAGCGGATCATGCTGGCTATTGCAGAAAATACCGATCACTCAAAGCAGGTAGCGCAGGAATTTGCCAGTCAATCCAGCAAACGTTATCGCAAGGAGCTGAAGCAGGTAAGCAGCATTAATGAAGGGGAAGATAGTGATGCCACTCTAGAAATTGCAGAGGAAAACTTTTGCTTAATTGTTGAGGGGAAAAGTCAGCAAGGCTATGAGTGTTTACCGATAGCTCGAATCAAAGAACAAAAACAGGATGGCAGCATTGAGTTGGAGGAAGATTTTGTACCCGTTGTTTTAAATATTCAGGCCAGTGAGGTATTACGCAGTAGACAGCTTAGCCTGATCAGCTTGCTTGAACATAGAAGAGAAAAGTTGGCAGCAAAGGTTCTGGGTGTTGATAACAGCACCACCAGTAGCATTCATAACTACCTGATCCTGCAATTGCTGAATAAAAACCTGGCCAGATTACATCAGTTGATGGAGCAGGAGCAGGTGATGCCCTATGAAGTCTATATGGAACTGGTCAATCTGGAAGCTGAGCTGGCAACCTTCTATGGGCAGGGCCGAAAGCCAGCAAAGCAGCTGCCCTATACGCATAAAAATGTCGATCAATGCTTTAGTCGTGTAGAGATCACGATTAAACAATATCTAAGTCATGTGCTGGATGAAAGTGCCCATGAAATCAACCTCGAAGAAAAAGGCTACGGTATCAAAGTTGCAAATATTGATCAGGTTGAGCTGTTTAAGCAGGCCAGCTTTGTGCTGGCAGCGAGAGCTGAAATGGCTACTCGTGAATTAAAAGAGCAGTTACCACGGCAAATAAAAATAGGCAGCCTGAGCAATATCAGACAATTGGTAAACGCACAGCTCCCAGGTATTAACTTGTCAGAATTATCAGTAGCACCGCGTGAAGTTCCGGTAAAAAAAGAATATAGCTATTTTGCCATTGATCAGCGTTCGCCACTGTGGGCAGAAAATACCAATTCAAGAAGTATTGCTTTTCACGTATCGGGAGATTTCCCGGGGCTGGATGTGGAGCTTTGGGCAATTAAAAATGAAGCATAACCATAGATAACAAGGGATTAACAAAAGAGAAAGATGAAAAATATGGATAGAACAATTCTGGTACCAAGGCCGGGAGGGATACAGCGACCAATCGACAGTAATGAGCAGACACTGGAGCCAGATTTAAACCGTGGACACAAGATTCCGTTAGCTGCTTTCAAGATTGGGGTAAATCCAATTATCGATGCCGCCACAACCTTACTCAGTCTTGCCATAGAGTTAAAGCAGGCGACCCAGATCAGTAACATCAATATGCTGCACAAACAGTGTATGGCACACATAAAAGAATTTGAGCAGCAGCTACGTCAGGATGAAACTGATGCAGACACCATTGCTGAAGTGCGTTATGCGATCTGTTCCTTGCTGGATGAAATTGTCTTGAATGCCCCCTGGGGCGCAAACAGTATCTGGAGTACTAAAAGTCTGCTCAGTGTGTTCTATAAGCAAACCTGGGGTGGAGAACAATTTTTTAAGATTATCGATGAGAGAGTCAAGAATCCGCTTAACAACCAATATCTACTAGAGTTGCTCTTCTTGTGTTTACAACTGGGGTTTAAAGGCAAGTATCGGGTGCAGGAGAATGGATTTGAAAGGCTGGAAGTGGAAAAAGAAAGGTTGTTTGCTGTTCTGAAGAAAGTACAACCGGAACATAGCAAGGAGCTGTCACCCCATTGGCGTTCAAATGTTACAGATCTGATAGAGAATCAGCGACGAATTCCACTGTGGGCGGTTGCTGTTTTGAGTGTGGCTATTCTACTTGGGGTTTATCTAAATTACAGCTATCAGCTAAGTCGACAGGCTGAGCCAGTGTACAACAACATTGCCGGATTGGTCCCTGACGCACCTGTGAATCAGGAGACAAGTAAAACCGTCATCAATTATGCGGAGCGGTTAAGACAGCTGTTAAATACGGAAATAGAGCGTGGGGTATTGCAGGTAGTGGAAGATCTGGATCATGTGGCAATCATTATGACCAGTAATCAGATGTATTCCTCTGCGAGCGCGCAACTGAATGAAAACAGTATCGCCATCATTGAAAAAATTGGTCAGATTGCGACCAGCACACCTGGCCACATTCAGGTAGTCGGACATAGTGATGATCAAAAAATATTCACGGCTAAATACCATTCTAACTGGGAACTGTCATTAGCAAGAGCAAACTCGGTGGTACGTATTTTAAGTCAGAACCAAAATCTGGCTGGTCGAGTAAGTGCAGAAGGTCGTGGTGCTGCGGAACCCAGAGTGCCAAACGATAGCGATCAGAACAGAGCACTGAACCGACGTGTGGAAATTTTGTTATGGGTCAAAAATGGATTGGATGAACAGGCAACAATGGAAGTGAGCGAGCGTTAGTATGGCTGGAATAATAAAAAAGTTTGGTAGGGTAATAACCCACAAAATGACATTGATAAGTCTTGTGATCCTCGCTGTTATAGCCGTAGTCTGGTTCGGTGGTCCATTAATCAGTATTGGTGGTTATGAGGTATTGAGCAGCGTAGCGGCAAGACTTAGTCTGTTGCTGATAATTGCCTGTGTCTGGCTGACAGTCAAAATGTGGAGGTTACAGCAGGCGGGCCGAAAAAATAAAAAACTAATGCAGCACATTTCAAAAGAGGATCAGGAACAGCTGGATATAGAGGAGTCTTCCGGTGATGAAATTGCAGTGCTAGAGAATAGAATGTCAGATGCATTGCAGTATCTGAAAAAAAGTGATTTTAAAGGCAAGAACCTCTATCAACTACCCTGGTACCTACTAATTGGTCCTCCTGGAGCCGGGAAAACGACTAGCATCATTAATTCTGGATTGAACCTGCCACTGGCAGACGAGTTTGGCGCTAGTCCGATTAAAGGAGTTGGCGGTACGCGCAACTGTGACTGGTGGTTCACCGATGATGCAATATTGCTGGACACAGCTGGACGTTATACCACGCAGGATAGTTATCAGGAAGTTGACTCCAGAGCATGGCATGGTTTTTTAAATCTGCTGAAAAAAACTCGACCTATGCGACCTGTTAATGGTGCCATAGTCACCATCAGCATTGCTGAGTTACTACAGCAATCTCAGTCAGAGTTAAACGAGTTGGCCGGAACCATCCGTAAAAGAGTTCAGGAATTGAAGATGCAGCTGGGGATTAATATCCCAGTATACCTGGTGTTAAGTAAGGGTGACTTGTTGGCTGGGTTTAATGAACTGTTTGAGGATATTTCTCGTGAGGAACGGGAAGAGGTATTAGGTTTAACCTTTGAAGTAGGAGAAGATTTTTCCCACCATAAAGCGGTTGATAAATTTAATAAATATTTTGTAGAGCTGATACAAAATATTGAACGAAAGTTATTAAAGAAACTGCAGCAGGAAAAAAGCGAACAAAGACGAGCACTAATCTATAGCTTCCCGCGTCAGTTACGTCTGGCCCAGAAAAATATTGATGACTTTATCAAGATTGCCTTTAGTCAAAATCGCTACGAAGAGCCAATTCTGTTAAGAGGTGTTTATCTAACCAGTGCGACACAAGAAGGTACGCCGATCAACCGCATCGGGCGAGATATTTCAAACACCTTTGGCTTCAAACCGGAAAGAGTCAGTACCTGTAACGGGGAAGGTAAAGGTTATTTTATCAAACGTTTATTGAAAGATGTCATCTTCAAAGAAGATAAGCTGGTAGGCGTTAATATTGCCTATCAGAAACGTCAGCGCCTGATCCAACGAATTGGCTACGGGGTGGCGGGATTTTGTCTGGTCACCTTCAGTTATCTATGGTCATACAGTTATGCGAATAACAAGCAGTTAATCACTAGCACTTCATCCCTGGTCACAGAATATAACCTGGCAAGCAGCGGTGGTATTACCGACAAATCGAACCTGTTGGAATTGAATGGTGGCCTGAATGTGTTAAAAAAATTCACCAACCAGATTATCGAAAATAAAAATGCATTAAGCGAAGGCTTTGGGTTATATCAGGGTGATAAATTTAGTGGTGTTACCCAGCAAGTTTATAACAAAGGTTTGGCCAATTACTTTGGACCTTATCTGAAAAGCAGCCTGGAAAAGGAAATGCTTCAGGCTAAGCAACATAATGACTATTTGTATGAGCTACTACGAATTTACCTGATGTTCTATCTGCCTCAGCATAAAGAAGAAAAGGATATCGCGTCTTTATTTGAGCATTTATGGCGTCGGGATTATCCTGGTGAGATCAATGAGGAGTTGCGCAATGATCTAAGAGCTCATTTAGGCTACTTCCTGAGCGAGCAGATGAGCTTGCCTGAGCAGGATCGCAAGCTGGTTAACTTTGCACAGGAAAAGTTAAGCCAGGTGTCGTTAGTTGACCGTGTTTACAACAGCATTCTCGATAACTACCTCAATGCAATGCCGGAGTTTAAGCCAAGCGATTATTTGTCGCAGCAGGTGGAAAATTACTTCTATAGAAAAAGTGGTAAATCATTGCGTGAAGGCGTGCCGGGTCTGTATACGCAGGCTGGCTATCATGCTGTCTTCAAGCGTGAGAGCAAAAAAATCAGTGAGATTCTTTCAAAAGACTCCTGGGTGTTACCGACGGATAATGCCGGCAGTCTGGATAAACTGTCGATACTTGATATCCAGGATCAGGTGCGTGAGAAGTATTTCAATGATTACATCTTTTACTGGAAAGAATTGATCAATGATCTGGCGGTAAGAGAGTTCTCAACACCGGAAGAAGGCGCTTTGATGCTACAGGAGCTGACCGGTGTCAAGGCCCCGATTGAACGGTTGTACTCGGCAGTGCGTGATAACGTCATGCTGGCCCGTCCCAAAGATAAAGGCATCAACATGGATGCGGCAAAAGACATAGCTGAAACCGCGGCTCCCTCCCGTGTCGCCAATAATGCCAACCGATTTGAGCGATTGATCCCTGATAGTGCTGATATTGATGCAGCACCAGAGCAGGTCGTGAATGATGCATTTTACGACATTATTCAGTATGTAGGAGAGCCAAACGGTAACAGCCCTTTAAAGCAGAGCCTGGGCGCACTTAAAAATATGCAGGTGTTTCTTGAGTCAATCAGTAACGCCAATAATGCTGAAGAAAAAACCTACGAAGTAACCAGTAGTCCACAGGCTGCCAGCATTATCAGTGAGCTGGAGAAAGAAGCCAGCGTGACACCTCAACCAATGAGCGAATGGTTGGGCAAGGTTGAGAACAGCGGTAAAACGCTAACCAATACGGGAACCTATTCTTACCTCAATAACTTATGGAAAACAGAGGTGCTATCAGAATGTCGACGCGCGATTGAAGGAAGATACCCGGTCAATAAGCGCAGCAGAAAAGACATTACTCTGGATGATTTCAGAAGCTTCTTCTCCTATGGCGGAACCATTGATCGCTTCTTTAACCAACATCTAAGTGTATTTGTTGACACCTCGCGTGGCCGCTGGCGACTGCATAAAGATATTGGTATCAGTAATTACACCTTAAGACAGCTGGAAAAAGCAAAAGCCATCAGAGAAAGCTTTTTTGTCAGAAATGGGACGGATATTGCGGTGAACTTTACCTTAAAGCCATCCAGTCTTAGCGTTAACGCGGGACAGGTACTGGTTGATATTGAAGGCCAGATTTTGTCTTACCGCCATGGTCCATTACGCGCCTATCCCACCCGCTGGCCAGGACCTAAACCGCAGGTTGCAACTTCGATTGCTTTTACCCCAACTGATGGTGGACAAACTGAAACCGTAAGGACTACCGGTTTCTGGAGTTTGTTCCGACTGCTGGATAGAGCAAAACTAAAAAAAACACTGGCATACGATAAGTTTTTGTTGGAGTTCAAGCATGGCGAATTTGATGCAAGCTTCGAACTACAGGCGCATAGTGTTAACAACCCATTCTTTGGTTCAGATTTGGAGGGGTTCAACTGCCCGACAGATTTATGATGAATAAGAATGTGGCTCGATTCGGATGTTTCGGAAAAATGAGAAGTTGTGGTGATTTTGTTAGTCGCCACATTCCTTATTCGATTCAGGATCGATTTGATCAGTGGTTAGAAGAAGGCCTTGCCGAGACTCGAGAAAGGTTCAAGCAGCAGTGGCTTGACTACTACCTTACCAGCCCTATCTGGCGTTTTATAATAAAAGATTCCCTATCTGATGCAACGCTGTTTGGCAGCATGATGCCAAGTCTGGATAAAGTTGGTCGTTATTATCCACTGGTGATCATTAGCACACTTGAAAAAGGGGCCTTATTGGATATGGCGCAGTGTGAGGCTATTGAAGAGCTGATGCTTGATACGCTGACCAACTCACTGGAGATTAATGAATTGGATGAGCGGCTACAGACTTTAAGTCAAAGCTCCTTTGCCGGCGGAAAAGTTTCAGTCGCAGATCTGGTTGAGAACAGCGGGAAAGAACTAGAGCAGCGAGCTCAGGAGATTGCCAATAGACTCTGTTCAGACTTTTTCAGTTATGAAGATGAAATTATCTCCCCGGATGTTTTCTATCATGAAACTGAGGCTGACCGGGACTATACCAGTATCTGGTGGACAAAAGGTTCTGAGCACATGGGGCCAACTATTCTGCTGTGCCATGACCTACCTCCAATTTGTGGAATTCATGCAACCCTGGATGGCAATTGGCAAGCCTCGGGGTGGCGGTCATTTGATGACAAACAAAGTCAATTAATAACTGAAGATGCAAAATTATCAATGGAAGAGTGCTGTGATTGAAGCTGAGCAGGATAAAACAACAATTGATTACCGTTGGCTATCGGCAGCAACAACGCATGTTGGTGCTGTACGAGAAGTAAATGAAGATAATCAGATAGAAAAGCCTGAGATTGGATTATGGGTCGTTGCCGATGGTATGGGGGGACATAGTGCCGGTGATGTTGCCAGCGGTATGGTTGTCGATGAACTTTCCACTGTAAGAAGAACCGGCAACAACGAAGAATTTATCGAGCGCGTGATAGAAGTCTTAAGTATTACCAATCAGAAATTAAGACAGCTGGCGTTCCAGAAATTTGACAAGCAGGCGGTAATGGGCACTACCGTTGTGGTTTTAATCATTCATGAAAACCGCTTCACCATATTGTGGGCAGGGGATAGCCGCGTCTATCGATATCGAAACCACACATTACAACAGTTAACCCGTGATCATAGTCAGGTAAACGATATGCTTGATTCAGGTTTGCTGGCAGAAGATGAGGTGGAAGATCACCCTTTGGCGAATGTCATTACGCGAGCGATAGGAGCTTCTCAAACACTGAACCTGGATCGAATTGACGGTGAAATTCAGCATGGTGATATTTTTATGCTGTGCAGTGATGGACTAAATAAGGAACTTTCTGATCAGGAAATTTCAGCCTTTTTCAGTTCTGGAGATGTGGATGAAATCAATAAAGCACTCATTCATTCCGCTTTAGTGCGTGGAGCGCAGGATAACATCACCGCAATTTCTGTGCGGGTGGAAGGGACTGTGGCAAATGATCAAACCATACCTGCGCTAAGTGGGCAAACTGGCGAAGAGAGTACCATCAATGGATATTGAAGCTTACATCGAACCGATTAGTGAGGAACAACCTTGTGGTCGTGATCTGCGCAATGATACCAGTGTTGAATCGATTTATTACAAGTTAAGAGATGCCCGTAATTCTGCGCGTAAAGCAGAAAGAATTGCCGTAGCAGATGTTGATGAAGCTGGAGCCGTTGATGGAAACTGGTATCAGCTTAAAGAGTTGTCTTTAGATGCTTTAAAGAATGAAACCAAAGATCTTGAGGTAGTAGCCTGGTTTATTGAGGCTACTACACGTATTGACGGCATCAAAGGTTTTATTCGTGGCTATCAACTGGCAAGCGAATTAATCTGTCGATTCTGGGACGATGGAATTTATCCGGCTATAGATGAGGATGGCATCGAAACCCGGGTTTCTCCCTTGTCAGGTCTCAATGGCTTTGATGGCGCTGGAACCCTGATAACGCCCATTAAATCAGTGCTACTGACCCAAAATGATGACTACCTGCCGGCGTGTGTCTGGCAGTATGAGCAGGCCATACTGCTGGAGCGATTGGATGCGGAGAAAAAACAGAGCCGTATCGATAATGGCGCTATCCCTCTGGAGTCGATTAAAAAATCCGTAGTGCTAACTCCTGATAGTTTCTACCAGGAACTGGTCAGTGATCTGCAGACTGCACTTGAAACCTATGAAGCATTTACTCAAGAATTTGATCGCGTCTGTGAGTCATTGCCCCAACCTACTTCTAATATCAGAAATGCACTAAGAGAGTGCTTGCAGGCTGTTGAATACTTGGCTAAAGACAAGCTGGCAGTAACTGAAGACACTGTTAGTCAGAAGCACGATGAAAGCGGCGCAGAAACAGCAAGTTATCAGATAGAAGGGATTAATCGACGCGAACAGGCAGTAAATACTTTGCGTCAGGTAGCCGAATATTTCCGAAAAACCGAACCTCACTCACCTATTTCCTATCTGTTGGAACAGAGTATTCGTTGGAGCGATTTATCGCTTCCAGAACTGTTGCAGCAATTAATTCCAGAAGAAGGTGCGCGTGAGCAATATTTTAAACTAACAGGGATCGATGTGGGTAGTAACCAGTAAATTTGAACCCTAAAGCTAAAGGAGAACCACATGGCGAGTATACATGACCGTTTGAAAAAAGTGCGTAAACCACGAGTCCATATTACCTATGATGTCGAAACTGACGGTGCAGTACTGGAAAAAGAACTGCCTTTTGTTGTTGGTGTGATGGGTGACTTTAGTGCTGACTCAACCAAGCCAGTGAAGCCGCTAAAAGAGCGTCGCTTTATCCAAATTGATAAAGACAATATCAATGAGGTGATGCGCAATATGGCCCCGGGTCTTAATATCAAAGTGGAAAACACTTTACAGAATGATGGTTCAGAGATGGCCGTCGATCTGAAGTTTGATTCGATGGATGATTTTGAGCCTGCAGCAATCGTTGAGCAGGTAGAACCGTTGAAAAAGTTGATGGACACGCGTAACAAGCTACGTGACCTGATGACTAAAATTGATCGCTCAGAAGAGCTTGAAGGTTTAATGGAAAAGGTATTGCAAAACAGCGATGACCTTAATGCTCTGGCCGAAGCACTTGGGCAAATTGAAGACAAGGGAGGTAATGAATAATGACTGAAATGGAAAAAATTTCCTCCAGGGAACAGATAGTCGAACAGAGCCAGGACATACTAAGCCAGGCGATCGCAGCGACCAAACAAACTGAAGCCAGTCGTGCTGAAGAGTTGTTAAGAGCTTTAACTTCAGAAGCGATGAAGGGGACTGTCACCTGGAACAAAAACCTGACGGTAACTTTCAAAGAAGCTATCGATAAGATTGATGAAGCGCTGTCAGCACAGTTATCAAAAATTATGCACAATGAGCGTTTCCAGAAGCTGGAAGGCTCATGGCGTGGTTTGCAGTATTTGGTGCAAAATACTGATACTTCAGTGTCCATGAAGCTAAAAGTCATTAACCTGCCAAAGCGCGAATTATTTAAAGATTTAAGTAAAGCGGTAGAGTTTGATCAAAGCCAGCTGTTCAAGAAAATTTATGAGAGTGAGTTCGGTACTGCTGGTGGTGAGCCGTTTGGTGCCTTGATTGGTGATTATGAATTTACTAATCACCCAGAAGATATAGAGACATTGGAGCTGACTTCGAATGTGGCTGCTGCAGCATTTGCTCCTTTCATCTCGGCCTCATCACCTGAGATGTTCGGCTTTAATGATTGGACAGAATTATCAAAACCGCGCGATCTTGAGAAAATTTTTGACTCACTGGAATATGCCCGCTGGCGTGGCTTCCGTGACTCGGAAGACTCACGTTTTGTAACCCTTACTGCACCACGTGTGCTGGCACGACTTCCGTATGGTGAACAAACCCGCCCGATTGAAGAGTTTGCCTTCGAAGAATTGCCAGTTGATAGTGACACTAAAGTAGCCAACAGCGTGGATAATAAAGATTATTGCTGGATGAATGCATCTTATGTTCTGGGCAGCAAGTTGACTCAGGCATTCACCGAGCATGGCTGGTGTACCGCCATTCGCGGTGCGGAAGGTGGCGGTAAAGTCACTTCATTGCCCATGCACAACTTCCTGAGTGATGATGGTGATATGGATATGCAATGTCCGACGGAAGTTGGTATTACTGACCGTCGTGAAGCTGAACTAAGCAAACTGGGCTTCTTGCCATTGTGCCATTATAAGAATACAGACTATGCGGTGTTCTTTGGCTCCAATACCACTCAGCGACCAAAGCGCTATGATAGCCCTGATGCAACTGCCAACGCCGATATTTCATCACGTTTGCCTTATATCATGGCGACTTCTCGTTTTGCTCATTACTTAAAAGTATTGGCCCGCGACAAGATCGGTTCTTTCATGGAGCCGGAAGATTGTGAGGCATGGTTAAACCGCTGGATCCTGAACTATGTCAATGCTGATGAGGCGGCTGGTCAGGAATCTCGTGCCAAATACCCATTGGCTGAGGCTAAGGTGGAAGTAGAAGAAGTGCCAGGCAGTCCTGGTGTTTATCATGCCAAAGCCTGGTTAAAGCCATGGCTACAGCTGGAAGAGTTGAGCACGTCATTGCGTTTGGTAGCCAAAATTCCAGAAAGTAAGTAATGATACTGAACAGGGCCGCAATTGCGGCCTTTGTTTTTTCCTTAATAGTTAATCCTGCAAAGACCATGCGAGATAGTGATATTTTTTGCTACACTAGGCAAATCTAACCTTAATCGTTAAATCTCAATGTCTGAAAAAAAATCACCATTTATCCTAGTTGACGGATCTTCCTACCTGTTCCGCGCCTATCATGTACCGCAATTACAACGAATGACAAACTCCAAGGGCATGATGACAGGTGCCGTGTTTGGTGTTATCAATATGCTGAAGAGTCTGATTAAAGAGTATCAGCCAGAATATATGGCGGTGGTGTTTGATGCTAAGGGTAAGACATTCCGCAATGATCTCTACCCGGAATACAAAGCCAACCGTCCACCCATGCCCGAAGACTTACGCCAACAGATTGAACCTATTCATGAAATTGTAAAAGCAATGGGGCTACCTCTACTAGTGATCGATGGCGTTGAAGCTGATGATGTGATTGGCACATTGGCCAAGCAAGCCTGTAAAGAAGGTCGCGAAACTCTGATATCCACAGGTGACAAGGATATGGCTCAGCTGGTCAGCGATCATGTCACTTTGATCAATACCATGGATAAAAACAATCCGATTACCGATAAAGACCGAGTGGTTGAAAAGTTTGGTGTCAGGCCAGAGCAGATAATCGACTATCTGGCATTGGTAGGCGATAAAGTCGATAACATCCCCGGGGTCGATAAGTGCGGGCCAAAAACCGCAGTTAAATGGTTGGAGCAATACGATAGCTTGCAGGGTGTGATTGAACATGCTGATGAAATTGGTGGCAAGATTGGTGAGAACCTGCGTGATGCAATTGAGAGACTGCCGCTTTCTTATGAGCTCGCAACGATAAAGTTAGATTGTGATTTAGAGTTTCAGCCTGAAGATTTAACTATTGATAGTCCGGATTTAAAAGCACTAAAAGAGCTTTACGGCGAAATGGAGTTTAAACGTTGGCTAACGGATGTATTAAAAGAGCTGGGCGAGCCTGGTTCGATAGACGCAAGCGATGAAGACGGTGCATCCATCGCTCTGGTTGATCGTTCAAAATATGAAACTATCCTTGAGCAAAAAGAACTGGACAAATGGATAGAAAAATTAAGCGAAGCAGACCTGTTTGCCTTTGATACCGAAACTACCAGCCTGAATTATATTGAAGCAGAGCTGGTAGGGATGTCATTTGCGCTGGACACTGGTGAGGCAGCCTACTTGCCTGTAGCGCATGCTTATATGGGTGCGCCAACACAGCTGGACCGGGATGAGGTTTTAAAGCAGCTAAAGGGTCTTCTGGAATCAGAAAAGCATAAAAAGGTCGGGCAGAATTTGAAGTACGATATGAGCGTGCTGGCAAACTATGGAATAGAACTAGGTGGCATAGAGTTCGATACCATGCTTGAGTCCTACTGTCTGAATAGCGTTGCCAGTCGTCATGATATGGATACGCTTGCATTGCATCATCTAAATCACGTTAACATTAAGTTTGAAGAAATCGCGGGCAAAGGCAAAAATCAACTAACGTTCGATCAAATTGAAATTGAAAAAGCAGCACCATATGCAGCCGAAGATGCTGACATTACCATGCGTTTGCATAAAAAATTATGGCCTGAACTGAAAGAAAATGATGGACCGACTCAGGTTTTCAAGCACATTGAGATGCCACTTTTAAGAGTCTTATCCAAAGTTGAGCGTAATGGTGTTCTGGTTGATGGTAAACTGCTGCTGGAAAAAAGTCATTTATTTGAGAAACGTTTAAAGGAGCTTGAAAAAGAAGCATTTGAAATAGCGGGTAAAGAGTTTAATCTAGGCTCACCCAAGCAATTACAGACTATTTTTTATGAAGAGCTGGGTCTGCCGATTTTGAAGAAAACGCCAAAAGGCCAGCCATCAACTGCAGAAGAAGTATTGCAGGAATTAGCGTTAGATTATCCGCTGCCAAAGTTAATTCTGGAACACAGAAGTTTAAGCAAATTGAAATCGACTTATACCGATAAGCTACCGCAAATGATTAATGATAAGACCGGTCGCGTTCATACCTCTTATCATCAGGCTGTGGCAGCGACAGGAAGACTGTCATCAACTGATCCAAATCTACAGAATATTCCGATCAAGACAGAAGAAGGACGCAGTATTCGCACCGCATTTATTGCGCCAAAAGGATGCAAAATTTTAGCGGCGGATTATTCACAAATTGAGCTTCGTATCATGGCACACCTGTCGCAAGACAAAGGTTTGCTTAAAGCATTTGAAGAAGGACTGGATGTTCACTCGGCGACCGCTGCAGAAGTATTTGATGTGCCATTGGAAGAAGTGACTTCCAATCAACGTCGTAACGCCAAGGCGATCAATTTTGGTCTGATTTACGGTATGTCAGCTTTTGGTTTGGCCAAACAAATCGATACCGACAGAAACACGGCACAAGATTACATCAACACTTATTTTGCCCGTTATCCAGGTGTAGAGACCTATATGGAGTCAACTCGACAGAAAGCCGCAGATTTAGGCTATGTGGAAACGCTTTATGGTCGCCGCTTATATTTACCGGAGATTCATTCAAAAAACGGCATGCGCAGAAAAGCAGCCGAACGCACCGCGATTAATGCGCCAATGCAAGGCAGTGCTGCAGATATTATCAAGCTGGCCATGCTGGAGGTGGATAAATGGCTTAAGGACGTGAAAGGCATCAAGATGATCATGCAGGTGCACGATGAACTGGTTTTTGAAGTTGAAGAAAGCCAGTTAAAATTGGCTCAAAAGAAGATCCCAGAATTAATGGAGAGTGTTGCTGAATTATCAGTTCCCTTGATTGCCGATGTGGGCGTGGGCGACAACTGGGACGAAGCACACTAAAGTTTATTGCGAGAAATCGCTGTAAAACAATCAAGAAATGTGAACCGCTCGCGGTAGCTTCTGTGAGTTACTTTTAAGCAAAAGACGGCTATCGTTAGCCTGTTCACATTTCTAACCACTCTTTACAAAAGCTGACACTTTTCTTGCAACAAACACCTTAAACCAATGTCTATTGTATTGAGCGCAACGAATGCGCTCCCCGCGACTCCCTCCTTCCAGCGGGACTTGCAGTTCGGCCTCCCCAAGCCGGATTGCGTATTTGGGGTGGTGCCTTGTTCCCTCAGGCCACCCCTTTTTTTATGCCGGAATGCTTCTTAAAAGGCGTTAAAATTTATAGATTAAGGTAGCAAGGTGTCTTCATAAAAAGATAAGCCCGGCTAAGTTCACATTTTTCAAATTTGCATTGGCAATTGGTTTGCGCTGCTCAATGCGCTGATATAGTTTTTATTGGTCATCGTCTGATGACGGTGATTACAGTTAATGAAATTTAACGATAGGAGAAAATAGATGAAAAAAATAATGGCTACATTGCTTGTTTTTCTTGGTCTGGCGAATATGGCTGGAGCGGTAGAAAAGAAAGATCAAAGAGGCCAGGCAGCAAATAATGACGTTGCAGCAGTGGATTTAGCCTGGGAATTGGCACCAGTGAAAAGTTATAACGAACTCATCAATATGGCTGCGAAAGAGTCTCCCTTGGATGCATTAAGCCCAGCTGCCAAACAACGTTTTATTGATAGCGTTGTGTTTACAGAAGAAGGTGTTGCAGGATTTTACTATAAAGACTTAGAACTTGAGCTAACGCCTAGTGAAATTCATAAGATACTGAGTTTGATTGGGGCACAACATATGACGTCAGCTTTTAAGAAAGCCAGAGTGGAAACAAAAGCTGATTATTCGATCTTATATAGTAAAGATCCAAAATCTCCAGATGGAAACTTTTTACTGGATTATTATTGCTACCAAAGGGCCTCCTGTGAAGAGAGTACGGGTAAAGCTTGTACAAAAAACTGTTGATTTAAGTTAAAAATAGGGAGGTGGGTGCTCAGTATTTGAGTGCCCTGCTTATGCCATGAGGATGTTTATTCTAATTCTTGCTATGTTTACTCTTTTTCCGACAGCACTGTTGGCGACAGAGTGTGACATAAATCTGAAAAGGGATATTACTGATTTAAATATCGAGATCGAAAAAATATTAGAAGAAGAAAGCAAGCAAAGGCAAAGCCAATCAGATAGATTGACGGATACACGCGGCCTTAGACTCAGAAAGTTTTATGATCAATGTTTGTTGGCGGCTGTCAATGCTACGCCGGTTGCAGATTTATCTGTTGCGCAGATAACGGAGCTCTTCAATATAGTCAACGTCATCCACTTTTATGCAGGCGAGAAAGAGCAGGTTGGGTTAGCCAAAAAACTGGTTGAGGAGCTTGTTGCCCGAAAGGGGGAGCATCAAGTAGTACCAAGATTGTTTGAACTAAGTCAAATGATGGTTCAGTCAAGGTTGTTTGATGAATACAACGAGCTCGAACTCGACCATCAAGAGCTGTCATTTCCTGCTTTGCCTAAGATCAGTAAATTAGAGAAGACCGAACTCGATGGAAGGCCTATCCTGCAGGTTACAGATGAAGGATTGAGCATAATTTCGCATAGATTTCCTTCGGCAGGCTACGTTATTGTGGTTGGTCACCCCTTGTGCCATTTCTCACAAAATGCTCGAAGGGACATCGCCAGCGATGCAGTTTTATCTAACATCATGCGGCACAAGTCATCTTGGTTAATACCTCCTGGAAGAAGGCTCTACTTTGCCGAAACCTTAGAGGCAAATCAGGCTAGTAACTTGAGCCCGTTTGCGTACGCTCATGCAAAAAGTGACTGGCCGGAGATTGGTTACTGGGGAACGCCCACGTTTTACTTTTATTACAATGGTCAGTTGCGACATCAACTAGTCGGATGGCCAGGAGAAGCTAATATCGCTGAATTAAAGAAAGGTTTGGTCATGATAGGTCTTCTTGAGCGTTAGTGTGGAGACAAGTCGGCTAAATTTGCAAAGAAAGCCGACTAGCATTGGTTTAGTTCTGGAGTAGCAGGGCGATAATTGAGGCTTACAATAACTCCTGAACCGCCCGCTATTTTTAGCAAGGTGAAAAGTATATACGGTTGCTCAGGCATGTAGCTCTATAAGCGCTTGTTTGTATTACATTACTGCTTTAAATTGGTTTTTTGCTTGAGTGAGTATGTCGGCTTAGTTACATAGGCTCTTGACTGTACGGCTAAATTTGGTAGCGAACATCAGCATGTATTGATCACTACCATTAAGCAAGCAAATCCTTAAACTCTTCCAGTTCGTGTAGGCTTTCAAACGCTGGCTCGCGTTCAATTTCTTCTGCCAGTTTCGGCGCCTTTTCCACTGCGATTTTGATATCCTGAATAGCATCTTGCACAGCGCCATTGGCGGCATTGGCACAAGCTCTTTGCCAATAGGCCAGGCCATAATCTTCATCCTGATCGATAGCCCGATTCGCCAAACTAAATGCCCATTCATACTCACCCAGTTCAAAAGCGGCATCGGCTTTATAGATCAGGGCTTCGATATCGGTTGGGTTAATTGCCAGTAGTTCATCGTAAAGCTTTATCTTCTGGTGGATGTTGGTTTCGAGGCCAGCGCGCATCCAGATCGAATGAATTTCATTAGCTTTGGAGATGTCTTCCTGAGCTTCAATGATTTCTTGCGAGCGACGTTTGAGTTTGTCTTCCAGATCCTTTAGCCGTTCTTCATATTTGCTGGTCAGTTCGGTGATTTTTGTTTCGACCACTTCGTTGAGCTTGCTGCGAACATCGCGAAGCGAACGCCAGCCCATGAGTACCAGTAGCGATGCGGCGGTGGTAATAATGATAAAAACATTGTTAAGGGTATCGGTGGTGTAGCGGATAGCTCGGTCTGATGCGTCAAGGCGTGCATGAGCAACTTTTTGTTCGACTTCAGCTCTGAAGGCCTGTTGGTCCTGACGAATGCTTTTCAGCTCATCAAGAATGTATCGCTCGATTAAAGGTGGATACTGAGCAGGCGTTGCGTTGGTTTTTGGCGGTTGCTCTTTTTCTGGTTGTTGATCTGCGGCTATGGCATTGGAGCTTATTACCAATAAAAGAATAGCGATAATACGGCTGATCATGGGCTTCCTCGCTAGAATAAACAAAGGCTTAGTGGTTTGATCCTAGCGGAGGCGGTGGTGCTTTGCAAAATAAAGCAGATATAACTTACAGCAATATGAGAAAAGTGCTCTATTAAAATGATTAATCCAATCAATAGAATGCATGGTGGGCAGGAAGCCTAATTAACTTATAAGGAGTTTAAAATGAAAATCAGTAAGAAAATATATTTACCCACCTTTATAGCAACACTCATATTAGCCGGTTGTGAAACCGTGAGTTTACCTGACGCCGGCGAACATAGCCCTCCATCAATAAAAGTATCAATGCCGTCAACCGATCTAAGTGCAGCGTATGGCACAACGGTTAATGTTGATTTCCTTCGAGAAGGGGAAACAGCTGAGTTTCGAGGTGTTAATCCCAACACCAGATATACGTTTCTGGCAACTGCCGAGGATCTGCAGTCAGGGGTGAAGAATGTGACAGTGCAGGTTAATGTGAAATTTAAGTGCCGTGTAAGAACGTATGATTCGGATGGCAATGAGCGCGAGTACGGCTTTATTGAGTTAGGTGAGAATCTGGATCGTCGTTATCCGCTACCAGGATCTGGTGATGAAGTGCCAAGAGTAAAGGCGGTTAGTACAACTATAATCTTAAAGGAGGCAAATGAAGTATGCGCCAGACTCGGTGGAGCAGGTGGTATCATGCGTGCAAAAGTCACTGCGTCAGCTACTAATTACTTCGATTTAAGTGCCAGAAAAGAGTTTGATTTAACCTTTAGGTTCTAATGACTCTAATCCGACCAATGAGAAAGGGGCTATCGAGCCCCTTTTATTTTTTATACTGCAACCTGCTGATTTAGGCTTATTGAGACTGTTCCTCGGACTCTTCAGATGGTTGATACCACTCATCAAGGATTTTGTAGAGTTGATCTAGACCCTCACGCTTAAGCGAAGAAAAGGCTTGTACGGTTGCTGTTGGGTGTAGTTCCTTAACGGCTTTCTTACACTGCAGGACAGCCTTAGATTTTGCGCCTTGCTTGAGTTTATCGGCTTTACTGAGCAGGCAGTGTACGGGCAGTCCCACTTCAGAGGCCCAGGCCAGCATGTCCTGATCGCTATCCTTAAGGAAATGACGAATATCCATTAATAGCACCAATCCTCGCAGGCACTTACGTTGCTGCAGATAACGTGATAGCTCTTCCTGCCATTGTAGCTTCATGGCCTCGGGAACCTTGGCATAACCGTAACCCGGCAGGTCAATCAGGCGTCGATCTTCGTCGAGAGTAAAGACATTAATCAGTTGAGTGCGGCCCGGCGTTTTACTGGTTCGGGCGAGGCTTTTCTGTTGGGTCAGAGTGTTTAGCGCACTGGACTTGCCAGCGTTAGAACGGCCAGCAAAAGCCACCTCAATCCCTTCGTCGGGCGGCAGTTGGGCGAGTTTGGCAGCGCCAAGTAGATATTTAGCAGTCTGATAGTTCATAAAGGCGTATTTTTTATAAGAGATATTGGCATTTTACTGGTTAGTTCCCTATAATTCATCGAACTTTTTTCGAATTCTCCGTCATTGCACATGCGCGATGACTATTTAACAGAACTATACGGGTAACCTGATGAAAAAGTTAGTGATTGTTGCATTATTCTTATTTGGTGCCACTGCTTCTGCGCAGGAAGGTGATGCCGCCAAAGGTGCGGAACTGGCTACTACATGTGCCGCTTGTCACGGTAAAGATGGTAATAGTGCCAATGCAATTTGGCCAAAATTGGCAGGTCAAAATGCAAAGTACCTTGAAAAGCAGATTAAAGACTTTCAGGCTGGTGCAAAAGACCAGTCACAAGGTCGTTATGATCCGTCAATGGCACCAATGGTTGCTAACTTGAGCGACCAGGATATTGCAGACTTGGCGGCTTATTATGCCAGTCAGGAAACTCAGCTTGGTGCTGTAAAAAAAGAATTCCTGGAGTTAGGAAAGAAAATCTATTTCCAGGGCGATGCAGAGCGTGGTGTTGCAGCCTGTGCCGCTTGTCATGGAGCAACTGGCCAAGGTCTTGACTTAGCTGGCTATCCAGCAGTTTCTGGCCAACACCCAGAATATACTATCAAGCAATTGAAAGATTTCAGTTGGGCAAAACGCGCTAATGATGATAATGCTGTTATGCGTGATATCGCAAACCGCATGTCTGAACAACAAATTGAAGCAGTTGCACACTTTATGTTGGGTCTTCACTAATTTGACCGCTTAAAGTTGCAAACACCTGTTGAATCAGGGTAAAAAAGGCGACATCAGTCGCCTTTTTTTATGGCGTCTGGAGTAGCACTAGCTGCTTGAGCTGTTGTCTATGAGTTGAACCAATATCTATCCAGAGAATGTTTATGAAATATTTATTATCGGTTTTTGCACTAAGTATAGCTTCTGCTGCCAGTATCCCAGGCGCCGCTGCAATTGAGCAGGGGCAGGATTACTGGCGGATTGAGTTACCAGATTCAAAGCAGTTAAACACAGAGGATAATCTCTATTTCAGTTGGCTAGGTTGTAGCTCTTGTCGAGCGCTTGAGCGGGAACTTTCCGCTGAGCTGGAAGAGCTTGAGTATGTGCCGCTAATTGCGCGCCCTGAATGGCGAGCAGCGGCAAAATTGCACTATACCATGCAATTGCTGGAGCTCAGTGAGCAGCAGAAAGCGGACATGATCGCTAAAATTGATAGTGGCGACATAGACGTAACTGACTTCAACGCCATGCAGGAAGAGTTATTGGTCATGGGTGTTGATGAGGAAGTCTTAACGGAATTACTTGAAAATAAAGAGCTTTATCAACAAGTTCAAAGAGCTGAACGACTCGCTGCCAAGTATCAGATTCAATATGCACCAACAGTCGTCATCAAAGGGCAGTTTGCCACCGACGCCAATCACACCATGAAAGTAGACCGTTTTGCAGAAGTGTTACGTTATCTGAAATCTTTGTAGTAAGGTACGAGAACTGTCGTCTGTAGGGGCGAACTGCGTTCGCCTAATTAAATGTTGGAATGCACCAACTCTTTAAATTCATTCAGTTAAACCTAAATATCGTCATCCCGTGGCTTGACCGCGGGATCCAGTGATTTACTAAAGAGCGTTAAAAGATCTGGATTCCCCAGTCAGGCTGGGGAATGACGAAGCAAATATTTAGTATTGCTCTTAATTGATTGGTGTTAGTAAATCCTTTTTTTCCAGTCTACGTGTGCAATTCAAAACTTCCTGTTTTGAATTGCTATATCTTAGCTACTACTCAGCTCAATCAAAAAGGGGTTGTTAGTGCATGTCTGAGCAGGAGTTAGTACAAATCACCCCCAATAATCCGGTAAGGTTTTTTCATTGCTATGATGGCTGGCGTTATAGAGTGCGTCGAGGGTTGCTGAGCGACACTCGCGTCGATAGAGAACAAGTACGACGATGCTTGAACAGAGGATAAAAATCCAGGAATTGAAGAACCAGCCGAGCACAGCGATGGCGAATGTGTAGGCACGCAGTCCATAGTTAAAGGAATTGGAGGCGCGGCTTAGTAGCCAGTTAGTATGTTTGATGAAAAGCTTATGCTCTTCCGGATCACCGGATTGATCGGGCGCTGCGCCAAACAGAACCACTGCAAAGTTGTACTGGCGCATTGACCAGGTGAATTTGAAAAATGCATAAGCAAAACAAATCACCAGCAAAATAATTTTAACTTCCCATGCCGCACGTGAGGCGATTTCTATCCAGGGCAGGGCGGATAACAGGTTGATAGCCTGCTGGGTTGAGCCGAGAACCGTTAACAAACCTGCGATAATAAATATAGTGGTGGATGCAAAGAAAGTAACATTACGCTGAAGTATGCCAAGTCCGGTCATATCGGAAATTTTCACGTCGCGTTTCAGCATCTTTTCAATCCATTGCTCCCGATTGGCAGCCAGTTGGTTGGCAATGGTTGGCCGTTTGCCATGTTGTATTCTAGCGTATTGCGTGTAGCCGACCCAGCAAACTAAAAACCAGACCAGCGCAATCCAGTCGAGTAACGGCAAAAAAGATAAGGCCATGAGAAATCCTCAAACTTAGGCATAAGTGGTTGCAGGAGTGTGGTTAAAAGTGACATGCTTTGAAGTTCAGTTCAAGCAACTTTATGATATGGCTGCATAACTTTATGACACAGCAGACAGAGCTTAAGAATAATCTACAGGATGCCAGTAGTCCTTATTTACAGCAGCATCAGGATAACCCTGTGCACTGGCAGCAATGGACAGCAGAAACACTGGAGCTTGCACGGCAGCTGGATAAGCCGATTCTATTGTCGGTGGGCTATTCATCCTGTCATTGGTGTCATGTCATGGCTCATGAGTCATTTGAGGATGATGCAACTGCTGCAGTCATGAATGAGCTTTTTATTAACATCAAGCTGGATCGCGAAGAGCGCCCGGATCTGGATAAGACCTATCAATTGGCTCACCAGCTTCTCAATCGTCAGGCTGGCGGTTGGCCACTAACCACTTTTCTTGACCCACATACTCTAACGCCCTTTTTCAGCGGCACCTATTTTCCGAAACAGCCCAAATACGGTATGCCGGCATTCACCGACTTATTGAAGAATATTGCCCATGTCTTTGCGCAAAAGCGCGAAGAAATCAGGCAACAGAATGGCCAATTGCAGGAAGCGTTGCAGTTTGTCTCTGGCTCAATCAGTCGCTCGCAGGCGTCGTCTGAGGTAACGGCTGATGAGTTGAGCACTGCCTTTATTGATGAGGTATTGAAACGCGCCGATAAGGATTTTGGTGGCTTTCAGGGCGCGCCCAAGTTTCCGCAGGCAGCAATCTGGCAAACTGTGTTTGAGCTGGTATTGAATGAGAAAAGCCAACACAAAGCATTAAGCGACCAGCTGCAGAAAACCCTCGGCGCCTTTGCAGACTATGGTCTCTACGATCATCTGGGCGGTGGTTTTTTCCGCTACTGCGTGGATGAAGGCTGGGATATTCCGCACTTCGAAAAAATGCTCTATGACAATGGGCAGCTGATCAGGCTGATGTCTGAAGCGGGTCATTATTATGCTTGCGGCGACTGGATGCAGTGCGTTAAGCAAAGCATCAGCTGGTTATCGGAACAGATGCAGAGCGAACAGGCGACCTATTACTCGGCGCTGGATGCCGACAGTTTGAATGAAGATGGGCATAGCGAAGAAGGAGCCTATTACGTCTGGGCGCAAGATGATTTACAGGGTTTGAGTAGTGATGAACAGGCGGTTGCCAGACACTATTATGGCATGGATGACAAAGCCAATTTCGAAGGAAAGTGGCATCTGATCTGTCGCAGCTCATTGACTGAAGTGTCAGAAAAAACAGGGGTTCATCCTAAACAGTTGCCACTGGTCATTGAGTCTGTGCGCCAACAACTTAAAAGTCAGCGTGATGCGCGACCCTTACCCTTTCTCGACGATAAACAGTTGACCAGCTGGAATGGATTACTTCTGCAGGGGCTCTTCAGTGCGGCCCGTCAGCTGGGAAACGAAAATATTTTGCAACAGGCCAAAAATGCCCAGCAGGGACTAGAGCAAACAATATGGAACGATAAGCAGTTGATGGCATGCTATCGTGACGGTGTAGCTTATCAGCCGGGGTTTCTAGATGATTACGCCTATCTGGCCAAAGCATTATTGATGAGACTGACTTTTGATTTTGATGAGGCTGGCTGGCAGTGGTTGCTGCAATTGTGCGATGGACTCTGGGTGCAATTCGCCGATAAGCAGAACGGCGGCTTTTTCTACACGGCCAATGACGCTGAAACGGTCATCACACGTCATAAAAGCTGGAGCGATGATGCCATGCCTAATAGCGCCTGTCAGGCACTGGAAGTATTGTGGCTGGTTTCTGAGTTGACCGGCAAGCTGGACTGGCAGGAGTTTATTGAGAAGAGTTTAGCCGATGCCAGTCAGGAGGCTATCAAGGCGCCTTTGCAGTATCCATCGGTAGTGCGGCTGCTACAAGCTTTTGATAAAGGCTCCGAAATCTGGGTGTTACGCGGGAACCTGCATCAGACGGTTGCCTGGCAGGAGTATCTGACCACTGGTCAATATGGCAATCGCTGGGTATTTAGCCTTAAAGCTGACAGTGATTTATTAACCGATAAATATCCGCTGCAAGAAAAGGCAGTCGCTTATTGTTGTCGCAATCGGCAGTGCTTCCCTGCACTGGAATCATTGGATGCAATACAAGAATTTTTGCAAACAAACTAAGTTGCTGATTATTTCAGCAGGCTAGCAAGTTTAGCGACCAGTTTACTGATTCCGCTGGCAGCTTCCGAGACACTTCCGGCTAGCATATAAGCGGGTGTCGACACCAGGTTGCGTTCTTCATCGTAGACAATATCTTCCACCGGACAGGCCATGTGCACGCCGCCCATGGCTTCGATGGCATTAGCCGTATCCTTGTCATTACCAATCGTCAGCTTGCTGCCTTCGCCATACAGTCTTGGGATCATGGCTGGTGCAATGCAGATAAAGCCAACCGGTTTTTTGGCTGCGGCCATGGCTTTGATAAATCGCTCCACGTCAGAATTTACTGTGCAATCACTACCTTTAACCGCAAAATCGCAGAGGTTCTTGGCTGCACCAAAACCACCAGGCAGCACAGCAGCATCAAAGTCGGATTCTTTGGCTTCTGCCAGGTCCTTGATATTGCCGCGTGCAATGCGCGCAGCTTCAACCAGCACATTGCGTGACTCGCCCTCGGCAACATCGCCGGTCAGATGATTAATGACATGCATCTGCTCAATATTTGGCGCGAAGCACTGGTAGTCGAGACCATTTTGTTCCAGCGCTAACAAGGTCAGCACGCTTTCATGGATTTCAGCGCCATCGTAGACGCCACAGCCGGATAAAATCACTGCAATCTTTTTCATAATTCTCCCTGCTTGGTTCAGTCGAATGAAGTTAAAACTCCATCATAATATAAGCAAAATTAGCTGTCAGGCGTAAGAATTTTGATTTTTGCGACGTTTTAACCGAAACTAGAGGACAGCCTGCCGGGTAGGAATGCACAAAGGCGAAAATAACGTCGCAAAGGGCCATGAATGGTGACACGATTTCTTTTTCTTTTCTGTTTAATTGGGACAATTTTTTTAAGCCAACAGTCACAAGCTAACCAACAGCTTGTGGATGCTATTGGCGTTGAGGACCAGTTATCACAAAGCGTGATCACTGCAGTTGTGGAAGACGAGCAGGGTTTTTTATGGATTGGAACCGAAGATGGCCTTAACCGTTATGACGGCTACCAGATTAAAGTCTTTCAGAAACAGAACAGCAATCTTTCCCACCCGACCATTCATGATCTGCTGGTGGCTGATGATGGCGATATCTGGATTGCTACTGAGAATGGTCTGAATATTTTTCGGCAGCAGACCGGCAAGATTATTAACTTTCACCACAATCCGCTGGAGCCTTTCACATTAGCCAATGATTTTGTAACCAGCCTGGCTAAAGATGATAAGGGCGGTATCTGGGTGGCGACCTATAATGGCCCTTCTTATTACGACCCTGCTATTGAAGGCTTTAAAACCTACCCTATCATGTTGAGCCGTCGAGTAACGGCAACGGTCAGTGAACTTCGTAAAATTTATGTGGACAGTCAGCAGCGGGTGTGGGCAGTCACTACTCGCGGAGAGTTGGCGCAGTTTAATCCGAATAGTGAACAGTTCTTTATCATCAACTCCACCACCGGCGGTCAGCTGGGAGGCATCGGTGATATTGAAGAAACTCCAGAGGGCAATATCTGGCTGGTCTCCTACCAGCAGGGTATCATCGAATATCGCCCTGATGATAATTCCTTTACCCCAATCCTGTATTCAGATCTTGGGCTACGAGATGCCAATCTACAGGCCAGCACCGTCTTTTTTGATCAAAACGACAACCTCTGGCTCGGCACGGTAAAAGAGGGGCTTTATTCAATTAATCGTCAAACTGGCCGTTCTAATCATTATCGTTATGGCCGCCCAGGCTCGATCGGCAGTAATACCATTAACTCCTTATATGAGGACAGCAACGGAATTCTGTGGGTCGGTACCTCTGCTTATCTGAATAAAATCAACCCGAATGCAATTTTATTCAATCATAATTATTTTCAGCCGGATTCATTCGATTCGCTGGCAGCAGACTTTACTTTTGCTCTTCACGTCACCGCAGACGACCAGCTGCTGATAGGCAGCGATGGGCACGGAATTACCTTGATGGATGCTCGTGATCCACTCGATCTGAAAAAAATTACCATTATTGATCCGCCTGAACTGAAAGATAAAACCATTAACTATATTGGCTCCGCCAGTGCAGGCAAGGCCTGGGTGATGACATTTGATGCAGTCTGGTTGCTGAATATCAAAAACCAGGAGTTGCGGCAGGTATTCGAGAATGAAAGCTATACGGCTGAGTTACTGACTGCACATTATCAAGATGGCGACTTATGGATAGGAACAACCGAGGGGCTGTGGCGACTTGATCAGAATTTCAAGGTCAATCGCTATCGTGTGATCGATGCTGACTTTCACCGCAACAACCGGATTAACACGATAATTGCCAGTGATGATGGTCGCCATCTATGGATCGGGACTGAAAGCGGCGTTCATCTTTTTGATATTGAAAATACCAGCTTTAAGAACCTTAACCAGTTAATAAAAGAGGTGCCGGAAGAAGCGAATGACGTTGTACTAAGCCTGGGGCTGGATCAGTTTCAGCGTTTATGGATTGGTACTTTCGGTAATGGACTGGTGGTCGTTGATCTGACTCGTCAGATCGCTACTACCATTAATAGCACCAGTTCAGGTATCCATGACAGTATTTACAGCATGGAGCTGGATACTAACAAGTATGTTTGGGTTGGTACCGGGCGAGGCCTGTTTCGGGTTTCACCCACTGATTTTAGTCTGACTCAGTTCACGCTGGCAGAAGATCAGCCAATCCTCGAATTTAATACCGGCGCCAGCACCCATGATCAAGATGGCAATCTCTATTTTGGTGGTATCAATGGCATCATCAACTTCCGCGCCGAGGCTTATCAGGCAGATGAAATTCCTCCCACGCCAGTGATCACCGAAATATTAATCAATAATAATCCGGTACTGGTGGCCGATGAGCATAAAGCTCGCCTGAACAAACCAGCGAATCTCGCCAGCGAAGTGACATTCTTTCCCGAGGATACCAGCATCAGTTTTGAGTTTTCTGGACTGAATTACGCTGACCCAAAAAATAACCGCTATCGCTTTATGCTCGAAGGCTACGATAAGGAATGGATTGAAACTGATGCCAAGGGACGCCGTGCCACCTACACTAACCTGCAGCCCGGCGATTATCGTTTTCTGGTCAAAGCATCAAACAAAGATGGTGTCTGGAGTGAAACTCCGGTGGAGCTAAAAGTGAAGGTAAAAACCTCAGGCTGGCTGAGTCCTTCGGCTTTCACCCTGTATGGGTTTATGCTGGGCTTGATTATTTTGGCCTTCTCTTATCTGATCTGGGCGCGGGTGCGTGAGCGAAGAACTGCAGCTCTACAACTGACGCAAAGTGAGGAGCGTCTCAAGCTATCACTATGGGGGAGTGGTGATGAGCTGTGGGATTGGCAAATACCATCAGGCGCTTTACACCTTTCCAATGAATGGCCTTATGACTTTCCGCGAGATGGAGTCCGAAGCGGGTATTCAATGGCAAATTCGAATATCCACCCAAATGACCTGCCCTATGTTCGACAGGCTTTAAATGCGCATCTGTCCGATAAGTCCATGCACTATGAAAGCACCTACCGTATCAGCGATGAACAGGGTGGTTGGATCTGGGTGCTGGATCGCGGCAAGGTGGTGAGCCGCGATGCTAACCAGAAGCCATTGCGGATGGCGGGCACCCTGAAGAATATAACCGAGCTGAAAAACACTGAGCAGCAGCTTAGTATGATCGTGAAGTCGTTCGATAACATTTCGGATGGTGTCTGGATTCTGGATGAGAACTTTCACTATATCGCTGTCAATAAGGCTTTCACCAAAATTACCGGTTTCGAAGAGTCGGAAGTACTGGGCAAGCTGATGAACGTCAGCGCCTTACATGAGATCACTGATGAAGAGTTTATGGAGTTACGTCAGGAACTGGCCGATGAGGGCTGCTGGTACGGTGAGCTGGTAGCAAAGCGAAAAGATAATACTACCTATCCGATTGAAATTAATATCGATGTAGTGCGCGATAATGATGGCAATGTGATCAATTATGTCGGCGTTTTCTCGGACATTACCTTCCGCAAGCAGGCGGAAAGAGAACTGCGCCGGTTAGCTACGGTCGATCAACTGACCGATCTAAAAAATCGCACCAGCTTCAGAAATCATTTTCAGCATCTGATCGCGCACTCTGAGCGTGGCGATCAACATGCATTATTATTTATTGACCTTGATAACTTTAAGCGAATCAATGATTCTTTAGGCCATGGCATTGGCGACGAGCTACTGATTTATGTGGCAAAAATCCTGCAGGAAATAATCAGCGAACAGCACGGCGTGGTGGCGCGTCTGGGTGGTGACGAGTTTACTGTGCTGTTGCAGGAAGTAGATACCTGGAACAAGCCCGCCAAGATCGCTCAGGCGATCCTGGATGAGTTTGCCAAACCACTGCCGCTGTCTACAGCGGAAGTGGTGGTGTCGCCCAGTATTGGTATTGTGATGTATCCGGAAAATGGCCTGACTGCCGAGGAGCTGCTCAAAAATGCCGACACCGCCATGTATTACGCCAAGAAGAAAGGCAAGAACACCTATCAGTTCTATACCCGCCAGATGAATGAACAGGCTAAACTGCGGATTACCTTAGAGGGCGAGCTGCGCCAGGCGATTGAGAAAGATGAGTTTGTCATGTTCTACCAGCCCAAGGTCAGCCTGCAAACCGGCAAGATTACCGGAATGGAAGCGCTGGTACGCTGGCGTAACCCACGTCGCGGTCTGGTGCTGCCGAACGAGTTCATTCCTCTGGCTGAGGAAGCGGGTTTTATTATTCCGATCAGCCAAAGAGTTATTGAGAAAACCTGTCTGCAGATTCGTGACTGGCAAAATCGTGGCATTTTCCATGGCAAGGTTGCGGTTAACCTGTCCGCAGTTCAGTTCTACCATGAAAATCTGTGGGAAACGGTTAAGAATGCACTACATCTGGCTAAAATTGAACCTGATGCGCTGGAGTTTGAAATCACCGAAGGCATGGTGATGGAAGATTTGACCCAGTCAATCCAACAGATGCGCACCTTGCGTGAGATGGGTATCAGTCTGGCACTGGATGACTTTGGGGTGGGTTACTCATCGTTAGGTAACCTCAAGGACTTTCCTATTGATACCTTGAAAGTTGATCGGACATTCGTCTGGGATCTTGAGGACTCTGAGCGCGATCGTAATCTTGTCGCTTCAATTGTGACTCTGGCTCATAACCTGGACATTAAGGTCGTAGCCGAAGGGGTGGAAAACCGTAATCAGGTGGAGGCTCTTCGCGAAATGGGCTGTGAAGAAATTCAGGGTTTCATCTTCAGTCGCCCGGTTCCGCCCTGGGATATTGAGACCATGCTCAATATTAAAGACTTTGATCTGGACGAGTTTATTACCCAGAATGAATCGGACTAATTCTACTAATGCATAACTCGGATTTGCATTAATTTAGCCACAAAGCCCGAATTTATTGCCTTCTAGAGGAAAAAACTGAGTAAAAAACAGGCAAATCATTTGATTGGTCAGGGCGGGTCTGCGACAATATGCGGCCTAAAAAATGCTGCCTTTTGAGGAGACCTCATGTCACTGTCAGGTAACGACATGCTTACCCGTTTTCAACTTGCTAACGCAATCCGCGCATTGAGTATGGATGCTGTCCAGAAAGCCAAATCCGGCCACCCCGGAGCGCCCATGGGCATGGCTGATATCGCTGAAGTCCTCTGGAACGACTATCTGGTTCATAATCCTGCAAACCCTGACTGGGTCAATCGTGACCGCTTTGTGATGTCGAATGGCCATGGTTCCATGCTGGTTTATTCGCTGCTACACCTCACCGGCTATGACATTTCAATTGATGATCTGAAGAACTTCCGTCAACTGCATTCTAAAACTCCTGGCCATCCAGAATATGGCTACACTCCTGGCGTAGAAACTACCACTGGTCCATTAGGCCAAGGCATTGCCAATGCGGTTGGCTTTGCGATTGCAGAAAAGAAACTGGCAGCAGAGTTTAATAAACCCGAGCATAACATCATTGATCACTACACCTATGTATTCATGGGGGATGGTTGCATGATGGAAGGCATTTCGCATGAAGTCTGTTCATTGGCCGGCACCTTAGGTTTGGGCAAGTTGATCGCGTTTTATGACGACAACGGCATTTCGATTGACGGTGAAGTAGATGGCTGGTTCTCTGACGATACGCCAAAACGTTTTGAAGCCTATGGCTGGCAGGTCATTCCTGCGGTTGATGGACATGATCCGGAAGCCATCAAGGCAGCGATTGAAGAAGCGCGTGCTAACACTGAACGACCAACCCTGATTTGCTGCAAAACCATTATTGGTTTCGGCTCACCGAACAAACAAGGCAAAGAAGAATGTCATGGTGCACCACTGGGTGATGATGAAATTGAGCTGGCACGTAAGCAGCTCAATTGGCCGCATGCCGCATTTGAAGTACCTGAAATCATTCAGCAGGAATGGAGTGCGCGTGAAGTTGGTCAACAGCAGGAAGCTGCCTGGAACAAAAAATTTGTTGCTTATAAAGAAGCTTACCCAGAGCTGGCCAATGAGCTGGAGCGTCGTTTAAGCCGTCGCCTGCCAGTAGATTTTGCTGAACAGGCGCAATCCTATATTGCTAAGTTACAGGAAGAAGGCCCGGTGGTCGCTTCACGTAAAGCCTCGCAAATGGCAATCAACGCTTATGCACCATTGTTACCTGAGTTAGTTGGTGGTTCGGCTGACCTGGCAGGTTCAAACCTGACCATTCACAGCCACTCTAAAGGCATCGAAGCCAAAGACGCCAACGGTAACTATGTGTATTACGGTGTCCGTGAATTTGGTATGTGCGCCATCATGAATGGCATGGCGCTACATGGCGGTTTGATGCCTTATGGCGGCACCTTCCTGATTTTTATGGAATACGCGCGCAATGCTCTTCGTATGGCAGCGCTTATGAAGCAGCAGGCGATTTACGTCTTCACGCACGATTCAATCGGTCTGGGCGAAGATGGCCCTACGCACCAGCCAATCGAGCAATTAGCGAATTTACGCACTACGCCGAACATGTCGGTTTGGCGTCCATGCGATGCGGTAGAAACCGCAGTGGCCTGGAAAGCAGCAATTGAACGTCGTAATGGCCCAACAGCATTGAGTCTGAGCCGTCAAAATCTTGAGCATCAGCAGCGTGATAGCGAGCAATTAGCTAATGTTGAACGCGGTGGTTATGTGTTGGTGGATTGTGTTGACAAACCAGAATTGATTTTCATCGCTACCGGTTCCGAAGTTGAGCTGGCGGTGCAGGCAGCAAAAGCATTAAGCGAAAAAGGTAAGCAGGTTCGTGTGGTTTCGATGCCATCGACCGATGTCTTTGAAGCACAGGATGCCAGCTATAAAGAAGCGGTACTGCCAAGTGATGTACCGAGCCGTGTGGCTATTGAAGCGGGTATTGCAGACTACTGGTACAAATACGTTGGCCTTGATGGTCGCATCGTTGGCATGACCAGCTTTGGCGAGTCTGCGCCAGCTGGTGACCTGTTCAAACATTTTGGGTTTACAGTAGACAATGTGGTTGCTGTAGCCGAAGAACTTTTAGATTAAACGCCTGAGTAATTTCTGGAGATAAAGATGACAGTTAAAGTTGCAATTAATGGTTATGGTCGTATCGGACGTACCGCCCTTCGTGCGATTTATGAGCACGGTTACCGTGATCGCATTCAAGTGGTAGCGATCAACTCTTCACACCCAGCTGAAACTACCGTTCATTTGACAAAGTATGATACTACTCACGGTCGTTTTAATGCCGACGTTACTACCGATGGCGAATACATGATCGTTAACGGCGATAAAATTAAGTTGTATGCCGAGCGTAACCCAGAGCTAATTCCTTGGGGCGAGCAGGACGTCGACGTAGTTTTTGAATGTACTGGCGTATTTAAAGATCAGGCTGGTGCATCAAAGCACTTCAAAGGTGGCGCAAAGAAAGTTCTTATCTCAGCACCAGGTGCGGCAGACGTTGATGCAACCGTTGTATTCGGTGTCAATGATGACATTCTTAAGCCAGAGCACCGCGTGGTATCAAACGCATCCTGTACCACTAACTGTTTGGCGCCATTGGCTAAAGTTCTTAACGACACAGTGGGCATCAACAAAGGTTTGGTTAACACTATTCATGCTTATACCAACGACCAGCGCTTGATTGATAACCAGCATTCAGACTTGCGTCGTGCGCGTGCCGCAGCACAAAGCATTATCCCAACTAAAACGGGTGCTGCTAAAGCAGTAGGTTTAGTGCTTCCGGAGTTGAATGGCAAGCTGGATGGTTTCGCTATGCGCGTACCAACCATCAACGTATCGTGTGTTGATTTAACTTTCGAAGCCGGTCGTAATACTTCAGCCGAAGAAATTAATGAAATCGTTAAGAAAGCAGCAGACGGCCATGTATTGTGCTACAACGACGAGCCGCTGGTTTCTATCGACTTCAACCACAGCCCAGCATCATCAACTTTCGATGCCGGCCTGACTCGTGTACAGGAAGGCAACTTCGTGAAAGTAGTTACCTGGTACGATAATGAGTGGGGTTTCTCGAACAGAATGTTAGACGTTGCCATCAAGATGATGTCTGTCTAGCAATCTTTTTCTTGTAATACTTTGTTATGGCTAATTTTTATCAAGCTGGCGTATTTGAATACGCGTCGCTTTCAAAAAATTAGCCATGCCTCGTCTTACAAGAAAAATCTAAGCTATCCAGCGCATAACTTGGTTGAAGGTGTTGCCTAAAACCAAAAATCCTAGCTTAGATTAGCGGTCTACTTGCCGTATTGCTTACTAACCACTGTTTCATGTAAGTCCGAAGTATGCAGTGCGTCTTACAAGAAAAACGACTGCCAGGGATGGCAGGAGTGCAGAAAATGCAGGAGCAATTTTCTGAGCTACACTATCCAGTTCGCTGTTTGACTGGAAATGTTTCGTAGGGTGCGTCATGACGCACCGTTTGTGTTTTTAAAGGCTGGGAACCATTACCCAGATAACCAATTTACCATGAATGGTTTAAGACTATGAATGTGTTGAAAATGTCTGATCTGGATCTTCAGGGAAAGCGTGTTTTAATTCGTGAAGATCTCAATGTGCCGGTGAAAGATGGCAAAATCACCAGTGATGTTCGTATTCAGGCGGCTTTGCCGACCATCAAGCTGGCTCTGGAAAAAGGTGCTAAGCTGATGGTGATGTCGCACCGTGGCCGTCCGACTGAAGGTGTGCTGACTAAAAACGATTCCATGCAAATCGTGGCAGATTACTTAAACGAGGTTTTGGATGTTCCGGTACGTCTGGTTACTGAATATTTAAATGGCGTTGAGGTTAATGACGGCGAAGTGGTTTTATTCGAAAACGTTCGTTGTAACGTCGGCGAAAAAGCCAATGATGATCGTCTTTCTAAAATGTACGCCGATTTGTGCGATGTATTTGTGCATGACGCTTTTGGAACCGCTCATCGCGCTCAGGCATCCACTCATGGAGTTGCTAAGTTTGCACCAGTTGCCTGCGCAGGCCCATTGTTAGCCGGTGAGTTGGAAGCTTTAGGCAAAGCACTGGATAATCCAGCCCGTCCTATGGTGGCGATTGTTGGTGGCTCAAAAGTTTCGACCAAGCTAACCGTACTGGACTCGCTATCACGCATTGTTGATCAGTTGATTGTCGGCGGTGGTATTGCTAATACCTTTATCGCCGCAACAGGACATTCGGTTGGCAAGTCCTTGTATGAAAAAGATTTAATTCCAGAAGCAAAACGCCTAATCGAACAAGCGCAATCGAAAGGTGGCGACATTCCGGTGCCGGTCGACGTGGTAACCGGTAAAGAGTTCGCAGAATCGGCAGCCGCGGAAACTAAGTCGGTTAATGATGTGGCAGAAGATGATATGATTTTCGATATTGGCCCAAAGTCAGCCGAGCATCTTGCCAAGATCCTAAAAGAAGCGAAAACTATTGTCTGGAATGGCCCAGTTGGTGTTTTCGAATTTGATCAGTTTGGTCACGGCACAGAAGTGATTGCTAAAGCAATTGCTGACAGTGATGCCTTTTCAATTGCAGGTGGTGGCGACACCATAGCTGCGGTCGATAAGTATGGTATTGCAGATAAGGTTTCATACATTTCAACTGGTGGTGGTGCTTTCCTGGAGTTCCTGGAAGGCAAAGAATTACCAGCAGTGGCAATCTTAGAAGAGCGAGCGAAAGGCTAGCTTTTAAAGACTGTCGAACAGGATACAAAGTTAAGGGGAAAGAAAATGGCTCTAATTACATTACGTCAGTTACTCGATCATGCAGCAGAGCATGATTATGGTATTCCGGCATTTAACGTAAACAATCTTGAACAGATGCGTGCCGTTATGCAGGCAGCGGATGAAACTGACAGCCCAGTGATCATTCAGGCTTCTGCGGGTGCTCGCAAATACGCAGGTTCAAACTTCCTGCGTCACCTGATCTTGGCGGCAACCGAAGAATTCCCGCATATTCCAATCTGTATGCATCAGGATCATGGTTCATCGCCGGCAGTGTGTCAGCAATCAATTCAACTGGGTTTCAGCTCAGTGATGATGGATGGCTCATTGGAAGAAGACATGAAAACACCAGCAAGCTATGAGTACAACGTTCGCGTAACCAAGCTGGCCACTGAGATGGCTCATGCCTGCGGTGTTTCTGTAGAAGGTGAGCTAGGTTGCTTGGGTTCACTTGAAACCGGCATGGCTGGTGAAGAAGATGGCTCAGGCGCAGAAGGTGTATTAAGCCATGACCAGTTGCTAACTGACCCAGAAGAAGCTGCTCAGTTCGTGAAAGATACCAAAGTGGATGCTTTGGCTATCGCTATCGGTACATCGCACGGTGCTTACAAGTTCACACGCCCACCAACAGGTGATGTATTAGCGATTGACCGAATCAAAGAAATTCACGCCCGTATTCCTGACACACATCTTGTTATGCACGGCTCTTCATCAGTGCCGCAAGACTGGTTGGCGACCATCAATGAATACGGTGGTGACTTGGGTGAAACTTATGGTGTGCCGGTTGAAGAAATTCAGGAAGGCATCAAACACGGCGTTCGTAAGGTAAACATTGATACTGACTTACGTCTGGCTGCTACTGGTGCAGTGCGTAAATTCTTGAAGCACAACCCGAAAGAATTTGACCCACGCAAATATAACAAGGCAGCGCAAGATGCGATGCAGGCAATCTGTAAAGCACGTTATGAAGCCTTTGGTACTGCCGGAAACGCTGGCAAAATCAAGCCAATCAATATGGAGCAGATGGCGTTAGACTATAAAGCCGGTAAGCTTGACCCACGCGTTAAGTAATTCCATCGTAAATAAGAAGGCCAGCATTTGCTGGCCTTTTTTATGGTCAAAACTCAGATCAATAGAGCACCCGTGCTCGAATAGTCCCTTCAATTTCGCGCATTTTCTCCAGTGCTATCTGGCTGGAGCTTTGATCAATATCGGTAACTACATAACCAATATCACCCTGGGTTTGTAGATACTGTGCCGAAATATTGATGTCGTTGTGCGACAGGATCTGATTGATTTGCGACAGGATACCGGGTTTATTGTGGTGAATATGCAGAATCCGGTGAGTATTAACATGTTCCGGTAATGCCACCTGCGGGAAGTTGACTGCTGAGACGGTGGAGCCGTTGTTGCTGTACTTGATCATCTTTTCAGTGACTTCGATGGCGATATTTTCCTGCGCTTCCAGCGTTGAGCCACCGATATGGGGCGTTAATATTACATTGTCAAATTCGCGTAAGGGCGATTGAAACTCTTCGCTGTTTGATTTGGGTTCGGTCGGGAATACATCAATGGCTGCTCCCAGAATCTGCTCTGCTCTAAGTGCATCGGCCAGAGCGTCAATATCAACAACCGTACCGCGTGAAGCATTGATTAGGATGCTGCCGGATTTCATCGCCGCCAGTTCGGCTTTACCCATCATGCCTTTGGTCTGTGGTGTTTCTGGAACATGTAAAGTCACCACATCGGATTCGGCTAACAGCTGATGTAAATCGGCAACTTGACTGGCGTTGCCAAGCGTTAACTTGGTTTCGATATCGTAGAACTTGACCTGCATGCCAATGCCTTCGGCCAGAATGCCAAGCTGTGTTCCGATATGCCCATATCCTATGATGCCTAAGGTCTTGCCACGTGCTTCATTCGAATTGCTGGCCGTTTTCAGCCACTGACCACGATGGGCAGCGGCATTCTTGGCTGGAATACCGCGTAACAGCATAATAATTTCGCCAAGTACCAGCTCCGCTACACTGCGTGTATTGGAATAAGGGGCATTGAAAACCGGGATGCCTTTGTGTTGGGCGGCATTAAGGTTGACCTGATTAGTGCCGATGCAGAAACAGCCAATGGCAACTAGCTTATTGGCCTCGGCCAGCACATCCGGAGTAATCTGTGAGCGCGAGCGAATACCCAGGAAATGGCAGTCTTGCAGCGCACTTTTCAGCTCTGAGGCAGATAGGGCGGTTTTAAGACTCTCTACCTGATGGTAGCCATCTTGCCTGAACAGTTGTTCTGCTTTAGGGTGGACTCCTTCGAGGAGTAAAACTTTCAGTTGGTGTTTATCGAATGATGTGTTCGCCATCTTGATGTGTTCAGCGGTAAATAGGCAACGAAAGTCTATTAAAACAGATCCGATCAGCTTGTAAAAGTAGCTAATAGTTATTCACTATAAATATCATGCACAGTTGCAAAATAGGTGTCTAAAAGGGGCATTTTTGCTACAATCTGCCGCCTTGCGTCGCAGAAGGTGCGGCACGAAGCGATACTGCGCCTGAAATGAGCGTCAGAGCATGACTTGAGGAGATTGGCCGAATGGCATACCAGACCAACATCGATAAAATGATAGCTTTGCTAAGCGATACGCTATCAATTGATGCCGATCAGCTGACGGCTGATACTTTGCTGCTGGGAAATTTGCCAGAGTTTGACTCAATGGCGATTGTCTCTATTCTGATGCAAATTGAAGAAAACTTCGGCATAGAAATATCTGATGATGAGCTGACCGGCGAAGTATTTGAGTCAGTGGCCACTCTGACCGAGTTTGTTGAAGTACAGCAGGCCGCGACTGCTATTTAAAACGCACCATAGATAATTGATTTTTAAGGCCGAAAAGTAGCTTTTTCGGCCTTTTTCTTTTATAACACCCATAGACTTCAAACAATTCAAGTAAGCAGAAAAATGGCCGGATTTATCGCCTGTATCGTATTGGCAGGCTTGTTGTTCATGACGGTTCTATTGCGCTGGCGAGGCTCCAAGCTTGGCTGGCCTATTCTATTGCTGGCTATGACTTTTATTGGCTGGAGCGGTCTGGAACTGGTGGAGACCGGCCTTGATCTCAATAACTGGATGGTTGAGTGGGTTCGTTTATTTGGGATCTATGCCGCCTTAACCTTCTTTTTATTCTATTTTGCCAATCACCATAAGCTGTTAAGTCTGGCTATTCTGGTCGCTTTTATTAGCTGGGGGAGTTTTATCATTCTCTATGAAGGTGATATGCAGCGAGTTATCAATCCAGCAATAGCAGGCTTCATATTATTATTAATGATGCAGATGATGGAGCGGGCGGGTAATGAGTTTGCAGAAACCTTAAGAGCGGAAATCTCCACACTGGGCGGTGCGCTGGGCATTGTTCTGATCTGGGATCTGCTATCGATGCTGATATTGATGCTTAGCCTGAATGTTGATTCTGAAGCACTGGATGTGTCGCGGGCCATTATTGCCAGCATCGCCATGGCATTCAGTCTGGTCCATATTCAGCGCATTGACCAGTCGCGTCTGGATCTGGAAAACATTCAACAAACCTACCGTCCGCAAAGCAGCCTCAATATCTTTGCCATTTTGTGCTGGCTGGCGGTGGTTGGCTATATGTTGATAGGTGTGGCTTGGCAGCAGCCACTGATCGGAGCGGCAGTACTGGCCCTGGCGGTTATTGCCTTTGTCTGGCTGGCCTATAAGAAAAAACTGCTCAGTCAGCTTAAGATCATGATTACCAAGCTGTTCGCCAGCTATAAATATGATTATCGTGAAAGCTGGCTGGGATTTAACCGTGCTCTGGATGAAGCTAATGTACAGGGCGATTTCTACCAACTATCGATTAAAGCACTGGCCAATATCATCAGCAGCCCTGCCGGAAAGCTATGGAGCCGTCGAGGCGATCTCTTTATTTATACCGACAACTGGCAGTCGCCACTGAACTCACCATTGAATAATGAGCTGGCTTATCAGTTGCCGACCGAACTGATTGATTTTATCGAGCGTACCAATTGGGTCGTGGATATCAAAGAGTATCAGAACAATCGAAATGTCTATCAGGGGCTCAAGCTCGATCATCACTCCCCGCTCTTTCAGCAGCATCAGATTTTTATCCCCTTACGTCGCGGCGAAGAATTGGTAGCGGTTGTTGGGCTGCGTAGTAGCTACTCTAAACCGAGCCTGAACTGGGAAGATCATGACTTGCTCAAAGCTGCAGGTCAGCAGATGGCCAGTTATCTGGCGCTGTTTGAAGCGACCACGCAAATTTATGAGCGCGAACAGTTTGATGCGTTTAATCGGTTATCGGCATTCGTGGTTCATGACCTGAAAAATGTGACCGCCCAGCTGGAGTTGATCACCCATAATGCTCATCGCTACCGTGATAACCCTGAATTTGTCGATGACAGCTTTGAAACCGTCGCCAGCGCGACTCAGCGTTTGAATAAGATGCTGGAACAGCTGCAACGTAAGCAATTACCGAAAAAAGAAGTCTTACAGGCTTATATTCCGGAGGTTTTTGCCAAATTTAAAGAAGCAGCAAGCCGCCTTAATCTGATAGGAGATATTCCGGAAGTAGAGGTGTATGCTAATCAGGAGCAACTGCTTAATATCATTCAGCATCTACATCAGAATGCGATTGATGCCAGTAACGAGAGTGATAGAATTCACCACCGATTTGACCAGCTCGGTCAGGAGCTACACTGGCATATTGTCGATAAGGGCAAAGGCATGGATGCGGACTTTGTACGCAAGCAACTGTTTAAACCATTTGCCACAACCAAGGGCAATGCAGGCATGGGCATTGGCGTTTATCAATGCCGCTATTTGCTCCAAAGCTTTGGTGGTGATTTAATAATACAAAGTGAATTGGGGAAAGGAACACGTTGCATAGTCATTTTGCAGACGTTGACGCCCGGCGATTAGAAAATAAAGAGGACAGGATGGCACAAACAAATAAACCCGACTTATTAATTATTGAGGATGACAAAGGGCTCCAGAAACAGCTCAAGTGGTCATTCGATCAATATAACGTAATTCTTGCAGAAGACCGCGACAGTGCTTTAGTAGAATTAAGGCGTTACCAGCCACAGGTCATAACCCTTGACCTTGGCTTACCGCCAGATCCTGCTAATGCCAGCGTAGGGCTTGAGCTTCTAGAAGAGATCCTGTCTTTATCACCGACCAGTAAAGTCATTGTGGTGACCGGTAATGACCAGCGTGAAATTGCCATGCAGGCGGTTAACGCCGGTGCTTATGATTATTATCAGAAACCGATTCAGCCGGAAGAATTGACGCTGATTATCAAGCGTGCATTTGAGCTTGCAAAGTTAGAAGATGACAATCGTCGTCACTTCCAACAACAGAAAGAAAGCTTTCATGGCATCATTGCCACCAGCCCGGAGATGATGGGCGTTTGCCAGAAAATTGAAAAAGTCGCTCCTACTGACGTAAGCGTTTTGTTACTGGGTGATAGCGGAACTGGCAAAGAATTACTGGCCAGAGCCATTCATGACATCAGCCCTCGCCGCAGCAAAAACATGGTAGCGATCAACTGTGCCGCTATCCCTGATAACCTGCTTGAAAGCGAGTTGTTTGGTTACGAAGCGGGAGCTTTCACAGGCGCTAACAAAACCACCATGGGTAAAATTGAATATGCCAATGGCGGTACTTTGTTCCTCGACGAAATTGGCGATATGCCAATGGCACTGCAGGCCAAGTTACTTCGCTTCCTACAGGAACGTGTGGTTGAAAGGGTGGGCGGGCGTGAATCGATCCCGGTAGACGTACGCATCATTGCAGCGACCCATCATACGCTTGAAGATCTGGTCAATGAAGGCAAATTCAGAGAAGATCTTTTCTATCGACTCAGTGAGGTTGTACTCAATATTCCAGCGCTGGCAAAACGCAACGGTGATGTGGTGTTGATTGCCCGCTCGCTACTGGAAAAATTTAACCGCCAGTACTCACGCAATATCAGAGGTTTCTCAAAAGATGCCGTTCAGGCCATGGAAGCCTACAGCTGGCCAGGCAATGTTCGCGAGCTGGAGAATAAAATCAAAAGTGCGGTGGTAATGTCAGACAGCAATCAAATTACCGCCAAAGACTTGCAGATTGACGAAGCTCAGTTACGCGAAATGCCATTGAACCTACGTCAGGTTCGAGAAGCCGCCGAAACCCGCGCCATTCAACGCGCCATCGTGCTATCTGACGGCAACATTTCCCAAGCCGCAAAACTGTTGGGCCTGACTCGACCAACCCTCTACAGCTTAATGGATAAATATAGTATTAGTAGTTAAGGGTTATGTGTTTGTAGGTCGGATAAATCGCCTGGCGACGCCATCCGACACTTCAAACAATATCCAATAATTTTTTTCGCTACTCAGCGAGTTCCTTTTCTTGCGTGGCCAAGAAAAGGAACCAAAAGAAGGCCACCCCGGAGATTGAGGTTTCGCAAGCGAAACTCCCTTCGTATCCGCCAAGCCACTTAACGCACCGTAAAATACGAGCCATCCTTGGCCCGAATTTTACTATTCAAATCATCCACGATTTGAATTGCTGTGTCTTGACTACTACTCAGCTCAATCTAGGGGGATAAGTGGTGCTCGTTTCAGCTATGGTCGTTTTGCAATGACTTTAGAGATAAATAACCTTGATTTCTAAAAGTAGGTCGCCGTAAGGCTCAAAAACTAAGAAAAAACCAAGTGACTCACTAACTGACCAACACACCCAACTAACATCAATAACAAGCCAACCATTGCCAGAACTAATAACTGCTTCTGGCCAGATTCTGTAATGCCTCGAACTTCGCTATTCTGTTTTCGTAACTTTCTCAGATAATCCAGTCGCATGGCATTTTGAGCTGGTCGCTGCCGGTCTCGATTTTCGAAGACTTCGGCTAGATACACTTCATAACGTGAGCATTCTGTCAGCTTGTTAAATCCTTGAATTAATTTATAGGACAGCCAGATCAACATGCATAGGGCAAATACAATAACTACCAGAGAAAACACTGAAAGATTGGATAGTTGCAGCAATTCTTGCCAGCCAGCAACGGAACCTGCAAGAGCCCAAAGACAGCCGAACAGGTATAGCGGCAGGATTAAAAGCCAGAACCATGGTTTAAATTTAGATTGGGTCAGTTGCTGCGGGGGATTCTGAATATCGTCATACATCAGGCGTATAAGGCAAAGTGACAAAGGAAGCGATCATACCCATAATGGAAATATGGTTCTGAGAGTTTATTCAAAGTTAGTGGTTAAATGATGGTAATCTCGTACGGCATAATTTGTGGCTGTCAAAAATTTTTAAATAATAGAAAAGATAGGACTAACAAATGCTAGGCATATTTGAAGGTATTGTTGGGGGAGGGTTAGCTGTAATTTTAGTTAACAGCAAACTAGCCGAAACAAAACCAATATGGTTAAGGGCTATTTGTATCACTATTGTTTGGTTCATACTTTTTAGCTTGATTGAGCTTAGTTTTAGGCAAAGCTCAATAACTACCTTTTGGGAGACTATTTTAAAAGTTACTCTATGGATTTACTTACCACTAATTCTTTTTATGTATTTTTTTAAGTGGGTGGATAAATTGCGAAAGGAGCACAAAGAAGATTTGTAGTGGGTTGGATTAGTCGTTTAGTAATGCCATCCAACAACCGACCTGTTTAAAAGGTTTGTACTTACTTGACTATAAACGACGGGAATATGCGATTGAGAGTTTATTAAAAATTATGAAGCTTTAGAGGAAATAAACAGCGTCCAAAGTAGACGCTGTTTATTGTGGAATATAGGGATTTGGTAGAGAAAAGTAGGTCGCCTTAAGGCGAAAAAAATACCCTAACGCGTAATTGTTTCCACTTTACCGTCTTTACCAAGCAACAACACATCGGCTGCTCTTTCAGCAAATAAACCATTGGTTACAACACCGACGATGTTATTCAATATGCGCTCAAGTTTAATTGGCTCATTAATGATTAGCCCATGCACATCAAGAATGACGTTGCCGTTATCGGTGACAAAGCCTGTGCGGTAAACCGGGTCACCACCAAGCTTGACAATTTGTCGAGCCACATAACTGCGTGCCATCGGAATAACTTCAACGGGCAGTGGGAATTCACCCAAGCGACGAACCAGCTTAGATTCATCAGCAATACAGATGAACTGATCGGCAACTGCGGCAATAATTTTTTCGCGGGTTAAGGCGCCGCCACCGCCTTTGATGAGTTCCAGTAGATGGTTTGATTCATCCGCACCATCAATATAGACCGGAATTTTATCCACTTCATTGAGTTCAAAGACTTCGATGCCATGTTGCTTGAGTCGCTCGGTTGAGGCTTCTGAGCTGGACACAGCGCCTTTGATTTTATGTTTCATGGTGGCCAGTGCATCAATAAAGTAATTGACGGTTGAGCCCGTACCGACGCCAACAATGGAATCTTCGACGACATATTCCAGCGCGGCTTCACCCACTAATTTTTTTAATTCATCCTGTGTCATAGAGGCTCCTATTGTTTTTCAATACTTAAAATAAAGTCCCATTCTTCCTTGGTGACCGGCATTATTGAAAGTCTGTTACCTTTTTGTACTAGCTTCATGTCAGCAAGTTCTGGGTACTGTTTTAACTCATCCAATGGAATTTCCCGCTTCAAATCACGAACGTGTTTTACGTCAACCATGTACCAGCGAGGATTATCAGGATTACTTTTGGGGTCGTAATACTTTTGGTCGGGGTCGAAAGCGGTATGGTCAACATAACCTTCTTTGACGACTTCCATGATGCCTACGATTGCTGGAGGTTTGCAGTTTGAGTGGTAGAAGAAAA
>NZ_JABURJ010000072.1 GCF_014762745.1 Kangiella sp.
TTGTCGGGCGTCGCTGATAGTTTTATTTCTATTTCGATCGACATGCCTTATGTTCTACTCAGTTTCGTTTGAGTCATTCACCGCAGTTTACAGCGCGAATTGGGAATTGCCAATCGTTAAGTCTGGTATGCGAGTGCTTGCTTGCTTATAATGTGCACCTTTACTTGTTGGCCCAGACAATCCATTGGGGGATACATGGCTAATTCGATTTTAGACCTTTTTGCGTCATCACCTATTCGTCCTATGCAGGATCATATGGCGAAAGTTCATGAATGTGCTTCTGAGCTGAAAAACTTTTTCCAGGCCACTATTGATGGCGACTGGGATAAGGCAGACCAACTAAGAACCCGCATCCGTGAACTGGAAAATGAAGCGGATGACTTAAAGCATGACCTGCGCATGCACCTTCCAAAAGGCTTATTCCTACCTGTTGCCCGTACCGACCTTCTCGCCCTTCTCAGTAAACAAGACAAGATTGCCAATATCGCACGTGATATTGCAGGTATGGTATTTGCCCGCAAAATGCAGTTTCCAGCAAACGTAAATGATGACCTGATGGGCCTGATTCAGCGCTCATTAGACGCTTCAGCGCAAGCGTTTAAAGCCATCAATGAACTGGATGAATTATTGGCAACTGGCTTTAGAGGCCGTGAAGCTAGTCTGGTCGAAGAAATGATTGATCAGTTAGACATGATCGAAAACGATACAGACGACTTACAACGTGAATTACTGTTCAAAATTTTTGAGCAGGAAAACGAACTACCCCCTGTACAGGTGATGTTTATGTATAAGGTAGTACAACAAATCGGTGATTTAGCTGACAGCGCTCAAAGCGTCGGTTCACGCCTTGAAATGATGATAGCTCGATAAACCGGGGGGAGTCGTGGATTTCATATTACAAAACGCAGATACTTTTATCTGGATAGCGGTAGCATTTGGTTTTTTAATGGCGTTTGGTATTGGTGCCAATGATGTTGCCAATGCTATGGGAACATCGGTTGGAGCCAAAGCTTTAACCTTGAAACAGGCCATTTTTGTTGCTGCCATCTTCGAATTTGCAGGTGCGTACCTGGCTGGTGGTGAAGTGACCCAGACCATTCGTAAAGGCATTATTGACTCGGCATATTTTGAAGGTGCGCCTGACTTGCTGATTCTGGGCATGATGTCTTCATTATTGGCAGCGGGTATCTGGTTGGTATTAGCCTCAAGGCTTGGCTGGCCAGTTTCGACTACTCACTCCATCATTGGTGCGATTGTCGGTTTTGCTGCAGTTGGCGTGAGTGTTAACGCGGTAAGCTGGGCCAAAGTGGGCTCCATCGTTGGTAGCTGGGTAGTCACACCATTTATCGCTGGTGTTATCGCCTTCCTTATCGTTCTCAGCGTACAAAAGCTGATTCTCAACACTGACAACCCGTTCCAGATGGCTAAGCGATATGTGCCTTTCTATATGTTCCTGGCTGGTTTTGTAATTGCGCTGGTAACAATCATGAAAGGCTTAAAGCATGTCTTTAAAGATAAAGACATTAGCTTAAGCCTTGCAGAAGTCTATCTTATCGCGATTGGAGTGGGAGCCATTATTGCAATCATTGGCGCGCTCTTTATTAGTCGAATTAAGCTGGAAGAAGAAGCCGATAAAGACTATCACTTTGCCAGCGTTGAGAAAGTATTCGCTGTCTTAATGATTGTAACCGCCTGTGGTATGGCTTTCGCTCACGGCTCAAACGACGTTGCGAACGCGATTGGTCCATTGGCAGCGGTTGTCAGTGTGATTCAAAGTGGCGGTGAAATTGGTGCCAAGGCAACCGTAGACCCACGCATTTTGCTGGTCGGTGCTATCGGTATTGTGATTGGTCTAATTGTTCTCGGTAGCCGCGTAATGGCCACCATCGGCAAAAAGATTACTCACCTGACTCCGAGTCGCGGTTTTGCGGCTGAGTTGGCGGCAGCTTCAACGGTTATTATCGCCAGTGGTGCAGGCCTGCCAATTTCCACCACACAAACATTGGTTGGCGCAGTGTTAGGTGTTGGTATGGCACGCGGTATCGCAGCTCTGAATCTCGGTGTTGTGCGCAACATCTTTGTATCATGGGTTGTTACGCTACCAGCTGGTGCGATTCTATCCGTGATCTTCTTCTTTATCTTTAAAGCACTATTTACGGTCTAATCCGCGCAATAGTGTTAAAAAGTGTTACTAATTAGCCTGTTTGCGGGCTGATTAACACTTTCTTTAAAACGGCCTTAAGTCTATTAATTCAATGACTTAAGGCCTTTTTTTTATACCCTCATAAAACACCCGAAACAATCTGCACATTAGTCTTAGCGACAACCCTTCCCCCATTCTTTGACCTGCTATATACTTGCCCCTTTATTTACGATTAAGCTCAAAATTTAACCGTTAGGATAGTGTATGTTTCGTCTACTTTTAGTGTTTTTACTGCTGACTACAAGCCAGTTTGCACCAGCAGCTGATCCAGCTCAAAACACAGCCGCTCAAAGCAACTATTATGTGTCCGATGACATCGGTGTCATTATGCGTAGCGGCCCGACCAATCGTTATCGAGTCATTGGTCGTTTAATGGCCGGAACCCCTATCGAAGTTTTAGCCACCGATACTGAAAACGACAGTAGCCAGGTGCGCACCGCAGGCGGTGATGAAGGCTGGATTCAAAGCCAATACATTACTGATCAGCCAACGGTGCAGGCTTTATATGCAGAGCTGCAAATTGAGCATGACGCCCTGAAACAGGAATTGGCTCAAACCAAACAGCAGATCGCTGATAAAGAGAATGTCATTGCGCTGAACGATCAGCTGCAACAACAGGTTTCCGAACTGCAAAATGAGTCGGATAAACTTCGCCAGCAAAACGAACTGTTAAAAGATCGTTTTCACAGCGATGTGTTTTACGCAGGCGCATTAGTCCTGCTAGTGGGCATGCTAATCAGCTGGGTACTATCCCGCGTTAGCATGAAACGCCGTCAGCGCTCCGGTTGGCGTTGACGTTTTCAGGTGGTACTTTGCAATCCTCGGATCTGTAAAAGTACATTGTTATTAGGTAATTGCCGTAATGTTTAAAGCCAGTCAAATCCTGTCAGATTCCTATCAGCAACTCTCGCTGAGCGAGTGGCAGGAAATTATCACCCAAAATTACTCTGTCGATGAATCGGGCTACTTACAAGAATTGTTAGAGCTCGCTACTCCTGACGACAAAACCGTAAATATCATTACTCATCAGGCTTCGCAACTGGTAGAAGAAATTCGCCAGAGCAGCAGGTCGAGAGAAGGTGTTGAAGCCTTTTTGCAGCAATACAGTCTGAGTACCAAGGAGGGTGTGATTCTGATGTGTCTGGCGGAAGCGCTGTTGCGTATTCCTGATGCCAATGTTGCTAATGCACTGATTCGTGACAAGCTTAGCGCTGCTGAGTGGAAAAAACATACCGGTCAAAGTGAATCGATTCTGGTTAATGCCTCGACCTGGGGCCTGATGTTGACCGGCAAAATCGTCGACGTTGATCAGGACGGTGACGGTAAACCTGATACTTTATTAAAAGGGCTGATTGCCAAGTTTGGTGAGCCGGTGATTCGCCAGGCCATGAATCAGGCGATGCGTTTAATGGGTCGCCAGTTCGTGCTTGGCCGCAGCATCAAAGAAGCCATGAAGCGTGGCGCGAAAAGCGTTGAGAAAGGCTATACCCATTCATTTGACATGTTGGGTGAAGCCGCATATACCGCACAGGATGCTCACCGTTACTACGAAGCCTACAGCAAAGCGATTCAGGAAATTGGCCAGGTCAAAGTTAAAGAAGGCCAATTAGCACCGAGTATTTCGATCAAGCTATCAGCGCTGCACCCGCGTTATGAAGTGGGTCAGAAAGATCGCGTCATGACCGAAATGGTTGAGACCTTGTTGAAGCTGGTCAAGCAGGCACGTGAGCTGGATGTTGCAGTGACCATTGATGCCGAAGAAGCCGATCGTCTGGAACTGTCGCTGGATATTTTCGAAGCACTTTATACTTCGGAAATATGCCAGGACTGGTCTGGTCTGGGCATGGTGGTTCAGGCCTACTCAAAACGTGCATTGCCGGTTCTAGGCTGGTTGGATGCATTGGCACGCAAACACGGTCGTCGCATTCCGATCCGTCTGGTTAAAGGTGCTTACTGGGATTCAGAGATCAAGTGGTCGCAACAGGCAGGCCTGAGCAACTATCCGGTATTTACCCGTAAAGCCGGTACCGATGTTTCGTATCTTGCCTGCGCGCGCTTTATCATGAGCACTAAAGACAGTTTCTACCCTCAGTTTGCGACTCATAACGCACAAACCGTTTTCAGTATTATGGAGATGGCGGGCGAACGTCGTGACTTTGAGTTCCAGCGTCTACATGGTATGGGTGAAATTCTGTATGACAAGGTACTGGAACGCTATCCCGGTTTGAAGTGCCGTATTTATGCGCCAGTTGGAAACCATAAAGATTTGCTGCCTTACCTGGTGCGTCGCCTATTGGAAAATGGTGCCAATACTTCCTTCGTTCATCAGCTGGTGGATAAAGCCACTCCGGTGATGAGCCTGGTTGAGCATCCGTGTCTTGTGCTCAAGCGTTACCCGACGCTGCACAATGATCGCATTCCATTGCCACCTCATATCTATGGTCCTGACCGCGTGAACTCAGCAGGTACTAATCTCCACATTAACAGCCAGATCGAGCCTTTTATGCAAAACGTACAACAGTATTTAGACAATCAATGGCACGCCAAGCCCATTATTGACGGTAAAGAAATTACCACTAACGAAGAAGCCGTGTTCTGCCCTTATGACAATACTCATCAGATCGGTACTGTCCATAAGGTCAGCGAAGAGTTGGCTTTAGATGCATTAACCATCGTACACAAGAACTTCATTGCATGGGATATGACACCGGTTGAACAACGCGCTCAAATTCTTGAGAAAATTGCCGATGTGTTTGAAGAAAACGAAGCAGAATTGATAGCCTTGTGTAGCCGCGACGGTGGTAAAACACTACAAGATGGCATTGACGAGGTTCGTGAAGCAGTAGACTTCTGTCGCTACTATGCCAATAACGCGCGCAAAGATTTTGGCCAGGAAATCACTCTTCCGGGACCTACAGGTGAGAGTAATCATCTTTACCTTCAAGGGCGTGGTGTATTTGCCTGTATCAGCCCATGGAACTTCCCGTTGGCCATTTTCACAGGTCAGGTAGTAGCAGCCTTGGTTGCTGGTAATACTGTTCTAGCTAAGCCCGCCGATCAAACTACTTTGGTGGCTTATCGCGCGGTGCAATTGATGCATCAGGCTGGCGTTCCAACCAGCGTACTTCAGTTTGTGCCTTGCCGTGGCTCAACCTTCGGTAAAGTGGTGTTGTCCGATATTCGCATTGCTGGTGTTGCCTTCACTGGTTCAACCTCAACGGCACAAACCATCAACCGCACTTTGGCTACTCGTGACGGCATGTTGTCGCCACTAATTGCTGAAACCGGTGGTCAGAACGCCATGATCGTGGACAGCTCTGCACTTCCTGAGCAGGTGGTTGCCGATGTTATTCAGTCAGCCTTCACCAGTGCCGGCCAGCGTTGTTCTGCCTTGCGTGTGCTTTATGTACAGGAAGATGTTGCAGACCGTATCCTGGAAGTGCTTTCTGGTGCGATGCAGGAACTTAAGCTGGGCGACCCAACCGATTTATCAACTGACGTTGGCCCGGTTATTGATGCGGTAGCTCGCGAAGAGTTGGCAGGCCATGTTGAGCAATTGCGCGCAACCGGCAATCTGATTGCAGAAACGCCTATGCCAGCAGGTCTTGAGAAAGGTTGCTTCCTCGCGCCAACAGCCTTCTTTATCAATCATATCAATGACTTGACTCAAGAGTGGTTCGGCCCGATTCTGCATGTTATCAAGTACAAATCTAAAGAGCTGGATCAGGTCATCGACCAGATCAACGGCTATGGATTTGGTTTGACCCTCGGTATCCATTCACGCAACGAAAGCACCGCGACTTACATTGATAAGCGTGCACGCGTCGGTAACGTCTATATCAACCGCAACATGATTGGCGCAACCGTGGGTGTGCAACCATTCGGTGGTCAGGGGCTGTCAGGTACTGGTCCAAAAGCAGGCGGCCCATTCTATCTGCACCGCTTTGCCACCGAGCATACTCGCACCAATAACACTGCAGCGATTGGCGGTAACGCTACCCTGCTGTCGTTAGGCGATTAAGCCGTTTCAAGGTAAACTAAAGGGCATCACCATTTGATGCCCTTTTTTT
>NZ_JABURJ010000002.1 GCF_014762745.1 Kangiella sp.
TAATGCCGTTCACTTAAGCGAGTGAGCGGCATATTGTTTAACTGGGTATCTGTTTTTACTCACTTTTAAAGTGCGCGGATATGCGCGTTCTCGCCTAGCCTCAAGTTTAAACTGTTTCGCATTTCGCTCTATATCCAAAACTGCTGCTGGTATATTTCCAGGTGAGTATGACGGTAACTGTGTGAGTTTAAATATGATGTATGATGATGCTTCTCGGAAGCTTAATTGGTTTGGCAAGATACCGGGCAGAGTTCGCGCCATCAGAATCATTTTATAGCGCAGCAGATTGTATGCCAGTAGCACTCCCCACAGCTCTTGAATGATTAATTCTGGCAGCTGACTACGCAGGGTAAACCGACTATCTAGCAAGGTGTGCTTCATCTCTCGATAGCCTACCTCGATTTCCCAGCGATGTGAGTACAGGTCAACGATTTCAATCCCCGGATAGGCTTTGGGGTCCGTCATCGAGGTTAGTATCTCAATCGTACGCCCCTTAACCACTTTCGTTATCAGGCGGGCTTCTATCCTATCGGGCAACTCCGGCCATTTCTTTTTTGCTTGCGGGGTAGTTTTCAGGCAGACAATTTTGTCTGATTTGCTGAGCCGATACTGTTCTTCATACTGGGTGCCTTTTCTCAAAGGAATAAGCCAGTGGGCCTGCTTCTTTGCCTGCCGCCAGGCATGCAAAAGGCCTAGTGAGTAAAAGCCTCGATCAAACAGGGTCAGGCTGTTGTCGGGAACCGCTTCGAGCAGTTGTGAAGCCAGTGTCATTTCACTTTCGCTCACAGAGTCAAATGCGCTATCAACCAGTAAATGACTGCTCAGCTCCATTAGACAAACCATCCTTACCTGAGGGTAGGCTGAAGGACTCTTCTGGTTGCTGGTGCGGGCAAAGGCTGCTGCATTTTCAGGTGAGTCAGGCGCCCTCCACACAACCCCATCAACGCCATAGAGATTGAGTCCACACCAGTGGGGATGCTCAGCTCGTTGCTGCCAAGCCTGGGCTGTTCGCTGGAAAACATCTTTAACAACAGCGCTTCCAAGCTTCTTTCTAGCCTGAGTTATAGCACTTCTAGCTACAAAATTAACAGGCTGTGGTAAAACGATGTCGAGCTTGTTAATAAGGCTTCTAACCGATTCATTGCGAAATAAAGCCATACCTATTACCGCCCAGACCATGGAGTCCATGGGTAATTTCCTGCGGCGTAAAGAAGCAACGCCATTAGAGTCCAGGCATTGCTGAATTAAGTCAGGCTCAAGAATATCGCCTAATGTTTTGTATTCTCTTAAAGGGTGAGTCGAGATACGAGCTAAAGCTTCTGACAGTTCCATAAAAAATCCGGTGATCGCTGATCACCGGATTTTGATCTTATCTTCCCAAAAATCAAGCTTTATGTGCTTAACTGATCGGCATTA
>NZ_JABURJ010000035.1 GCF_014762745.1 Kangiella sp.
GCACCAAAACCGCACAACAATACCGCAATCATGACGTAATAACGCCATGTACAAAGCGGTACTGTTTTTAATTTGCGGTTTTGTACTTTCTTCATTCTTTACCTCTAACCGAGGGTGTAATTAACACTTCGTCTCTTGAATCTAACTGCTTCATTTGTAAGCGTTTTTCAGCAAGTGACTCGACTCTGCTGTGTTCTGACAATGCGCTCTGCTCAAGGCTCAGTTTCTGCCATTGAAGATCCAGCGCTGTCTGCTCATCTTCCAATTGCTTAAGGGCTATGGTTGCCTGACGCATCTGGTGCGTCTGATGAGCAATCACCACACCTGAAACCACCACCAGAACACCTAAAAATATCACTCCAAAGCGGCGCAGCACTGTTGCCATCAAACTGTAAAAAGGCCATAAGCTATTGGTCTCTTTGATTTTTTCTTTTACTTTGGCGGGGCTCATGCCAGCTTCTCCGCCACGCGCATAACAGCGCTTCGTGCTCGAATATTACGCTCCAGCTCACTGTCGCCAGCTTTGGTGAATTTTCCTACTTTCTTCATGCGGCGATTGATCATGTCTTCCGTGATCGGTAAACCAGGTGGAAAATCCTGGCCCTTTTCCTGCTTCTGGATAAACTGCTTAACGATACGGTCTTCCAGAGAGTGAAAACTGATCGCTACCAGGCGGCCACCTACTTTTAATACGTTTAACGCCTGTTCCAAAGTATCTTTCAGGTCATCAAGTTCACGATTTACGGCAATACGAATCGCCTGGAAGCAACGAGTCGCCGGGTGCTTATGTTTTTCCCAGCGCGGATGCGCCTCAGAAATAATGTCTGCCAACTGTTTAGTACGCGTAATCGGTGACTTGGCTCTTTTCTCAACAATGGCGCGAGCGATGCGCTTGGCATAACGCTCTTCTCCATAGTTTTTGAAAGTCCACACCATGTCTTCCTCATCCGTATCGGCAATCCACTGCTCAGCGGTTTGACCACGCGTAGTATCCATACGCATATCCAGCGGCCCATCCTGCATAAAGCTGAATCCGCGCTCGGCCTGATCCAGCTGTGGCGATGAAACGCCTAAATCCATCAAGACACCGGTTACTTCACCTATCCATCCACGCTTGCTAACCTCTTGTTCTAAAAGAGAAAAGCTTTCATGCACAATACTGAATCGGTCATCTTCCTGCTGCAGTTGTTCGCCCACTGCAATGGCCTGTAAATCTTTATCAAATCCAATTAAGCGACCCTCCTGTGACAGGTGTGACAAAATGGCACGGCTGTGTCCGCCGCGACCAAATGTGCAATCTATATATATGCCGTTCGGGTCGATCACTAAAGCCTCCACTGCTTCATTTAGCAGGACTGAATCGTGTTCTTGTTCGGTGCTCATAACTAGAACGCCAGTTCAGGTAAACTTTCTGGATCCAATGGCCCCTCAGCCAACGCTTCAACATCCTGCTCAATCTTCTTGTGCCAATTCTCTTCATTCCAGATCTGGAATGTTTTGCCTTGGCCGGCTAGAAGCAATTGTTTTTCCAATTGCGCGTATTCACGCAGGACAGGAGGCAGTAGAATACGTCCATTACCATCGATTTCATGCTCTGATGCATGACCGAGTAACATACGTTTAATACGGCGTTGGTTAGGGTCTGTGTTAGAAAAAGTGTCGAGTTTTGCTTCGAGTTGTTCCCAGTGGGGGAGCGGGAAAAGTAATAAACACGGGTCAAACAGGTCTATAGTCACCACAATTTGATTGGAGCAAACATCTTCAAAACGCGAACGGTACTTCGCCGGAATGGCGATGCGACCTTTCGCGTCCATATTGATTGCAGTTGCTCCACGGAACATGGCTCTATGTAAACCCCACTTTTGACTCGTTATGCCAAAACCGAAAGTGCTACCCGGTTTTCAGCTGTTTTATGCAAATTGGTCGTTGATCTTCACTGATCCCCTACGATCCACTTTGCGACACTTTTCTCCACTTCTCTACACTATATGAAGTTTGCATGAGTTTTGCAAGGCAAATTTGCATGGAAAATGTGAAAAATGTCCTTATTTGACAAACACTTAGCGAAGTTAGTCAGCACTAACAAACAGGTAAAAATAAACTGCTTATTTTTCAGAAAATTAGGTAGGGAAGTTAGAATTTACTTTAAGTTAGAGGGAGCTATTCACTAAATTGATGGTTCTGAGGCTAAAAAGTGTCTGCTTTATGCCAATCCAAAGGTCAAAAACTCTATTCATAAGCAGCATGAAGCCACTTAATTGATATAACCTATTGATATAATGGTAATCCAGGCTAGCCAGAAAGCCTGGCGTTCAATAGACTGGGGGAATACGCACCAAAACCTACCGAGTATGAACTACAACGAAATATTCGAAAAAATCGCTGCGGAGCTTAAAACTTATGACCAAATAGGCCAGGTAGCGACTTATATTCCCGCTTTGGCTAAGGCCAATCCCAATAAGTTTGGTATGTACCTGGTGACCAGAGACGGACACAGATATCACCATGGTGATACCGACGAGACATTTTCCATCCAGAGTATATCCAAAGTTCTGTCGCTGGTTTATGCCTTCAAGCTAGTTGGTAACGATTTGTGGAAGCGCGTTGGAGTAGAGCCCTCAGGTAGCCCCTTTAATTCTTTAGTCCAGCTTGAGTACGAACAAGGCATCCCTCGCAATCCGTTAATTAACGCCGGCGCCATAGTCATTTGCGATATTCTGATCAGCGAATTGGAAAACCCTTATCAGGACTTCATCAAGTTTCTGCGCTCACTGGCGGGTAACCCCGATATTGATTACTGCAAAACCACTGCTGAATCTGAAAAGGAATGTGGTTTTAAGAATAATGCCCATATCAATCTGATGAAATCCTATGGCAATATCGAAAACGACGCTGAAGAAGTATTGGATTTTTATTTCCATCTTTGCTCGATTGAAATGTCATGCAAAGATCTTGCTCAGACCTTTATGTTCCTCGCCAATGGCGGCAAAAACCCGCTCAACAACAAGAGAATATTAACCGCTCAGGAAACCAAACGTATCAACTCCATCATGTTGCTTTGTGGCTTCTATGATGAGGCAGGAGAATTTGCTTTCAGAGTTGGGCTACCCGGTAAAAGTGGCGTTGGCGGCGGTATCGTAGCCATCTACCCAGACCAATACAGCATTGCGGTATGGAGCCCTGGGCTAAATAGCAAAGGCAATTCTAGCAAAGGCATCAAAGCACTCGAACTCTTTACCACCATTACCCAGTCAAATGTTTTTGGCCCCTCGCCTATTTTTGATGAGTTGGAGTACGAATAGGAAATGCCTTTACACTAACTCTTTTATCCCAATGGTCTGGATCTAAATGATCTGGGCCTCACCCAAAACCAGCTTACCAATATCAAAGCACCGAACAGAGTATAAGCAACGACGAACATCCATTGTGGGAATTGATAATACAGAAGGTTTTCCAGCCAATGGGATATAAAGGTGTCTTGATAACCAACCTCACCCGCCTTTTGCCGCAGTGCATTTTCCCAAATGGTCAAAGGGCAGATAACACTAAACCACGACTGAATCACCACCACACCAATCGCAATTAAGTGCGACAGGCGGAACCAGGGATTCCGCACCCATGACCATGAGCAAACGCCACCAATTAGAATCAATACCAATCCAACCACCACAAACACCACGAACAGTGCATGAGCGACAAGGATCAAATCGGCTAACAAAATGTAGAAATCAGAAGAGTTCATGGAATTAGTATAACGCTAGCTGGTTAGTTGATGTAGGTTTGGGAGGAAGTACAACAATTATTTCTGAGGCTAGAAAGCGTAGGATTGTACGGACAACTCATGAGTTATCCCTACAAATGACTTAAACTTCAGAAGGTAGAGTGTATTACGAAAAAAATAAGCTTCCCGGTAAGCCGCTTCTCTTGTGAAGAGTGTGTCTTGGACAGTCATTTCGTTCGAATGACTAATACTGAAATGTTAAGAGTTAATGATGTAGTAAAAAAATAAGCTGGCCGATAAGCCGCTTCTCTTGTGAAGAGTGTGTCTTGGACAGTCATTTCGTTCGAATGACTAATACTGAAATGTTAAGAGTTAATGATGTAGTAAAAAAATAAGCTGGCCGGTAAGCCGGATTCTGTCTAGGACAGTCATTCGTCTAGGCCATGGATCACTCCATGGCTCAAGCAACCTACCCGGTTCCAACGCGAGCCACGCCATACGGAACCCTATTTGGTCTTGCTTCGGGTGGGGTTTACCTCGCCACATACTGTTGCCAGCAGTGCGGTGCGCTCTTACCGCACCATTTCAACCTTACCTGTGAATCTTGCGATTCCATCGGCGGTATACTTTCTGTTGCACTTGCCGTCGGCTTGCGCCGCCCAGGCGTTACCTGGCACCCTGCTCTGTGAAGTCCGGACTTTCCTCTCCCTGCCAAAAGGCAGGCAGCGACTGTCTGGCCAGCTTGTGAGCAAGTTTAGTCTTCACCGCTGAAAAAGCAAGCAAAAATAAAAAGGCAGGCTCATTGGCCTGCCTATAATCGCGGATTTAGCAAACTCTTATTTAAACTGACTCTCGATATTCTCTTCAAACCACTGCTCGAACATGTACTTTTCATAATAAAAACCATCCTTGCGATACTGTGCAGGTGTCCGAATCCGATCCAGGAAGTTCATATCTTTTAAAGATTCTGAACCTTCTTTCAAAATCTTGCCTTCTGCATCAACCAGCTGATAATCGAACTTCATTTTTGGGAAGTAGATTCTTTCTACCAGGCGATACTCGCGAATTCCGCCATATCGGACATCACCAGCCAGATCGAGATCGGTAATACGAAACTCAAACACAGTTCCCTCAGGCAATTTTTCACCAAGTTCTGTAAATGACTTTTCCAGACTTGTTTTCACACGCTTATAGAATGCTGATTTAGTTTCAGCGGCTGGCCTAACGTCGATAAAGTCATCAAACTCACCCCAGCTCACTTTAACCTCACCGGCAAACGCAAAAACAGGAAGCACCAATAAAGCGGCTACTGCTGATTTTAAATATTTCATAAATAACTCCAGTTCGGCTAGTTCTCAATAAATTCTTGGCTAAGAACTTTTCGTTACCTAATAAGACTTGATTCAAGACTAGAAGGTGACACAAATCTGTTTTACGCTTTTTGCTCCAGCGCCCATTGATATAAGGTTTTTTTCTTTAGACCTGACACCTGAGCGGCAATTTTAGCAGCCTTATTGGGTGGTAATTCTTCCAAAAGCGCCAGCATCAGCTTTTCAGTGGCGAGATCCATTGCTGCGAGCTTATCATCAGCACCAGCGACCATCACTACAAATTCACCTTTCTGCTGATCAAGATCCTCTGCCACCTTCTCAATCAGACTTGAAGCCATGCCTGAAAGAACCGTTTCAAAGGTCTTGGTCAGCTCGCGAGCAATCACTAACTCCCTATCGCCCAGTATCTCGTACAAGTCTTTTAAAGACTCCAGAATGCGATGCGATGACTCATAAAACACCAAGGTTTCCCTGTTCTGTGACAAATCATTGAAAGCCTGTTTGCGGCCAGAGGATTTTGCCGGCAAAAAACCCCAGAAACTAAAACTATCGGTAGCAAGGCCAGCAACGCTAAGAGCTGAAATAATAGCGCTGGGACCGGGGACCGGACTGACCCTGAATCCCTGTTTTCTTAGCTCACGCACCAGTTTAAATCCCGGATCTGAAATTAAAGGAGTACCAGCGTCTGAAATCAATGCTATGGTCTGCTTCTGCCTGAGCTTGTCAGAGATTTGCTCAATGCGAGCCATTTCATTGTGCTCATGCAAAGACATCATTGGCGTATTTATTTGATAATGTTGCATTAGCCGCTGGCTATGACGCGTATCTTCGGCGCAGATTAGATCAGCATCTCTAAGCGTGCGAATGGCCCGTGCAGATATGTCTTCGATATTGCCAATTGGCGTGGCAACCACAAATAAAGTGCCTAATTGTGCCGATGCTGTATCACTTTGTGCGAATTCTGCCATAGCTTTTTT
>NZ_JABURJ010000142.1 GCF_014762745.1 Kangiella sp.
TTTACTTTTCTTCATTTCCAGATAATACTAAATTATAGTTATCTGGATCAGCCCCTACTTTAATTTACGGCTACCGAAACGCTTACGGAAACGATCTACACGGCCACCTGAATCAACAATCTTCTGTTTACCAGTATAGAATGGGTGGCATGCTGAACATACGTCCAGGTTGATATCAGAACCTGTCGAACCAACTTCGATAACATTACCGCAGCTGCAAGTAGCAGTTACAGTTTTATAATCTGGATGAATACCTTGTTTCATAATAGTGCTCTCTTGTTGCGAGTCGCCATTTGGGCAACAGTTCAATTTCTGCGCCAAACACCACTCAAGATTTGAAGAAGCGCGATCATACGCTTACAGACCATTCAGATCAAGCCTCAAGGCCTGATTTATCGGTCAATTCCTTACTGTCTGGGTAATGACGGCGGCATCACAACATCGACCCCAAACAGGAAATCCCCATCAATGGTGAAGCTGCGCTCGGCTAATTTTTGCCCGCCAATACCAACCACACTAACGGTATAGTGACCATTTACCAGCCCATCAACTCTGTAATAGCCAAACTGATCGGTTAAGGTTTCGGTCATAACTTCGCCCTTTTCATTAAACAGCGTCAATCTAACATTGGACAAGGCCTGCCCATTTGCTGATTGCAGCTGCCCCATGGCGCTATATTCAGACTTAACTTCGAACTCAACGTGAGTAACCGAAGATGGCGCCACTTTTATGACATGACTGTCATCATCCGGCACCATATCAATCGGCATGAACTCGCCATCCAGCATAATTTTATAAAGTCCCGGTGTGACATAATCCAGATAGAAAGTGCAGGCCTTGACAGGCACCTTATAGGCCACACCATTCAATAGTACACTGACATGCTCCAACTGAGAGCAATCACCATCGGTTTTCAAAGTGCCGGCAATAGTCCCAGCAGTATTATAGGCAAGCCGATTGCTGCTGGGCACCAGGCTACCTTTAGCCACTGCGAAGTCCATGGAGATTCTGGCAAATGCCGAAAGACCACCATCAAACTGAGGATCAGCATCACGTAATCGTAAATCGAAGTAAACCCCGGGCATCAACTGAGTTCTGTATTCCGTGAACACACCTACCCCGTATTCATTCGAATGATTTAACTCAAATCTGAATTGTTGATAATCGGTCCAACTATCCGGATACCAATAAAATCCGACGGCTTTCTCGATAATCGTATTTTCATACGTTCTCTCGTCGATTGTATCCTTGTACATTCGGCCAGACATATAGCCATTCACGTTATCCGAAGCATTCCACTCAAAACGCCCGGTTTGCTCCTCTGACTTGTGGGTTATCCGGAAGCGAGCATCCTGAGAAGGGCGATAGAAAAGCTCTGTGCGATAATCACCGTCCGCATCAGGGCGTGTCCCTACAGAAAAACTATTGGTAGGACTGTAAAATATACCTGGCTTTATGTAGCTTACCTCGCTGCCAGTTTCCTGGTAACGACCAAGTAGCTCTAATCTTAGCGACGGATCCGGTGTATAATAATAATAGCCGTTGGCTGAGGTAGTTTGCTCGCCCCTACCCTCAACATAACCCGCCTCTTCCTGACGTACATAAGTTGCCATACGCCAGTTCTTGCCAAAGCCATCCAGCTCTAACTGAGTTGCCGTCGCGTCATTTCGATCAGCAACACGCAAAGCCCCTACAAAGTTATTGCCCAGAGATGACACCAACCCCGTAGTAGTTACTGAAGTATCATCCAGCAAGTATCCGGCCTCTATGGTCGTACTATCAGAAATACCATAGCGGTATAAAAACATCCCTGCCTCGCCATCATCCCGATAATCCGGATCAAGCCAATTGCCTTTCCTGCCCAGGGCGACACTGGTAACCACCTGTCCTTCATTCAGCAAGTAATCCGAGCTGGCTCGGGTTTTAAGCTGTCTTTCCAGTTCAGCCCGATTAACCGGATCCAGAATGACTACTTCAATTTCATTAAAAAGGCTCGATTCGGTTCTGAACTCACCAAAATCGTAGGTACCATCAAGGCGGACAAAAGTTTCACCAACCAATTGATTATTTACATAGAGTTCAGCAATGGCGCCCGGCTCGGCAGTACCACGAATACGCTGCACGGAATTACCAAGCTCACGAAAGAAGCTCGACTGAGATATGTCCTGATAAGCGTTATAGGGTATTGCCTGATTACTGTAGAAATATTGCCCACCTGTCAGGGTCACTGCTGGTGAGATGACCGATGGACTGACCGTCTGTTTACCAATAAGCCACTGATGATGATCGCTCCGTTTTGTCCAGAAATAGTCATCCATCTTCCAACTTTCATCATTGAGTTTTTCAGCATCGATTAGCCAGGAGCCTTCAAAAGCAGAACCGGTTGCAACCAGCTCACTCCGCTCAGAGATGACATCAAACTCCAGTGCTTCGTCGTCCCGTTCTACGCCCAGAGCTTCGTGCGATAAACGAATCTGCCGTAGGCTGAAAGGATCGGGGCCATACTCAACGTCTAAAGTCTCAGCAGGAGCGTCCTGTTTTTTAGTTTCTTCCTGCCACGGCGGTAAAAATGTCACTGCATATTTTGCTGGGTCAAAACGCGCATTCACCTTCAAATATTCATTCAAAGTACCAAGCGATGCCCACAACTCCCCATCAATGCGATAGGTTACCCGCGATGACATTTCAACCTCACTACCCGGCACCCGAATGGTCAAAACACCGTGCTCTAAGGTATAGGTTGCCTGTATAACTGGAAATACTTCTTTAATTGGAACGAGATAGTCACTTTCGGTCTGGACAATATCCAGTACCAGAACTTCCTTATTGTTAACTTCAAGTCCGACCAATATTTTTCGGAAACCATAAGCTCGTCCACCGCCCTGACCGGAGCTAGCAGCATCAAATAAGGCGTTCTGGACCTCTACCGGACGGTGTAGCTCCAATGGATCTTTGGCTTTATCTAGAAAGGAATTACTTTTGCTTTGAGAATAGGCCACCGAAGGCACGCACAATAGCGCGCCTGACAAAATGAACTTTGTCCATAAAGTAGCTTTCAATGTAGAACTTATTCCCCAATGTTAATGCGATAAACTTCTGAAAATGTCTGTCCAGCCAATGTAACCTTAATAGCAACTACATAGGGTTCATTTAATATTTCTTTAATCGGCACAGGAGAAGTGACTTGACGACGTGTGCCGGCAAACACAGGTTTAGCCGAAAGCTTGCCGCTGGCAAGAGCTCCCAGCCCATCAACGGTCATTTTCTCTAAATCTAATCTTTTCAATATGTCAGCATCCGAACCGGCATCCGTAGCTTTCATGGCTACAAAGACCCCCTCAGGGCGTACATAAGAATTACCTTTGCTGGCAATATCAAATACAAACTGTAACTTGATAGGATCAAACTCCATCCCCAGCACATCAGCTTTGCGCTTTACGTCACCGAAATAGGCGTAGATAGGAACACCAACATTAAACTTAAAGTTAAACCCCTTGCCATCTTCGTTTAACTGGCGAAAAAAGACCATTGCACGGTGCTCTCCCGGTTCAGGTTCGACTCTGGGACGCACCGCCAGACGAACAGTTTGTTGGCTTTTTGCTGGAATGGTTAAACGTACCGGATTAATAATCAGCCACTGGTCTAGACTTTGCTCATTAGGAGGCAGTGCTCGGTAATTGTTATTGGCATCAAAGTCCCAATTTTGCACATAGACTTCAACCTGCATCGGTTTACTTCCTAGATTCAAAACTGTAATGCTTTCGTTCGCTTTTTTCTCTGGTGATATTTCTATTCGCGAAGGTGAGATAGCCAGTTTTGGCTCTAGATTTTGTGCAGCACTAACTTCATCGGTAAACAATAAAGCAGCCAATAATAAAAGCGCGACTTTAAAACTATAACTTTTGTTGTTTAAATAACTCATACCGGGCTCTTGGGTTTGGAGGATTAAATACAGTCTATCAGCGCTTGGTTACCGTTCCAATTATCATAAATACTGACTGACATATTGGAGCGATAATTACCCGATTCATTCGCCTGGCTTACATCTACAGTTAGTCGCACTCTGCCCTCTGCAGATATTAGCTTGCCGCTTCCTTGCTTGTATTCCAGATTAGTTACAATGCTTTCGACATTGGTAACCGTTAGACATGAGTTTGACCCACTACAGATTTTGTTGTCGCCAATCGCCAAACCACTAAATACAAACTGTGCTGTCAGGAAACCTTTAAATCCACCACCACTGGTAGATGTCGCTCTCCAGACCCAATCACTGGTGTCAGTTGTTACAATCCCATTAAAGGTACTGTTAACATCGGCAGCAATGTTGAGATCGATTGGCGTGCCAATGGTCACCTGACCAGTTTTGGTAGTATTGATACCAATGGATTGTGAAGAATTATTATTACCGGTACCTGCTAGATCACCGCGTCTAAGCTGAATGGATAAGCGCGAGGATTCACAACGAGCAGTTTCCTGCTGAGCAGCATCGGCTTTACCAGCGCCCAACAGACTGAGCGATGTTATCAGGCTTAAGACAAAAAAAGCCGAACAACTCATGCTCGGCTTTTTTGCACAGGCAAACATTTGAATAGACCTGCAAACTCGATATTAAGAGCCTACTACAGTGATTGTGTAGCTAGCACGCACGTTATTCGTGCTGATTTGCGACAAGTCTAAATCAAATGATACAGAACCAGTTTGCAGTGAAGCAGAAGGTGTAGTGATTTGCTCAATAGCAAGATTGCCAACTGGTGCATCACTACCATTATCTGTAATAGTCGGAGTCAACGCAGTGTAACCAAAGCTACGAACACCCCAGCTGTTGTCCAATGTAATTGTTGGATTAGTGCCTGCAGCATTGTTAGTAAATGCCAAGTCGACTGTACCGCCGTCTAAAACACCTGACTTAGGGTTAGTATCTGCAACAGAACAGTCATCCGCAGTACAATTTGAATCAAGTAGAGGACCAAACTGATCAGCAGTCATGGTCAAGTCAATGTCTGTATAACCATATAGAATTACAACGTTCGGTAGAGAAATGTCTACATCAACGTCTAATGAAGCTGAATTAGCTGCTGGTGCAAGCATAAATGCTGGTAACAAACCTACGGTCAAAGCAGTTCTTTTCAAAAATGTCATGGGAGATAACCTCTGTGGAGTCGAGTTTTGCGAACTGTATCACAGAAACAAATAAAAGATCGAGTCAGATCCGCATTACTTTTTGTATGAATTTTGTACGCGTGATTTGATACATTTTGATACAAACACCAAAAATCAACTGCTTATATTTTAAACAGATTAATGCAAATTTGACTTACCATTTCTTTATATTTGAATTAGTTAGAATAAATTACTTGACAGGGAAACTCATAAAAAAACGACCCGTCTGGGTCGTTCAAAGTTATGTACAATTATTACTATTATAAAACCAATTAGGTGTAACTCGAGTCAACAAACTAGTCTTTGCTGAGTTCAAATAGCGCTTTGATAGCGACCAACAAAGCAGCCGAACCTACGAAGTAACCAATATTATGCATAATATTGCCAATCATTTCGCCAACCATTGGTAATGAATCCAATGAGTATGCTGACATCATAAAAGCAATCGCTGCAATCAGGAAGCGACGAGTCTCACCACCTGAAATATTCAAAAAGCCAACAACTAATCCCAACGCTGCCAATACCCACGGAAACCATTCGACATTAACGAACGCTCCGATGACTGCGATGACCAGGCCGGCTAAAAAAGCTAAAGTACCGATTTTCATAGATTACCCCCATTTGTATTGATGTTGTGTGTTACGTATATCTTGTGTTTAATCAACATTATTGTTAGCAAATCTTGTAACCATTGCTACATTAGCAGACTTTTTCTTGAACACAAGTCGTACCAGT
>NZ_JABURJ010000120.1 GCF_014762745.1 Kangiella sp.
GAAGCCCTGAATTATAGCGTCTATGGCTTAGATATCTAGGATTTGTTGAACTTTCCTGCCGCTTTTGTGCTAACAAATCCTAGGCATGAGAGGTTATTTTGCCGGTTTGGCGATATAGACGAATGAGGGCGGAATATTGAGTGCAGTCCATTTAGATTTGGTTTCGGGGAAATACTCTCTGATCAGCTTTCGATCCTTGGGCAGATACTGATATTGCACGAATAGGCCATTCGGTGACAGAACCTGATGGATCTGTTGTAAAAGGTCGCGCTTCATTTTTTCATCGAACAGAGCAATTGGCAGACAGGAAAGCACAAAATCGACACTGTCTGCGGCAAAATCATTAGTTAGCTCAAGCGCGGAATGATTGTTGATGCTAAAGCCAGGATGTTGAATCCCCTGCAGTAGAGGCAGTAGTTGGTCTGATAGCTCATAGGCTGTCAATTGAGCATCAGGAGCCATTGTTGCCAGCAAGTGGCGAGTAATCACGCCATCGCCAGCGCCCAATTCAATCAAGGTCTTGGCAGAAGGGGAGATGTTTTTAGCAATTTTCTTAGCCAGAAAGCGAGAGCTCGGAGCAATGCTTCCTGTACTTTTTAAATTTTTCAGGGCGTATCGGGTAAACCCATTCATACAATAGTTCTCGCCTAAGCTATTAAAATTATTATTAATTTTATTAAAAGATAAAAAATTAATGCTTTTTATGTTGCAATGGATAACCGTGTCCACGGTAAAACTTGTAGCGCTCTCGGGCACTTTCTTTGTGTTCTTCCTGATTAGGCACTATCTCATAGCACTTGAGAAAATAACTGAAAAAAGGTTGCACGTCACGCGAAAGATTGATCAGACAGTCGTGTTGTTCTTCAGGCGGCTGGTTAAAACCAATTTGCACGGGAGGGGCTTTTGCCGGCCCTTCGCCAACCAGATTGTGAGGTATAAATTCGTTTAAGTCTAAAGCCCATAGATACTCATCGACCGCATGGGCCTGTGCCTGATCGTGTGCGTGGATATAGACTTTGCGGCCTTGTTTGTAGAGGCTTTTAACACATTGACCAACCAGGCGAAGATAAGCCTCTTCGCCTGGTTGGCTTTCCAGAATATGGAACTCGACCTGCGTCATAGTTACTTGATTCGGTTAAGAACAATTTGTGATAGTAAAGGTACGGGTCGGCCGGTCGCGCCTTTTTTAGCGCCACTGTTCCAGGCTGTACCTGCGATATCAAGATGCGCCCAGCGATATTTCTTAGTAAATTTTGCCAGGAAACATGCCGCTGTAATTGAGCCCGCTGCGCGACCACCAAGGTTGGTAAAGTCTGCGACGTTGCTCTTGAGCTGCTGATGGTATTCTTCCCAGATTGGTAGGCGCCACACGCGGTCATTAGTAATTTCACTGGCTGACTCGATTTCATTAGCCAGACCATTGTGGTTGCTCATCATTCCGGAAGCTTCATGGCCCAATGCAATAATCACTGCACCCGTCAAGGTTGCGATATCAATGACGATGTCTGGATCGTAGCGCTCAATATAGGTCAGTGCATCACACAATACCAAGCGGCCTTCTGCATCAGTGTTTAAAATTTCGATTGTCTGGCCTGATAGAGATGTGACTACATCCCCTGGACGAGTTGCGCGCCCACTTGGCATGTTCTCAGCTGCTGCAACAACGCCTACCACATTGACCGGCAGGTTCATTTCCGCGATCGCCTGCATCACACCAAATACCGACGCTGCACCGCCCATATCAAACTTCATTTCATCCATGGATGCTGATGGCTTGATTGAAATGCCGCCGGTATCGAAAGTAATACCTTTACCAACAAATACCACTGGCTTTTCATCTTTGCCGCCAGCCATATACTCCATACAAATCAATTTACCAGGTTGGTCGGAACCCTGGGAAACTGAAACAAATGCACCAGCTCCCATGTCTGCCAGTTCAGACTCATCCAGAATGGTCGTCTTCATGGCATCGTAATGCTTGGCGAGCTCTTCGGCACGCTTAGCAAGATAGGTTGGGTTACAGATATTGCCAGGCAGGTTGGCCAGGTCTTTGGTTAATGACTGACCTTTGCTGATAGCCATGGCGTGTGAAATGGCTTTTTCACCTTCAGGCAGATCAGCGCGTGACTCGACGAATAATGTGATCTTGCGTAGCGGGCGTCGTGTTTCAGACTTTTTGCTTTTCAGCTCTTCAAACTGATAAAGACTATCGTTGGCAGCTTCAACCGCGAAGCGGACTTTCCAATATAAATCCTGACCTTTAACATTTAATAACGGTAGGCAACTGATAGCGTCAGTTGTCCCTGTTTCGTGAAGAAATTTGATGGTTTTGCTGGATAATTTTTTATATTGAGAGCCGTCAAACTCTCGCTCTTTACCACAGCCGACCAATAAAACGCGCTCACAACTGGTGTGCGGAACGTTATGCAATAAAAGTGTCTGGCCAAACTTGCCTTCCATGTCGCCGCGACGAACGATGGCGCTGATATAGCCATCGCTGATTTCGTCAATATGTTGCGCCTGAGCGGATAGTTTACGCGACTCAAATACGCCAACAATCAGACAGCCAGTTTTTTGTTTTTCGGGACTGCCACTTTTTACAAAGAGTTCCATAGATCACCTGCAAATCGTTGATTTTGGTTTATAATGCGCCATAGTTTAACCGATATGAGAATTAATACCAGCTTAGCGTTGTCTGCAAACTGGTATTAAAAAGCCAGTAAAACCAAGGATTTCCTTTGATTTTAAGTCGTTATCTAAATCGCGAAGTGTTAACCAGCACCACTGCTATTTTGGGTGTGCTGTTTGCCATTTTTATGAGCCAGCGCATCGTGAAATATCTGGCGCAGGCGGCAGCGGGTGATATTTCCGGTGCCATGGTCTGGCAGATGGTCGGTTTATATAGCCCCGTTCTGATTGGTTTCTTATTGCCTCTGGCTTTTTTCCTTGGTTGTTTACTGGCTTTCAGCCGTTTATATGTCGACAGTGAAATGGCCGTATTGCGCTCCGTCGGAGTTAGCGAGCAGTTCCTGATAAAAATGCTGATGCCTGCTGCATTGATTATTGCTGCAATTGGCGGAGCCGTAACCCTGTGGTTATCACCGCAGGCCAATGAGCTGACCTACCAAATACGTGATGAGCATGCCAGCAAGTTGGAACTTAGCATGTTGACGCCGGGTCACTTTCAGGTCTTTCAGGAGGGGCAGGGCGTGGTCTATGCCGATTCGTCAGAACGCCCCACTCAGTTGGGTAATTTCTTTCTGGCTGAAATGCCCACCGAAACCAATCCCAACACTCGAATCATTTCAGCACAAAGTGCCGAGCGTTTTTATGACGAGTCCATTGATAAGAATTTTTTGCAGCTTAATGATGGGCACGTTTATGAACTGGATGAAAACCAGCAAATCAGCAAAATAACGCGCTTTGAGAGCTATTTTGCTCGACTCGATGCTGAGCGTAGCATTGTCTCACGTCGCAAAATCAGCGCAACTGCCACATCTGAACTTTGGGATACCGCTGATGGTGCCAGTTGGGCTGAGCTTCATTGGCGACTGGCCGTTCCCATCTCAGTTCCACTATTTATGTTCCTCGCCATTCCGTTAAGTCGTGTGCGACCGCGCGAAGGAAAGTTTGCCAAGATGTTGCCGGCGCTAATGGTCTATATCGGTTATATCGTCTTGATTGTGGTTGTACGACGTGCGCTGGAAGATGAAAAGATTCCCGGTTGGCTGGGCTTTATCCCTATCTATCTGGTGATGTCATTATTGGCAGCGCGATTACTTTATCTGCACGGACGGGCCAATACGGTTAAAGCAAAGCAGCAAGCCGATAATGGGGGGGCCAGCTCGTGAATATATTGCGCTTCTATATTGGCAAAACGATTTTGGCGACATCGCTGATTACCTTATTGGCCCTGTCGGTCATTCGGGTTCTGTTTGCTCTGATTGACGAAAGTGGGGATTTTGGCAAGGGTAGCTATCAATTTGTTGATGGTCTGGCTTATTCATTATTGCTGGCACCGCAGTACATTTATGAATTTTTCCCGATGGCAATTCTGATCGGCTCAATTGCTGGACTGGGTTTGCTGGCTTCGCGCAGTGAGTTAACGGTTATGCGGGCTGCCGGCAAGACCACCATGCAGATTGTCGGTTCGGCACTCAGCTATGGTCTGATCCTGATCGCCTTTGCCATTTTTCTTGGTGAGTATGTATCACCGAAGACCACCCGTATGGCTGAAGATATTCGCAACCGTGCCATTCTCGGAGATCAGCTGGTTAAGGGGGAGCAGGGTGTCTGGGTTAAAGATGGCGGCAAGATGGTGCATGTGAAAGACGTGATTGGCAGTGACCGAATGGATGGTGTCTCGATTTATCAGTTCAATCAAAGCCAGACTTTGCAGTCGGTGATACATGCTTCAAGCGCTTTGTTGGATGATAATGTATGGCAGCTGAAAAATGGCTACAAAACTACTATCTTCGCCGATCATGTTGAGCGAGAGCGCTTTGATGCAATGGAGTGGCAAACCAATATTCAGATGGACAATTTAACGGTGCTCAGCGATGACCCTGAAACTCTGGATATTGTCAGCCTTTATAATTATCGGCAGTATCTAGCCAATAATGGGTTGGAAACTCAAACCTATGATCTGGCGTTCTGGCGCAAGCTTATTCAGCCAATCAGTACTGCCATCATGATTGTGTTGGCCGCTTCTTTTGTGTTCGGGCCAATGCGTAGCGTTTCCATGGGCGCCAGAGTTTTAGTGGGTGTTTTAACCGGCATGGCTTATTTCTTTGCTGTGAGAACCTTCGGCCCGGTCAGTCTGGTGTTCGGTATGCCAGCAATATTCGGAGCAATTTTACCGCCCGCCATTTTTGCCGCTGGTGCCTGGTATATGTTGCGACGGGCAGGTTGATGTGGCTTAAACCGAGCAGTTGCAGCTTCTTTTAATCGTCATCAGGCTAAGAATCGAGTAAAATACTCGCTTTGGCGCTGCCATATCAGGTTCGGTTGTATTGCACTTCAGACCCTATAACCGAGCTTATCATTATGCCTTCCTTACGTTTTCGCTACCAAACCATTGAGTTTGGTGATCGTGGTGAACTGGATATCCATCTGCGCACGCTGCGAGATAAACAACAATTTTCTGACCGCTATCAAGTCGCCGAAAAGCTCGGCATCAGTTCTGCCTCTTGGCCAATCTTTGGCGTGGTCTGGGACTCCAGTCGTGTATTAGCGGACCTCATGCATGACTTTGATATTCAGGGTAAGCGTATTCTAGAAGTGGGCTGCGGTATCGGGCTGGCTAGCCTGGTTCTCAATAAACGCCAGGCAGATATTACCGCCACCGACTATCACCCGGAAGTTGAAAATTTTCTGAATACCAATGCCTTATTAAACAACGATCAGGTTATCCCATTTGTTCGAACCGGCTGGGCTGATGACGACAGCGGAATAGGGCAGTTCGATCTGATAATCGGTAGTGATTTGTTGTATGAGGTGGAGCATGTTGAGCTTTTGTCAGACTTTATTGATCAACATGCCAAGCCGCAGTGTGAAGTCATCTTGATTGATCCGGGCCGCGGCCACCATGCGAAATTTAGTCGCAAAATGGTTGAGTTGGGCTATCAGCATACCCAGACCGCAGCCATTCCAAATGATGCAATGGCTAATAACTACAAAGGACAGGTGTTGCGTTACGAGCGTAGTTAGTCTTTTTGTTTGTCAGGAAGTGCGACAACGCGAGTGCCGCTGATTATGTCGTGCCAGCCCAGTTTTTTCGAGTTGAACAGGCTGAATAGCATGCCAATACCCAATACAGCGGTAATGTCTCGCAGCAAGGCCTGGCCAAAAGTGACTGGCTTGCCATCTTTTTGTACCAGCATCAATTTCCAGGAGCTCATGCCGACAGTCTGGCCGAAGCGGACGTGAGAGCCGACAAAGTAAAAGAGTATTAATAAAGCTGGAAGAACGGAGTAAATTTTGTAGAGGAGCGTGTCCTGCCCAGTATAGATATCATCAACGCCCAATAACCAGCGGATCAATGGAAAAGTGAAAAGCCCCCACAAAAACCAGATAGCGACACAGATCAAAGCATCATAAAGCCATGCTCCTAACTTTTTAGTTAATGGGGCGGGGGTGGTGACCAGTTGTTTAGAGGCAGTCTGTTCAGACATGGTTTTTCTGCGCAGCTTATAAAGTGGCGCTAGTTTAACAAAAGCCGCACTTCGACTCCATACGAAACATTCGGTAACAGCATCTGCTTTATCAAGCAGCTAAATCTTGCTATAAAAGGCTCACGAACATTTCTTTGGTGACAATAATGAAACTAGTCAAAGCGCTTTTTATTTCGAGCATAATTTCCAGCAGCCTGCTGGTTAGCAGCATCACTGCCAATGCAGGCGAAGATTATACCCAGTGGTTGCATGAATTTTTCGACAAGGTTGAAGAGTACAGTCTTAAGCAGAATCCTTTATGGGCTGCCAGTCGTGGCGATGAGTCGGCCAAAGGCAAACTGCGTGATGTCAGCCCCGAAGCTTATCAGGTACGCAAGCAGGAGTTGCAAGAGCTGCTGGATGAGTTGAGCAGTATTAAGCGGTCTGACCTTTCTGCCGAGGACCAAATCAGTTATGACATGATGAAGTCGCAGCTTGAACAACAGGTCGCGGAGATTGATTTTAAAACTTACCAGATGCCGCTTAATTCTGAGTGGGGCTTCCATGTGGAAGCAGCTGGTCTGGCGCAGCGAGTCAGTCTGCGAACCTATGAGGACTACGAAAACTACCTGGCTTTGTTGACGCAAATTCCTGGCTTCTTCCAGCAGAATATCAGTAACATGCAAGCAGGTCAGGCGCGAGGTTTTAGCGTACCGAAAGCTGTGCTGGAAGGTTATAGCGACGGCATCAAGGCCTACATTAAAGATAATGCCAGTGAAACTGCCTGGTTTGCTCCCTTCAATAATTTCCCGAAACACTTTACCGAAGAGCAGAAAAAAGAATTGGTGAAGCAGGCGACGACAGTAATCGGCCAGGTAGTGGTGCCAGAATATCAAAACTACCTGAAATTCTTTGAACAAGAATATTATCCAAATGCCAAGAAAACCATTGCCGCGTATGACTTTCCAGACGGCAAAGCTTACTACCAGAACCAGCTAAAGCTCTATACGACGCTTGATCTGACGCCAGATGAGATCCATCAAATTGGTTTGTCAGAGGTAAAGCGTATTCGTGCTGAAATGGAGCAGGTCATAAAAGACAGTGGTTTTGAAGGGACTTTTGCCGAGTTTCTAGACTTTTTGCGCACCGATCCGCAGTTCTACGCCAAAACCCCCGAAGAGCTGATTAAAGAAGCATCATATATTGCAAAGCGTATGGATCATAAGTTGCCGCAGTTCTTTGGTAAGTTGCCGCGCCAGCCTTATGGCGTTGTGCCTGTTCCAGAAGCTATTGCTCCGAAATACACAACCGGTCGCTACTCAGGAGCACCATTAGACAGCACCCGCGCAGGCGAATATTGGGTCAATACCTACGCCTTGGACAAGCGTCCTTTGTATAACCTTGAAGCGCTTACCTTGCACGAAGCCGTGCCTGGCCATCATCTTCAGACCGCTTTAGCCAAAGAATTGGAGCACTTGCCCAACTTCCGCCAGAACACCTATATTTCAGCCTTTGGCGAAGGCTGGGGCTTATACAGCGAAAAACTGGGCCTTGAAGCAGGTTTTTATCAAGACCCGTACAGTAACTTCGGACGCCTGACCTATGAAATGTGGCGTGCTATTCGCCTGGTTGTGGATACCGGCATGCATACCAAAGGCTGGACACGCGAACAGGCCATTAAAATGATGGAAGAAAATACCGCGCTCTCAACTCACAACGTACGTACCGAAATTGACCGCTATATCAGCTGGCCAGCGCAAGCCTTGTCTTATAAATTAGGCGAATTGAAAATCCTGGAGTTACGAGCCAAAGCAGAGAAAGAACTTGGCCCAGACTTTGATATCCGAAAATTCCACGATGCTGTGCTAGCAAATGGCTCAATTCCTCTAAGCGTACTCGAAACCCAAATCGAACAATTTATTGAGCAGGAAAAGCAACGACTGGCCGACAAAAGCCAGTCTTCATAAACCACTAAAAATGGCGCTGTAAGCTCTTGCAAAAGCAGGTTATTGGTTTATAATGCGCCTCACTTTTGAGGTCTTGTCTCAATAAAAAGTTTAAAGCCAGAGTGGTGAAATTGGTACGACGACCGATGGAGTCGGGAGTGCCCTCGGTGCACACGGGAGTAGCGCGAAGCGCTACAAAATGCTTTAGGTTAGCTCCTAAGCTACAATCAGGTTTAAAGCCAGAGTGGTGAAATTGGTATGACGACCGACGGAGTCGGGAGTGCCATCGGTGCACACGGGAGTAGCGCGAAGCGCTACAAAATGCTTTAGGTTAGCTCCTAAGCTACAATCAGGTTTAAAGCCAGAGTGGTGAAATTGGTAGACACACGGGATTCAAAATCCCGCGCCCTTAAAAGCGTGCCGGTTCGAGTCCGGCCTCTGGTACCACATCAAAGCCCTTGTTTTCGCAAGGGCTTTTTCTTTTCTGCAGCAATTTTCGCGCAAAATTCTCTAAAAGTAATACAACTGTATGCATTTGTATCCAATCTTCTGAGTTTGGTAAACCTGCTTGATGAATAAAGCTGGCTGGTTTTTAATAGATGGCTGTTTGTTTCGGTGGAATCCTAATGCGCTTATATCAATTGCTGGCTTGTGCTTTGTTGTCTATATCATTAGTTGGGTGTAAGGAACAATCCCAAGCAGAGAGTGACTCTGATTCACAATTTAATCCTCACAAAGGCCCTGTGCCGCCCATCTGTAGCGCACCGCCTCCTGTTAAAGATATCTGGGTACTTGAACCCATGCTTATTGAAAAGGGCTTGATCACCGAAGACATGGATAAAAAACAGCGAGAAGCTGTTATTAGAGAGTACATTAACAAGAAAAACTCAGTGTATGAGAACTGTTTAAAAGGAAAGTAATAATGAAACATACGACTATTTATAGTTTATTGGCTCTTGCGCTAACGACTCCTTTAGCCCAAGCAGCGGAGAAATCAATTACACCCAAAGACCCTGCTTTGGTTAATCAAGAAAGAATTTTGTACTGGCTTGAGAAGCGTGGCGAGATTAAGTCTGACTCCAGCGATATAGAAAAAGAACTAGCGGTTAAGCAGTATCTTGGTAACAGCTTGAATATACAGGCTAAAACACCAGCTTTGGTCTCTAGTAGCTTAAAGCAAAGACAGGCGTCCATACTCAAAGGGGTTGCCACTGAACAAAAAATTATTAACAACAAAACCGTTAAGGTGCTTGCTGTTCTAATTGATTTCCCAGATTTACCACATAATGACAATGGGTTGTCGTCAGGTGATACAGATATGTATTACAGTTCCTATCCAGCGTCGCATTATGATGGCTTAATGTTCTCGGAGACCGGTTTTACTGGTCCATCAGGCCAAACTCTTGAGTCTGGTTATAATTTTTACCAGGATGAGTCGGGCGGTACTTTCTTTTTTACCGGTAAATCTTATGGTTGGGTAACCGCTGATAATGATGCTGTTCATTATGGTGAAAATGACGTTGATACAGAAAATGATAAAAATGTTCCTGCATTAGTTAAAGAAGCAGTTACCAAAGCCGTTCAGGAATATGGCATCAATCTTGCCGAGTATGATGTAGAAGATCCTTATGACTTAGATAATGATGGGAATATTGAAGAAGCCGATGGGCTTATTGACCATGTCATGATTTATCACTCAAGCGTTGGTGAAGAAGCTGGTGGTGGTGTATTGGGTGATGATGCTATCTGGTCACATCGATTCTATGTAGATGGTCAGCAGGGTGGCTACACTATTCCTGGAACTAATAAAAAAGTATTTGGTTACACTATTCAACCAATTGATGCGGCGACAGGCGTTGTTGTCCATGAGTTTGGACATGATTTAGGTCTGCCAGACGAATATGATATTGAGGGGTCTGAGGTAGGCTCTCCAGTAGGTATCTGGTCGGTTATGGCCTCGGGAAGCTGGGTCGGCAGTCCAGCTGGTACAAAACCAACAGGATTTAGTCCTTACGCACGCTCCTTCCTGCAAAATACCTATGGTGGTGACTGGATCGACGAAACCGTGGTTGAGCTTTCTGATTTAGAGGATGCTTCACAAGACATAGCCTTGGTGGAAGCTTCTAATCACTCTGGTAACGCTAATCAAATTCGAGTAAATATTCCGGCACCACTGGAAGACTTTACTGCACCTTATACCGGTTCCTACCAGTATTATTCTGGTAAGGGAGATATGAAGTCCAATAGCATGAGTTTTGATGTTGAGCTACCTGCAACAGGTACGCTTGAGCTTAGCATGAAAGCCCACTGGGATATTGAGGTAGATTGGGACTACCTTGTGGTTAAAGCTAACGATACAGTGTTAGCGGGTAATCACACGAAAGCAACTAATTCTCAGCACCCAAGTGTGGCTAACTTTATTACCGGAAAATCCCTTGATATAACTGGTGCAGAAGGTTCCGAGGGCTGGGTTGACCTGACCTTTGATGTGACTTCCTTTGCAGGTCAGACTGTAACCTTCAGTTTCAATTATGAAACGGATCAAGCAGTTGGTGGTTATGGTTTTGTAGCTGATGATATCGTAGTCAAGCAATCTGGCACATCCGTTTATTTTGATGGGGCTGAGTCTGAAGGTACTGCTACTTTTGCTGGCTTCCACCGTGTAGCGAATCAGGCTCCAATGCTTCCACAGAATTATTGGATTCAACTGCGTAGTGCTAATGGGCGTGATGCAGGTTTGGCTAACACCTTTAATACCCCGGGTGTTCTAGTGTGGTTTGGTAATGAAAATTATAGTGATAACAAGGTTGGCGATACTGTAGAGGGGCATCCCGGCTATGGTTTTGTGGGTGTTGTTGATGCCGACCAAAATATTATTATGGATGGTTCAAGCATTGGTAGCACTTTGAGCCAGATTCGAGACGCGGCATTCGGACTATATAATCAAAAAAGCTCAAGTGGCGATACTAATTTAGCTCCAATTTCTGTGTTTGATGACTCCAATGACTATTCGTCACCTGAGCAACCAGCTTCGGGTCTTGTGCTACCTGAGCATGGTTTCAAAATGGAAGTGATTGAGCAGTCCACTAATTCAAGCACTGCAACTGTTAAGCTAAGTGCTGCACCTCTGGAGTTAACTGCGGGCTTTGATTTTCAGCGTAATTTCCGAGAAGTGACATTTTTTAATGACACTGCGGGTGGAACACCGGGTTATACCTACGAGTGGAACTTTGGTGACGGCTCGGAGGTATCTACAGAAGAATCGCCAGTGCATAGTTATGCAGCTAGCGGAAGTTATACGGTGACTCTAACGGTTACTGACCAAGATGGTACCGTAAGTGAGTTTCAACAGCAGGTAATCATTGGGGATGTATTGTCAGTTGATTTTAACTCATCAGTAAGTGGTTCATCTGTTGAGCTTAGTGCAGTCATTGACGGTGGTGTTGAGTCTTACAATGTAGAATGGGACTTTGGTGATGATAACCAGGATACTGGCACTAATGTTAGCCACTCATACGCTTTGACTGGTACTTACACTATTACTATGACTGTAACCAGTGGTGATAACCAGCAGGCTCAAGCAACAAGGGAAGTGAGCGTGGTTGCTCCATTGAATGTTAACTTTACATCTAGTCGCAATAATCTGACCGTTACATTCTCAAGTACTGCAACTGGTGGTGATGGAAGCTATACCTATAGTTGGGATTTTGGTGATGGCAATAGCAGTACAGCAAAGTCACCATCACACACTTACTCTACCGCTGGCTCTTATGACGTGACTTTCAAAGTGACCGATGGTTCAGGTGTTGAGCGTGAAATGACCCAGTCCGTTACTGTAAGCGAGCCTCCATCAAATGGTGGCAGCGGCGGTGGTAGCGCCAACTGGTTGTTGCTGATGTTATTGGGTTTAGTTCTAATTAGAAGACGTTAATCCAGTCAGCTAAAACCAAGATACAAAGCCCTTGTTTTCGCAAGGGCTTTTTTTTGCCCAAAATTTAGTGACGTTAATCACAAAATAATGAAATACCCAAGTCATTACTGACTTGCAACCAGCGTTTTCTCCTTCCCTATCTCTGCTAATGTGTTCCATAACGTGCGCTCTTGTTTGAATATTGCATTGTTTGTTTTAAAGGCGTGTTTGAAAGTGTTTTAAAAGTCATTTTTTTTCAAGTGTATATCATTCTATCAATGTCTAAATATAAGTGCTTATGCTCTGGCTCCCTGTTTAAAACTAGTGTTTTTTACAATTAGTAAAACTGATGATATAACCTTCCTTGCCTTATAAAAACTAATTAAAGGCAAAAGAGAGTAATGCTTGCAGTGGGTGATAGCAAAATAACAAGCTGCAAGTGAATTATCAGCTTAAAACCTAGGGGGTAGCATATGCTGAACAAATCTTTCCTGAACAAGTTGTTGTTGGGGGCTTCACTTATTGGTGGCTCTTTAATGGCAGCTTCCGCGAGTGCCAATGTGGGCGTTGCTTTTGTTCATGGCACCGGCCAGCAAAGTGATGCTTATAACGACTACTGGACAGGCTCCATGATCCAGTCGGTCATTCAAGGTCTTCCGAATTCGAGTAATTACACTGTTATCAACTGCGACTTTACTCAATATATGTGGGACAGCCGTGCTTCTGGTTGTCTGGCGGGGCAATTAACCAACTTTATCAACAATAAAGGCATCAGTCAGATGACTCTGATCACCCACTCAAACGGTGGTAATGTGGTGCGCTGGATCCTGTCAAATCCAACCTGGGACAGTCGTTTCCCAAATATCATCAATAAAACCAAAGAAGTGATTGCGTTGGCGCCTTCGAGCGGTGGTACGCCTTTAGCGGAAGCTGTTTTAAATGGTAATGTGTTTGAAACGTCATTAGGTTGGTTGCTGGGCTATCAAAATGATGCAGTGCGTCAGCAGCAGGAGTCCTGGATGGCTTATTACAATGCAGAGTGGCTATATGGCACAGCTGGTCGCCCTAGTCTTCCCAAGCCCTTCGTTAACGTAGTGGGAACGGATGTCGAGTCAGCAGTCTGGGATGGTGACAGCTATTGCGGTGGTTACTCGCAGAATGTCGGTCTTGAGTTCACGCAAAACTGGCTCGACAGCTGCTCAGATGGTTTCCTCAATTGCAGTTCGCAAAGTGCTGCCGGTTCGGTCTGGTTCTATGATAAATGGTACACCAAAGATGGTGAGCCGCTCAGTCACGCGCAAAGCCGTCGTAACTGTTTCTATCTAGACTCATACTTACGTAACCGAATTTAAGGAGCCAACCATGAAGAATATCGTATTAATTACTTCGACTACGCTGGCTCTTATCATGAGTTCAGCGGTTAACGCCAATACTAATCCCAGAAACAATGACACCACCAGCTTCAGTTTTGCTGTGGGTCAAGACAGTAAATTTGCCATCACCCAGAGCCAACATATCCCTGCGACACAAAGCCGTGAATATAGCCTGGACGTGAATGGTCAGTCATTGCAACGTGGTGTGTCATTGACCACCAGCGCACCTGGTGCTCTGGTTCGCATCTCTGCAGCAGATGGTCGCTCGGCAGTAGAGCCACAGATGATGAATATCAGCCAGAAGGGTGGAAAAAGTTTCGCCAAAGGCAGTGGCTTCGACATGCTGGTCGATAGCAACTCAATGCAGGCACAAGGTGTTGGTTTCCAGCGTGGAACCACTGGCTTTAAATTAGCTGATAATTTGGGCCAAGGTGAGTTTACCTTGCAAACCAATCAGAAGCTTAACCCTAACGGTAAGTACCGCATCAACGTCTTTGAGAAAAACAGCGATACTGCTTTATACCTTAAATCGCAGCGTGGCGGTTATTTCAAAGGTGATACCTTAAGTGTTGATGCCCACGTTTTTGACCAGGGGCAGGCGCAAACTATCCGCAACATCAAAGGACAGCTAGTCTCACCAACCGGGCAAAGTTACCCAGTGATTTTCAAAAAATCAGGCGACGGCTATCAGGTGAAAATGCCGATGAAAATGGCGGCCGATAATGTGCCCGGAGCTTTGTGGGAGCTACACACTGAAGTTAAAGCCCATGTCAATGGCAAGTTGGTTCAGCGTAATGGCCGTGTACCTTTCTCCTATGACGAAATGACTGCTTCAATGAGTAGTAATGTTCAAATCGTCGGTGGTGACAAAAACCTTAAAGCCATGGTTCCAGTAAGCGTCAAGCAGGACAGTCGCTTTGAAGTGCGCGGTGTTTTGTATGGCACAGACAATGCTGGCAACATGAAGCCAATCATGACCACTCACACCGCACAAGATCTTGGACGCGGCGCAGGTCAGATCATGATGGAGTTTGACGCTAAAATCTTGGCAAACAGTGGCCTTAGTGCGCCGTATGAGCTGAGAAATGTTGAGCTTCGTGATCAAAGCCAAATGGCCATTCTAAAATAATAACGTGTGTTTTGATTGATTCAGGCAGCTTAGGCTGCCTTTTTTATTTTTCTGTATGACAAAAATAAGGTAAAGTTATTCGCGTAGGTCGGATCAGCGAAGCGCCATCCGACACAATTTTCTGCATGTTTCGTTGTTGGATGGCACCACTAAGTGATTTATCCAACCTACGGTTACTAACACAAAGAACAGGGACAAGGACGTGAATTATCTAATCGGGGCTTTATTTGGAATTTTATTAGTATTGGTTGTACTTGGCGGTTTCACCTATCTGCATTATCTGGAAGTCGATTCAATCAAACAGGAAATAGAACATAACCGGCAAAAACAACAAGCAAAGCAAACAGAACCATCTGCTCAAAAAACTGCAAAGCCAGTTAGTCAAAATGCCGCTAACAACAAGCGACAAAACTCTTCTCCTCAGAATCAAAAGCCTGCTTCTCAACAAAAGCCAGTGATTTACACTTGGACGGATACTAGCGGCAACAAACGGTTCTCAGAAACACCACCATCATCAGGTAACTATCAAGTACAGGAATTATCTGGTGATGGATTCAGCGTGATACCAATGGAGCGCGTTAATCCTATTCAAAGAAGCACAACCACTGAGCGGCAAGCCAATAGTAATTATCAAAATCCAGCCATGATCAAACAACAGCTCTTATCGAAAAACCATACCCATTGCCGCTGGGTCGTTGGTCGTGCCTATGAAACCTACCTGAAAATACAACAGCACACAGGCCCGAATCGAAGTATTTACTGTGATGAATACAAAGAACGATTAATCGAAATGCGCAAATTAGCTAGAGAAGGGGAAGCCTGTTATTACCCTTATGGGTATACCTCAAAGTGTTAGATTCCAAGATTAATATAAGTAGAAAAAGGTGAATGGTAATGTCAGAAGCGATAACAAAAACAAATCTTATTATTGTACTAGTGTTATGTTTTTTAATCGGATACGGAATAAAAGAGGTGTTCTTCACAGCCGAAGTTGAAACAGAAGATTTTTCTTTTAGCTTCAAGTCTGAATATCTTGATGGACTAGAAAGTGATATCCGTATTGAATTTGTGATGGATGAAAATAGTAATGAGCTTGTGCAGTACGTTGAAATTTATGATGGAAAGCGCAAAGTGCTTGATTCAATTTCTCGGGAAGAGTTTGAAAAAGAAGTTGAGCCATATCGTGAGTCTTATGCAAAATTTAGAAAGGATTTGAACGAAGAAGAGTTAGATAAGTTTTTGGCTTTTGGACTCTTCGAAGAACGATATGAAGAAAGAAGGCTTCATGATAAGTAGTTAATCCCTATGGCAGGATTTGGTCGTGTTATATTTCTCAGCTAAATGTTAACCGCCCTTTCAAAAGCTTTATTAAAAATACTCTAGGATAATTAGTATAGATAGACTATAGGAACGATAATGTTAATTAAACGAAATGGTAAGTTTTTTTATAAGCTGTTTTTGCTGTGGCTTATGGTTTTACTTTTATTTGCTTTTATACAGGAAGAGACTGGTTTATTAAGTTTTTTTGATCTTAGTGCTTTTTGGCCTCAAGCAATGTACATAAAAAAATGTGGTGGACCATATCTTTTTTCAGGGTTTGTAACCATATTTTCAATACTGTTTTTTATGACTTGTTTATATTACACCTGTGTTAATGGCCTGGAAATAAATAAAAAGGCAAAACCATTTTATAGTGAGTTTAATCCAACTAAGTTTTCCTTAGTTATTGGTTCTTTAACTTTATTGATAACAATTTGCTATTTGTATACATTCCCAATAGTTATTACATGCAAAGAGGACTTACCCCCCTTAATGGCGCTTTTCTTTAGCTCAATTGTTAGCACAAATCTCGCAATGTCTATAGCTATTTTTCTATTCTATACCCTTATTGCCTTTGGATTTTCTATAACTATTTTATCGATTAAATTTAAATTGCTTTTGGAGGAAAGTTAATATTAAGTGTCCAGATAGCCCTAAAGAAATAAAAAGGCCATCAATGGATGCCCTTTAAATTATTAAGGTTAAGTATCGTAAGTCGTGATTGACGATCAGCAAGCTTTAACCCATCAAAACCTACTAGAAAGTCACTGGATCCCGCGGTCACAGCCGCGGGATGACAACGGTTAGGTTAAATCCCCCAGCGGGCTTTGGTGCCTCTTACGTCAACGTGTACGAATGGGCCGCGTACGGCGTTTGGTTTATAGACGCCAATGCCGCCGACAAGATCGTCACGATGATCGTGCACTTCCGGGTTATTGGCGAATTCATAAAGGCGTAGTGCATCTTTCTCGTTCACTTTGCCATCGCCATTGATGTCGTCCATGCGACCATTGGCTAGCGTATCAATAAAAATGTCTGATGCATCACCATAAACATGGCGGCTGTTGGCGACGTTTCCGATTGCGGCGTTATAGGCCGGTGTGCGGTAGCCACTCATGATGACAAAACTATCGGTACGAATGCCTCGGTTGTTCACATCGGTGAGCAAGTTTTCCAAGTTTTCCAGAAGGTTCTGTCTGAGCACCATGTACTTTGGAAAACCGCCGGGCTGTTTGCACAGGAATTGGCCTAAGGTGAAGTGTGGTGTGATTTTGGTATCCATGTTTTCTTTGGTCACTTCAATAAAACCTTTCGGCGCTGCGTAGGTAGGCAGGCCTTTCAATGGCTTGGGATAGTTGCCAATTTTGTAGCCATTAAGCACGCCATTTTTCATCTCTGTAGCAGGGCGCAACACAAACACGGATACACTAATCTGATGACCGGTTTCTACGTCAGTAGTTTCCAGTGTGTAAAGTCCTGGAGCTTTGGGAGCTTTCCACTTTAAATCACCTTTGTTCCAATTGAGTGTTTGCCACTGCTCATTAACCTGGACACGACTGGATAATTGTTCACGGCTCGACTTTAACTGTAATGATTGTTCCGGCATTACGGTATGGAAAAAGACTTCGTAGGGAATACTTCTTTTGTTAACACTTAGATCAAATTGGGCTTTACCGCTTTGATAGTCCTTAACCTGGGTAACTGCCTGGCTTAGATTAGGGGTTAAGATGATAAGGCTAGCGATTAGCAATAGTGTTAGCATCAATCGCCCTCTGTACAAGTCATTCAGTAAAATCTTTGGCACATAAACTCCTTCACTGGTTACAGTGAACTTAATATTTAAACAAAATTATGCCCTAGACCGTCCAGTTGGCCCTTAGATATGAGTCCTTTGAGGGTTAGCGCAAGAGGAAACTTGCCACTGGTTGTTGAAGTGCTTGATACAATTTTGTATCGCGTTGATAAATATCTGTTCTGAACTGAATCGTTTTGTTCAGCCCCTGATAAGCGGTTCTATATTCCAGTCTTATCGGCACAGACCTTGACAAATATACAGTATTTGTATGTTTTTTGTTCAATTGATTTTCTATATCGGTATCGCTCAATCCATTAGAACGCAGTATCCACCACAATAAATCCATCGGCTGCTGGATGCGAACACAACCGGAACTAAAAGCCCTTAAATCATTATTAAACAATGACTTAGAAGGCGTGTCGTGGAGATAAACTTCATAGTTATTAGGGAACATAAACTTAACCCGACCAAGTGCATTATCGCTCCCTGGAGCCTGCTCTAAACGGTAAGGAAAGTTGGATCTTGTGACCTGACTCCAGTCAATCAGAGTCGGATCCTGGACTTTCTGATCCTGCAAATAGACGCTAAATTGATTATCCAGCAGATATTGAGGGTTCTCCTGAATGAGTGGCAATTTATCTTTGGTAGCCAATTCCCAAGGTACTACCCAGGTAGGATTGAGCACAATATATTGGACGTTATCTTCGAAAACTGGGGTCTGACGATTGAGCTGACCGACAATTACCGGCATTCTCAGAGCTTCCTCACCATTTTCCTTGGCTACTAATTCGAAGCCAGCAATATTAACCGTGATCAGGCGATTGAAGTGCTTTTGCTGATGCCAGCGAATTCGCTCAAGGTTGACCGCCAGCTGCGCAATACGTTGTTGCGGAGTGATATTTAAGGCTGAGATGGTGTTTTTGCCTAACACCCCGTCGACCTTCAGCCCATGACGTGACTGAAAGCTTTCCACGGCATGTATCAGATCCCCTTCATAGACTAAATTCGTAGGTGCATGATGATCCCACTCTGCTGATAAGTCCCCCCAAAACACCAATCGTTCAGCAATTGAAGCTACACGTGGATCGGCCATATTGGGCTTAATCGAAGGTTTTACGTCCAATGTTGGCCAGGCAGGGGCTTCTTCACTGGTCAGTAAAACGAGGTACTCCTTAAGACTCTGGTAGCCATCAGACTGAGGTTCAATCGCCTTAAAGTATTCGGATAGTGATGACTGTGTTAGCGCTCGGGTTAATTGCTCAGAAACATCAACTGCCGGTTTAACAACTTGTGTGTCCTCAAAAATCAGATTGGGGTCGACTTTCCCAGACAGCAAGTGTTTAGACAGACTTAACACCGCATCAGTTTGCAGCAGATCGCACTCGGCCACTAATTCCTGAGTCAGAATCTGGCAACGTTCCATCAGTGTCTGGAAATGATAATCGCTGGCTAACAGACCTTGCCAATGAACCTGTTGTAAATAGGCCAATAGTTCCTGCAATGGATCCTGTCCGCGATATAAGGGATCCCAAAGGCGCGTAAAGCCCTGTAACTGGTAGAAATCGTAAAGCTCGGAAGTGTTTAGGAGTGAAACACCCAACAACGGCAGCTGGTGATTTTTAAGATGATAATCGAGGCTGACGCGAATTGCTGAGGTAGATTCTTGCAGGGTATTCGCTTGCATGGGATGGCTATTGGAGGAGTAAAGGGGCACAGGAGCCGTTTGCGCGGCTAGTTCGAGGCTAAATACGCTGAAGCCACCAAGAAGCGCAATCTTAGTGTATAAAAGACAGTTATCAATGCAATGTCTTAAGCCGCAACGCATAGTAAAACTCCAGTCAATAAATAGCTTCCTAGCTTATTTCAGTATAGACCTCTGCTGGGTGTTTTTCGAACAGTTGCGACCTAAGTTTTGTAAAGTTTAACATTGGGTCTGCTCGATACTCAGCATATTCAAGAGTAGCAAAGTGCAGAGTATTGGCTATTTGGCCTTTAATTACTCGTAGTTTGCCTAGGAAAGGGCTACACTGTGCGCCCAACGAATAAGCCCTCCCTTTATGACCTTTTCCCAACTTGATTTAATCCAGCCGTTACTAGAAGCCCTTCGCAAGAGTGGCTATGAAACACCTTCACCAATTCAGGCGAAAGTTATTCCTTTGATTTTAGAGGGACGGGATCTGATGGCGGCAGCGCAGACGGGAACGGGCAAAACTGCCGGTTTTTCACTGCCAATATTGCAACGCCTGTCAGAAGGTAAAAGAGCATCCGCCAATGCCGCCCGTTGTCTGATTTTGACACCAACGCGCGAGCTGGCAGAACAAGTTCACCAGAGTGTACAAAAATACGCGGCTAATCTGTCGCTAAATTCAGTGGTAGTTTATGGTGGCGTTAAAATTAATCCACAGATGCTCAAGCTGCGTCGCGGTACGGATGTGTTGGTAGCGACGCCCGGCAGGCTGCTGGATTTGATTGAAAAAAATGCCGTTGGTTTTAAAGACCTGGAGTTCCTGGTTCTGGATGAAGCCGATCGAATGTTGGACATGGGCTTTCTGCCAAGCATTAAGAGAATTATTGGCAAGCTGCCACAGAAGCGTCAAACCCTGCTGTTTTCTGCTACCTTCTCAGAATCCATAAAAGCCCTGAGCCAACAGTTTCTCTCTAACCCGACTTTAGTCGAAACGGGGCAGACCAATACCGCAGCAACAACGATTGAGCAGTGGATTCATCCAGTCGACAAGAAACAGAAGCCAGCCTTACTGAGCTATCTTATTGGCCATCATCAATGGCAACAGCTGTTAATCTTCGTAAGAACGCGCAGAGGCGCCAATAAACTCAGCACCGAGCTTGAAAAAAGAGGCATTAAGTCCACAGCCATTCATGGCGGCAAAAGCCAGGGCGCGCGCAACCGAGCACTCGCAGAATTTAAAGCAGGGCAGGTGACGACTCTGGTCGCGACCGACGTGGCAGCCCGTGGACTGGACATCGAACAGATGCCATTAGTCATCAACTATGATCTACCCGATGTCGCCGAAGATTACGTCCACCGCATCGGCCGTACTGGCCGTGCAGGAGAAAAAGGTACCGCAATATCGCTAGTCAGTGCTGATGAAGTCGATAACTTAAGCGCGATCCAGAACCTGATCCGCAAACAGCTGGAAAGAAAAGAGATAGAAGACTTCGAACCCCAACATGCGTTACCGCAAACCCCATTAAAGCCACTGGGCAAGAAAAAACCGCATAAAAAGAAACTCGCGAAAGCTCAACAGAAACAGGTCTCTAATAAAAACGGTCAGGCTAAAGGTAAGTCAGTAAAGAAAAAAACAGCCAGCAAGAATAGAAGCCGGAAGAGTTCTTGATTTAGTAGGTATTGCTGCTTGATATATTGGGCCGCATCTTAGAGGTTTAAGCTGGTGGGCGGCCGTGAAAATTAACATATAAGGTTTTCAATATATCAGGTAGCAACTGCCAGTAACTTTTTGCTTTTTCTGGTTTTACTTGCCAAAACAAGTTTTCTGTAAAAGAAGCATCTATACATTTCTTAACTTCATCATCACCTAATAGGTATTGCTTTCTAACGTATTCGAATAAACCTGCGTATCTCGAGGCAACTACTTCATTAGTCATTTCTTGATTGATAGCTTTAGCAAGACTTTCATACCATGAAAATGAATACTCAGGATCTAAACTACCCCAAGCCTGAATGTGGATATCGTCAGCAACCGTTGTTACTTCGGGAAACAGGGTTCTAAATTCATCGTACATTTCTAATACAGTCATGGGCTTATCTAACGCTTCTTCGTGGGCTTGCTGGTTAATTGTGTTAGTAATGTTTGAATATCCGCTTCTGAGGACACACCTTTTTCTACAGCCAAAAATGAAATCAATGTGATTGGTTGATTTTCTAATGCTGCCGCATAGGCTTTATGGTGTCCGTCAACAACATAATGGGCTAAACACCAGTGGCTAGTTATATCTATTTCATTCTCCCCATCAGCTGGCTCTTTAACGTCAAGTACAGATATTGCGACCATTGTTGGTTTACTTCCGTTCTTTATTGACTCTCTATAGCTAGAAACTCTACTTTTGTTTAACCAATTGTGTGGGAATGTTGGAATTAAGAATTCGAATAAGCCTTCACTATTATTTAATTTTGATGTGGTGAGCCGGAAATATTCTGTCATCGGAGAATGAGGCTTTCCTATGAAGCTATCAATTCCCCACAGGTCGACTTGCTCCTTAGAAAAATAGTCATCTTCATCGCTAGGTTCTATCAGTCTCGGGGTAACTTGAGAAAGGGTAACGATATATTTTCCATCAGGAATTATTCTTCCTAAGTCATCTAGAGAAAGTTCATCAAAGCCTTTAATTCCATCATTTAATGCGGCTATCATTACCTTTGGTTCGATCTTTTGATTGGCTCCTTCTAGGCGCTCAAAGAAAAAAGAGCAGGTACCGCATATATTTCCAATATGGAAAGCTTTATTGCCATCAATTGCTAAATACCGATCCCATACTTCCCACGATCCTCCTCCATCTGTTTCGAAGGATAGAATGCTATTCGAACCCGAAATTTGTAAATCAACTGTTTGTATTATCATACTTTTTGCTATCCAAACCCCAGCTCAGATATAACTACGGCTATTAGTATCACAACAAGCAATGCCATTGCATACATGGCAATGAATTGGAAGGCTATGGCGCTAATCCCAAGCGCTGCTGCGCCTGCTGCAACTCGATTAGGCTCTTTTTTAGCAAAGGCTAGAATTGCCAGAATAAATGCCAAGCCACCTAAGACAGCAGTAGAAACTTCGGTGATTTTGTCTGCATCCCAGTTGGATTGGTAAGTCTCCTGGTACTCTTCGCCTTTTATGGCCTTGAGCGTTGCATTTTTAATTGAAGCCGCTTTTTCAGCAATCGTAGTTTCTAAAGTTGGTTGCGGTGAGAATGGGCCAGCCCAGAAATGCACTAGAGCCAGTAATAAGGCAATACCGCCTAGTGTGATACCTATAAAACCGAATTTAGTTGATGCTTTAGACATTATTTTTATTCTCCTTTTAACAAAGTTTTGTTTAGTGAGTTCGCTTCAATAGTTATTTCAAATCCGAAGGCTTTTTGCTTTTATTAGAATCAGACACCTTTTTAAGCAAATCTTCAACCTGCTGCCTTGAACGACAAACATTCTCACAGGGTATACCATCTTTATCACCATCTCTTCTTCCAAAGTTACCACTAGGGTAATCGGCAATAACTTCAGCACATGAGCGATATTCTTTACAGGTTTTTGCAATGCTAACTTCAGGTAGGCATAGGACAAAAATCAGTAGTAGGATTAACTTATTTATTACCATTCATATTCCTATAAAGCCCACAACAGGGACTTGCGGCGGAGGCTGAAAGGGCTGTAGCAAACTGCTTACACTTGTTCCGTGTTTCCCACTTGTGCTTTCTGCTGTAATATTATTTGGTTTGGTGAAAAGGTACCTAGCCATTTATTGTTGCCGTCTGGCAGAACGCATTCTATTTCGTAGGCTACTGGAACAGCAGATTCAAAATATACCATTACTACAGCACCTTGATCACCTACCTCAGCATCTGGAACTGAAGGATTCGGTACTAATATTCTAACTATGTCGTATTTAGATATTTGTTGTGTCATCGGTTCAAGGTCGCGCAACAGTTGATTGTTAGGCTTTTACTCATATATGTTTAGAATTCCTAAAACAGCAGTAAACAAAACTCCTAGACCGAAAGCAATATAGTTTATATACATCCATGCTTGTAGCTTGAAGTCACGCTTAGACTCTTCCTTACTTCTAATATATGCCTCTATAGCCTTAGAGTTCGCAACGTAAATAAAGAGCGTGGAAATAACTGCAATTACAAAAGCTAGCATTGATAAGGAATAGAATATATTTGTATAGCAGGCACTTGAAGTTGGCTTTTCGTAAGCGGCTAATAGTAGACCGATTGCCGCCAAAGAAAATGTAAATATTGCTTTATTGGCGTCAACTCGTGTTGAAATATAAGACGACAGCATTACAGAGTAATGGGCAATATTTTTACCCTCTAACTCTTTCAGCTTACGGTCTCTTTTTTCTGAAGATGTTTCCGGTTCTGTCATAATAGATACTTAACGCCGCATTCAGCGGCTTGTCCGCTGCAATGCTTTGTTAGGCAAGATTGTTTCGCCCATGTAATTAACTGAGTGCCTATACTCCCTCTCTTTTGTGGAAACTAAGAGCGCATGGCAGTTACTGCAATAGTCATCGGGGAATTCTGCGGTGAACTCAAACATAACTCCCGCAAAAATCAAGTCCGAGTATTCGAACCCCTCAGACAGCAAAATGTCGCAGAAGCGAGATTTCAAGGCGTCGAGCGAGAGCCTAACAGGTTCGAAGCTCAAATATCTTTTAGGACAGGGTTCATCAGCAAGCAAGTTGACGAAAACCAAGGCTTCGTGAAGCTTACTTGCCGCCTGACTCAAATGAGGATGAACATACGACAAAGCGCTCACTGCGTGATGTGCAATGCTATGTGAGACGCTGCTTAATCGTTTGCTAGATGTCATTTCATATGCCTAACATTAGATTACCGGACATCGCCGATAACCTTTTGATTTCAAGTTGTTTATTTTTAATGTCCGTTTTTCCGGCTAATACCATAGAAAACCGGGCATCTCTGTTCTGGTATCTATTTCTCATATCAAGGAGTTTTGCCCTGAGGAGAATAAATAAGACCTTATAATAGTTAGGTTTTTGGGTATTGCAATGAGTTTGAGGGGTTTTGGTTGTCATGAGTGAAGATCAAGAGCAGATTCCCTAAAGGGATTCCCTGCGGTCGCCTGAATCCAGTTCAGGCAGGCAATTCTCGATGAATTGCTTGTGACTAAAAGGAATGCCCTTGGTACATTCCCCAAGGCTGACTGACAGGATGTCAGGAATGCAGGTTTTGCAGGAGCAAAAACCTGCCTGTGGGTCAGATGACAGCACTGAGGATTTCCGTTGGTGGCGGTTAGGGGATAAGCTTTGAAGGGAGCGGTAGGTTGGTGATGTACCCCTAGGGCAGGATCAACGGAGCGAATCCGAGCGGAGCCTGCCCTTTGGGTGCAACAATGGTGATACGATTGCGATACTTTGCTGGGATTCGCTTTGCTCATCGCCAGCCTACTAGTGACTATTAGGGCGGTGGGATAGGGTATAGGTCAATAATATATTAAATATTCCGTATAATTGACAATATACATTTAAAAGCGTATAAATTGCTTTATGAGTACTAATAATCATTCTACAGTCGCGGTGATTACCGGTGACATTATTAATTCCAGGGCCAGGAAGGACTTGAGGGATTGGCTTGAGCCTTTGAAAAAGGCGTTGGCGACGTTGGGTGAGTCTCCTCGTCAGTGGCAGGTTTACCGTGGTGACAGTTTTCAGCTTCGGTTGGATAAGCCTGAGTGTGCTTTGGATATTGCTGTCTGGTTGAAGGCGGTGGTGCGTTCGACCAAGGGGCTGGATGTGCGGATGGCGGTGGGGATCGGTGATATGACCCATAAGGCGGATTCGATTCTTGAGTCGAACGGTTCGGCGTTTGTCCATTCCGGGGATTTGTTTGATAACTTGAAGAAGCGGACGTTGGCGATTAAGACGCCTTGGGATGAGGTGGATGAGCTTTTGAATCTGAATCTGAAGCTGGCTTTGTTAACGATGGACGGCTGGTCTGCGTCGAGCGCTGAGGTGGTGCGTGCGAGTATGCAGATGCCGAACGCGACCCAGACTGAAATTGCTAAAATGTTAGGTATTACTCAAAGTCGCGTGAGTGAGCGACAGAATCGGTCGGGGTTCGATGCTATTATGGAGATGTTGGTTTACAGTCAGAAGCTGATTAAGCGGCATCTATAATTTCATCGTATTCTAAGGATTAGTGGGAAGCCTATGACATTACTCTTCTTAAAATTATTACTCGCGCATCTGGTCGCTGATTTTGTCATTCAACCGTTAAAGTGGATTAAGGATAAGGAACAAAAGGCTTTCGCTTCGGCTGGGCTGATTTTCCATGCGGGTGTTCATGCCATGCTTTATGCGATCGCTTTTTCCTTCAATCCTGAGTACTGGTTAGGCTTGGTTATTTTGGTGGTGACGCATTATCTGATTGATGGTTTTAAATGTATGGCAGGTCGCTATGCAGATAACTACAGTCGCCCCGAGTCATTAATCAATCGTCGTACTTTTTTTGTGATTGATCAGCTACTGCATCTGGCGGTGATTGCTTTCGTGGTTTCCCTGTATACGACTAGCATTAGCGAGTGGGTGATTCCGCAGGAAAAGATTCTGGCACTGTTGATTGCGGTGCTTCTTTTGACCCGTGTTTCATCGATTATTATCAAGGTTCTTATTTCCCGTTGGGCGCCGTTGAATGTGTACGATGGTGACCATTCGCTGGCTAATGCCGGTAGCTTTATCGGTATGCTGGAACGCCTGTTTATATTTGTGTTTATTCTTACTGATAATTGGCATGGTATCGGATTTCTGCTGGCGGCCAAATCTGTGTTCCGATTTGGTGACTTGAAGGAAGCGCATGACCGCAAGCTGACGGAGTATATTTTAATTGGTACTTTGATTAGCTTTGGCTTGGCGATTGCGGTTAGTTTGGGTTATATCTTTTGGATTCAGTGAGCTGGGCTAAACAGTTGTTCCGAATAACATCTCAGCCACGTTGTTTATAAAAACTTCTTAAAAAGATTGGGCGCACACACCGGTGCGCCCCTACCTATAAGTTTTTACAAAGTGGTAAATGGACTATTTAATCATCTCCCTAAAGGGATTCCCTTCGGTCACAGATTTTGATTGCTATATTTTGTAAGTGTCTTAGCTCAATATGAGGGGATTTATTGGTGCTCGCTTTAAGTTTCTCGTAATAGTTTATTGGGGTTAGTTGCAAACAATAAGTTAATCATCAATCAAATCTTGAAAATCTTCGCGGTAGTCTGCAATTTCTTCCAGCAAATGGCGTTTTTGTTTGGCGCTTAGTGTGCGGTAGATTTTGAGCTGGTATTCTTTGTAAATATTGCCGTTGTATTCGCGTATTTGATTCATTTCTTCGCCGCCGACCTGGTAGGGATCGGTTATGAGGCTTTTGATGGCTGCCTGGCCTGATTTGGTGGTTCTTTCTGCCAGTGCAGTTCGGAATGCGTCGCGCCATTTGGCTCGATATTGGTAGGTGGCTTCGCCGGAGGATTTAAGCAGGCTGGCCATTTCTTTAATCAGTTCTTCCTGTTTATCGTCAAGGCTTCCAATCCATTCACTAAAACTGTCTTCGAGGCGTTCAAGACGCTCATTCTGTCTATCTTCTTCTTTGGTTTCCTTGAATTCTTCGTATTGCTCCTTGGCTTCTTTATCAAGATTGTCCATCAGTTGCTTAACCTGTTGATCGGTCAGGCTGGCGGTCTGTGCCACGAGGTCATCGCTCATTTCATCAAGCAGGGTGTTATAAAAGCCACGCATGTCGCGACGGTAGCGTTCATAGGTTTGTGTGATGGCGCCAGATTTAATATCGGCTTCCATGCGGTTGAGCATGGACACATATTTCGGCAGTTCATTGGAGCGATGCCATTCGGTTTTAATGGCCAGCAACTTTTCTAGTGTATCTTCCTGTTCGCTGGTTAACTCAACATAGTCATCCAAATACCAGGGCACGATCCAGTCCAGGCGGTTGTACCAGAACTTAATACCACAGGCCTGTAAAAAGAATATGCCTAGCAGCATGATTAGGAGTCGGTAACTTTTGTTGGAGTTGGTCATGCTTGTCCTTGAATGGATATTGTTGTGTTGAGTGTTAAGTGTCGAGCGTGACAGTCACTTTACTATAAGCAGTTCGAGTGAAGAATCTGTCAATTAGTTCCATGTTTCCGACTTTGGAGCTATCGGGTAGAATGGGCGAGATTTTTATAACAGTCCAGTTACCATAACAAAAGAGGGAACAGAATGAAGCGTTTTATTGGGGTCATTTTCATGGCAGGCCTGGTACTTTTTGTGGCGGCTTGCTCAGACGATAAAAAAGAGACGATTAAACCAGCCGACAAGCCATTAGTTCAAGAAGCCTGGTTGCAGGCGTCACTTCCGGACAGCACCGTTGCTTATACGCGTGTGCCAACTGCCTGGTTCCTGTTCACAGGGCAGGACAATGGTTTCAAATTAGCGCAAAACAACCAGGCGCATAATCAGCAGGTTAAAGCGATTCAAACTGCGCTTAATCAAAACATCCTGAGCCACCTCGAAGCGCCTATGGACGCTGCGGCAAAGCTGTTCGTTGAGCACATGACCTCACCGCTTGAAATAGCCTTTATCCAAGAATCCGCGGGAAAGCCAATGCCGATTATGGTCTATGCGACGCGCTTTAACTTTGCTGACAACAAGGCATTTAACGATACGCTAGTGGCGCTTAGCGCAGACTTAAAAGTTCAAGGAATTAACCATACCGCCAATGATGATGGCACTGGCTCTTTCTCGATGCCGGGCGCTATGGCGCGTTATCAGTATGATGCGAACACTCAGCAGTTTGTTATGGCAACGGGTTTTGCGACCTCATTTACGGTGTTGAGTAACGTTATGGAGTCGTTGAAAGACAACCCACAACATGCCATGCAGTATATTCAAAGTCAGATCGATAGTAGCGGCAAAGGTTTGTTTGCGTGGGTTAATACCAAACAGGTGATGCCTATGTTGACCATGAGTCTGCCGCCTCAGCAATTAGAAGATCTCAAGGCTTATGGTCTCGACCAGATGAACGCCATCGGTTTTGGTTACGGCGTCAGCAACGGCAAAACACGTTTGACCATGCTGGTTGATATGCCAAAGGTGGGGATTCGCGATTTCATTCCTGCGGTTAATAATGATTTCGATATCAAAGCAGTGGGCACGCCGCGTACCATGGCGATGTTGTCGATTCCGACCTATGAAGAGCAGGTGCGTTTATTTGACAGCATCAATAAAGCTCAGGGTGGCAGTGAAGATAGCCTTGAAGAGCTTAACCAGTTGGTTATGGAAAAAATCGGCTTTAGTGTTGAGCAGTTGGCCAGCGTGTTTGGCCCCGAGTTGATTTACTTCCGTGATGACGTTGGTGGTTTTACGGCGACTAAGGTTAATGACCCTGAATTGATGCAACAGATGATTGATAGCCTGGTCAAAAATGCGCAAGGCAACTATCGGGTAACTAAGCATCAAGGCAAAGAAATTCATGCATTAACCTTTAAGGCGATGGCACAGGAAGATTATGCAGACCTGTCTTCGGCAACGCCGCTAAGCTTTGAGAAAACCTTTTCCAAGCTTAATTCGCGTCTCTACTGGACTATCGAAAATGGCTATCTGATTTACTCATCGGTACCGCAGCCATTGATGGAACGCGCCAAACGTAAGCCCAATGTTTCTTTAGCCAAATGGGTTAAAGATACACAAGGTCAGGATGTTAGCCATTCACTTTTTTCGGCAACCACTTCGGTGCGTGATTTGTCGCGTAATTCTTACCATTATTATTTAGAAGCCTTGCTGATGGTGGCGGATCTTACAGAAGCAGAGATCGATATTATGGCTCTGCCAACCGCTGACCAAATGGATTTTGCTGAATATGGCGCTATCGGCTTTAAGCTGGATTCCAGCGATAAGTATCTGGGCGTAGAGTTTACTTTTGAGCAAAGTGCCAGCGATATTTTATTTGCCGGTGGTGGTATGCAATCTGTAGCGGTGGTTGGAGTGTTAGCAGCGGTAGCGATTCCTGCGTATCAGGACTACACCAAGCGCGCCAAACTGGCTCAGGCTATAGTAACTGCCAACAGTTTAAAAAGTCAGGTTGCATATGCGCAGGCAATGGGTGAAGCATTTGAAGAACTGGATTTAGGCAAGCACGGCATTGGCGCTGATTTGTCGTCTGCGGAAGCAGTGGAGTATGTTGACGTGGAAGATGGCGTGGTCACTATTTATCTTAATCCGGTGACCTTTGGTAATGGATACAGTGATGTTTATGCGAAGTTTGAGCCTATTGTTGAGAAGGATATTATTGTCGGCTGGAATTGTGACTCTAATGTAGATTTCAAATTCCGCGAAAAACTTTGCGGGTTTTGATGAACAATGACGATCTAAATTGTAACTGTAGGGACAACTCATGAGTACCCAGTGGGGCAGACCCTTGTCCGTACGAGCGAAAACGCAAAACCTGAACCTATTACACCTGTCATTGCGAGGAGCTGGGGCGGATAACCCGCCCCAGCGACGCGGCAATCTCATGATGTTTATACTTTGCTGACCGAGATTGCCACGAGTTCTGCGAACTCTCGCAATGACGATCAAAATAGTGTGTGTAGGGACAATTCATGAGTACCCAGTGGGGCAGACCCTTGTCCGTACGAGAGTATTCCACTAGCTCAGCTCTTTGTCTCTAGAAATAAAAAAGCCCGCAAAACCTGATGGACTTGCGGGCTTTCTGCTTTCTTACTAATCAAGAAAAGCAGAGAGTACTTACCGCTGTTTACGAAACGATATCAAGTAGCTCGATGTCGAAAATCAATGTCTGGTATGGGCCAATCGCACCGCCAGCACCTTGTTCGCCATAAGCCAACTGATAGGGGATATACAATTTCCACTTAGAACCCACAGGCATCATTTGTAGTGCTTCGGTCCAGCCTTTAATCACGCCGCCCACTGGGAATTCAGCCGGTTCACCACGTTTGTATGAGCTGTCAAACTCCTGACCATTAACCAAAGTACCTGCGTAATGAGTACGGACCATTGAGTCAGCAGTTGGCTTTTCGCCAGAACCTTCGGTGATAACTTCGTACTGCAAACCGCTTTCAAGTACAGTCACTTCATCGCGCTTGGCGTTTTCTGCTAAGAAGGCTTCACCTTCTGCAGCGTATTTTTTAGCCATTTCAGCCTGCTCAGCCTGTAGACGTTCTTGCATTTCAACGAATGCAGCATTGATGTCGTCCGCAGGAATTTGCGGGTTTTGACCAGCGAAAGCATCTTGAATACCGGCAACAACCGCGTCGATTGAAATACCTTCAAAAGCACCTTTAACTTGCTGACCCATTTGTAGACCAATACCGTATGAGGCTTTGGCTTCGGTAGACGTGAAGTCTGGAGTGGACATAATAATTAATTTCCTAAATGATGAATCAATTAGCTATGTGGGGATGGATTGCTGAAATTAAAGGCTTTTTCGGCAATTCCTTGATATGAGTTGCCCTAATCAACAATTTGCAGCCTGCCAGCTATGGCGGACAGGGGCGAATTTCGCCATAATACGCCCCCTAATTCTTGCGCAAATGTAGTCCTCATGTGGTTTCGTAATTGTCATATTTATCACCTCACAACACCGTTTCAACGCTCACCCGAAGAGCTGGCGGAGCTTCTTGAAAATCAACGATTTAGTTCTGTTGGCAGGCAGGATACTGAGACTTTAGGCTGGATTTCCCCATTAAATCGTCAGTTTGAACATCTGGTGCATGCAGCTAATGGCTGTATTTTGCTGTGTATGCGTAAAGAGCAGAAGGTGATTCCAGCCAGTATGGTCAAAGAAACGCTGGAAGAGCGTGTGGCGACCATTGAAGCTGAAGAGGGACGTAAGGTGTTTGGCAAGGAAAAGTCTGCGCTGAAAGACGATATTCTGAGTTTGTTAAAGCCGAAAGCCTTGAGCAAGTCGAGCCATACCTATGGTTATATTGATCCGCGCAATAACCTGTTGGTGATTAACGCCGGCAGTAATGCGGTTGCGGACAGCTTTATCGAGTTATTGATTGATAGCCTCGGCACGCTTGGCGCCGTTCGATTGATGGGCGAAGAAAGTCCATCAGCGATTATGAACCGTTGGTTGAAAGAAGGCTTACCGCATGGCTGGACCTTAACCGGCCAGTATGAATTTAAAGACCCGCAGAATGATCGCGTAGCTAAATTTAAAGACAGCGAAGAATCGAATCCCTTGATTGATGATTTGCTGGAAGATGGATATTGGGTCGAAAAGCTTGGTATTCGCTATAAAGATCAATTTAATGCAGTGATTCAGTCTGATATGCTGGTAAAAAGCATCAAGTTCGACGATGAATTGCTTAAAGAAAATGAAGAGATAGACGATATCGAACCCTATGCCCGACTGGATGCTGACCTGGTGTTGATGACTCAGACTTTTGCGGAATTTATTGCAGAACTGAAAACCGAATTTAAAGTGATTACCGAGAAGGAATAAATTGTGGTTGAACACGATAAAACCTTAACGACCGAACAGAAGGCGCTGGCGGTCAATCTGAATCCTACTCAGTACGGAACCATTGTTGAAATTGGCGCGGGTCAAGAAGTCGCCCGTCAGTTTTTCTCAGCGGGTGCTGCCGCCGGAACCATTGCGAAAACCATGTCGGCTTACGATATGCAGGTGAGCGATGATATTTATGGTAAAGCTGGGCGCTATGTTAGCCGCGAGCGCGTTGAGCAGATGCTGGTTCATGAATATGATCTTTTGCATTCGCGACTGGATGAAGTGCGTTCTGAGGATACCCAGTATTTCAGTTATGCAGCGACAGTTACAGCTCGCAGCTATACCCAGAAGAATGAATGTCATGGTTGGATTGGTATTCGCATGCAGTTGGAGCCGAAAGCTCCGCCGAGTGAAATCGTCATGCACGTTCGAATGTTGGATGAAACCAATAAAGAGCAATCAGAAGCACTGGGTATTTTCGGTGTTAACGTGGTTTACGGTGCCTTTCACTACCATAAAGACCCCAAGATTTTTATCGAATCCTTACTCGATAATCTGGTCAATGACTTTGGCCAAAAACGTATCGAAGTAGATCTGATTCATTTTGCTGGCCACACCTTTGAAAAAGTCGAAAACCGTCTGATGAATTTACATCTGGTTCGTTCCTGGTGCTGCCGTGCAGTGATGTTCGATGCGAAAGGCAGTTCAGAAGTACCTGGCAGTATGTTGCGTAAAAAAGACGTGCTGGTGATTCGTGGTTCTTTCAAGCCACCAACTAAGGTTCATGTCGATATGACCGAAGCTGCCATGAAGCAGTTTTTGGAAGAAGAGGGTGTGCAGCGCGATAAGGTCTTTACCGTCGCAGAAATCACCATGGCGGAGCTTGCTAATGACGCGGAAACTGACGATGCCAGCTTTTTGGCGCGTGTCGACCTGCTCAACAAGCTTGGTTACAACGTACTGATTTCCGATTACCTGCGATTCTTCCGCTTACGTTCCTGGATGCGTCGCTACACTCAGAATCGGATTGGTATCGTGCTCAGCATTCTCGATTTTGATCAATTATTTAATGAGTCTTATTACGATGGCCTCGAGGGTGGCATTTTAGAAGCGATGGGTAAACTATTTTCAGGCAACACTAATGTTTATGTGTACCCAACACGTGTTGGTGAAAAGCTGGTTACGCTTGATAATGTCGAAGTGGCGGAGAACACCAAATATTTATTAAAGCACTTGATTGGAAACAAGCACCTGGTTGCCACCAAAACCTGGAACGACGAAAATTTACATATCTCCGCTCGCAACATCGCTAAAGAAATACCACTCGGCCAAGGCGACTGGGAAAAACAGCTGCCCGACGCCATACGCGATGAAATTAAGGCCCGATGTATGTTCGGGTACTGTGAGCTGCCGGAAGAGTAAAGTGTGTGGGCTTATGAAAATTGTTGAAGTCAGGCTTAAGCCTGAAGGGAAGAGCAGATCCTGAATCCAGTTCAGGATGAACTGTGCTTTATGTCAACCCATACATAGCTCAGAGTCAAAGCTTCTCTGTGATTTTGCTACCGCAAAAGCTTGGCGCAATAATTTACTGGCAACTGCCACACAGACCAGTTTTCCAGGTTTACCATTGACTAACAATCGCTCTGATAACTGCCGGCAACCTGGATTTGTTTTGGAGGCGGTCCAACTGCATAGGTACAACAGTTTTCGTAATACATTGGTTCCTGATTTCACGATAGCTCTGGAGCCTGCAATACTGGTTCCAGAGCTATGCGCTCTGGAAGCCAACCCCACATAGGCTATCAACTGCTTAACGGTATCAAACCGCCTGAAGCCGTCAGTGAGTATAATTAAATGACACGCTGTTTTAGGCCCTATCCCGGGGATCGACAACAACCTCTGGTACAACTCACCTTCCCATTTTTGAACACTCTGCTGAAGCTCCTGTTCACAGGCTTTAATCTGTTGCTTACAAAGTTTTAACTGTTCGCCTATCAAGCCGACAACGCTCTCTGAGCAGTAAACGCTGTGGTTCATGGCTTCAAGTTGATTCGTGAGTCGTGTGTACGTTGTCATCAGCTCTTGCCGCCAGTGCTCTAACTGCTTGAGTTTCGCTATCTCGGGGGACGTTGGTCGCCACACTTTCGGCGCTTCCGACATGCCGTATTCTGCAATCAGCTTCGCATCCGCCTTATCGGTTTTAGCTCGCCTTAGTTTCATCTCACCATAGCGCTTTATCGACAGTGGATTAACAACACTTAAGCGACACTGCTGCTCATGCAGAAAATAAGACAGCCGCTGATGATAGGTTCCTGTGGCTTCCATCACCCAATGGGAACCATCCGGGGCTGCTGACAATGCTTGTTTGAAACCTTTTAGGGAATTAGCGTAACGATGATGGTGCCAGCGACCTTCAAAAAACCAGGCACAGTCTATCGTTAACTTAGAGACATCCACACCAATATACGTCATGACAAAAATCCTCAAGCTATGCTATCTTTTGAACATGGCAACTTTGTCGACACTCCGCTATCCTGAATACGGGCTCTAAGCCCCATGAACTGTTCGAGGTTGACAAAGCGAGAGAGGGGCTCATCATCCTGAGCGGTCTTTTAGACTAATGACAATCTTGAGCTTTTTCCTCTCTCTGCCATCCATTCATTCTCCTTCCGAATAGACAGCTTTTAAAGCATAGGATGACAGGCCGGTGGTGGAATTGTTTATCAGAGAGTGGATAGCAAGTCGGTTAATATAGGGCGAGTCTATATTTGTGGCATGGTAGTATTTTGTTCTTTTCTTTGGTCCGCAGGAAACTGAAGCTCACTCGATTATAGCTATACAGCACCAGCCCCAAGATCATGTCATCCTGAACTGGATTCAGGATCTGCTCTTCTTGCTCTAACAATCCATTGCAATCTTTAAAGGGCTAGCTTATGGTTTCCTTCAAACGAGATTATTGTTCTATTGGTTAAAGGGATCTTTATCTATGTCTAATAAAAAAGTATCCGGTGGAGTGGTTCATAAGCTCCCTAAGGATTTGTTGAGCACTTTAGTGAATGATCTAGAGGCCCTCGAGTATTGGGAAGATATCACCGAGCTGGCTCGTAATGAATGGATCTGTTGGGTTGAAGATGCCAAGAAAGCTGAAACTCGCCAGCGTAGAATCGAGCGCGTTGCCAATGATCTTAAAAATGGCAAGCGAAGACCCTGCTGCTGGCCGGGATGCTCACATCGGAAAAAGATGGGTAAGGCATAGGGTTGTTAATAAATTTAGACCATCAGTTATTCCATAACAGGTGTTACTGGTGATTGAGTATTAACTAAATCAATGAGAGTTATGTAGGATGTATTATCTTGAGTGGAACGAGAATAGTATAAAGGGTCTTGATGGATATGATGGTTGTGTAGTTCTATTTACAGAAGTGTCTGAGACTGGTGTTGTACAAAAGGAACTTGGCTTCGATGGTCAGGGTAATGAATGTTACCGCTTCCCCTCTAAAACTAACAAGCGTGGAATATTCGATAATCAGTTTGTTGATGTAACTCAATTGCAGTCTGACCTTTCTAAAGAACTTTTTGTTGAGATGTGGGGTAAAGCAAGTTTATAAATGAGCAAAACAAGATGAACACTATCTGCCCCTGCCGCATTAAAGAAAACACTAACCTTTTGGCTTACAGTGATTGCTGTGAGCCTTTTCATTTGGGTAATACATTACCTGAAACTCCTGAGCAATTAATGCGCTCTCGATTCACTGCTTATTTTCTGGGGCTGGGGCAGTATATTTTCGATACTCATCAAGCAGATTATCGTGGTAATGCTTCGGTTGAGGATTTTGAGCAAAGTGCCAGATCAACTCACTGGTGTGGTCTTGAGGTGGTTCAGGCGGAGCAGGATGGTGATTCTGGTGTGGTGGAGTTTAAGGCCTATTTTCTGGATAAGGATAAGTTGCACTGCTTGCATGAGGCTTCTAACTTTGTTCGTAAGAATGGTCAGTGGTTGTACACCGATGGTGAGTTCAAGCCGAAACAGGTACTCAAGGTATCCAGGAATGAGCCTTGCCCATGCGGTAGCAGAAAGAAAGCAAAAAAATGTTGTTTGGCCAACTAAACCTTTTGCCTATCAGCGGCATCTAATTAAAGGTTACTGTTATAACAAAACAATAAGTTAGGAGAAGGGATGATTGAAGTTCGGGGTATTTCTAAGCGCTATGGCGACTTACAGGCCGTAGATAATCTTTCGATTACCATTGAGAAGGGCCACATTTTTGGTTTGTTAGGGCCTAATGGGGCTGGTAAAAGCACTACTATTTCGATGATGTGTGGCTTGATCAGTCCTGATCAGGGCGCTGTTCAACTCAATGGCGAACAACCTACCGCTAAAGCGACTAAACACAAAATTGGTCTTATTCCGCAGTCGATTGCTCTGTATGAAGAGCTGACGGCATTGGATAATTTGAGTTTCTTTGCTGATTTGTATGGTTTGCCTTCGAATCTTAAAGCCGAGCGTATGGAGTGGTCGCTAAAGTTTGTTGGCTTGCAGGACCGCGCTAGAGATACGGTCAGCGAGTATTCTGGCGGCATGAAACGTCGTCTGAATTTAGCCGCTTCTTTATTGCATGATCCTGAATTTATTTTTATGGATGAACCCACCGCTGGGGTTGACCCTCAATCTCGCAACAAATTGTTTGAAAGCGTCTTTGAATTAAAAGATTTAGGCAAAACCATTATTTACACCACTCACTACATGGAAGAAGCCGAAAAGCTTTGTGACCGGGTTGGTGTGGTTGATAAGGGGCAACTGCTGGCCCTGGGAACCGTTGATGAACTGATTGATCAGCATGGTGGGCACTCAAGTGTTCATATTCGTTCAGAAGCGGGTGAGGAAAGCTTTATGACGGCCAATCCAGTCAATGATTTGATGGCGCGTTTAAAAGACCTGACTACCGTTGAAAATTTAAGTTTACAACGCCCTAATCTGGAAACTGTGTTCCTGAACCTGACTGGCAAGCAATTGAGGGATTAATGATGAAAGCTGTTATCGCGCTAATGAAAAAAGATTTAAAACTGTTGTTTAAAGATAAAATGGCAGTCTTTTTTACCTTTGTCTTTCCTTTGCTGTTTGCCTTTTTCTTTGGCTCAATTTTTTCAAGCAGCGGTGGTGCAAAAGGGTTGAAAATTGCTGTGACTGATTTGGATCAGACCGAAAAGTCACAAGCTTTTGTACAACAGCTCAACGAAGCCAGCGAGTTTCGTGTGACTGAAACCGATGAAGCCAATGCTAAGGAGCTGGTTAGAACCGGCAAGCAGGTAGCCTTTATCATTTTACCAGAAGGATTCGGTGAGAATTACGGTGGCATTTTTAGTGGGCAACCTCCTGAAATATTAGTGGGTATCGATCCTGCTCGCAAAGCTGAAGCAGGATACCTTGAAGGTTCCTTAATGAAGCTGGGTATCAAGCGCTTCGAGTTAGCTTTTTCTGATGCCAATGAGATGATCAAACAGCTGGATTTTTCGATTGAGGATATCCAGCAAAGTGGTGATATGCCTGCTGAGTGGAAATCATTGTTGAGTGATTATCTACCCAAGTTTAAAGAACTAACCGAGCAGGAACTTGCTAAGCAACCTGATGGTGCTGGTTCGACAGGGTTAAACTTTGGTGCGGATGGTGACAACCCGATGATGCCCTTGAAGATAACCAAGGAAGAAGTATCGGTGCAGCAATCGGGCCCACGAAATTCGTTTTCAATTACCATTCCGCAGGGTGTGATCTGGGCGATTATGGGCTGTGTGATTGGTTTTGCCATTAGCCTGGTACGGGAAAAAACATTGGGCACACTTGATCGTCTGGCCATCGCTCCAATTAGCCGCACGCAGATTCTTGCTGGTAAAGCCCTGGGATGCTTTGCTGCTCAGGCAATGGTAGTAACCATGCTATTCACCATTGCCTATTTCATACTGGATGTCCGGTTCGACTTTATTAAGTTGTTATTGGCGGTTATAGCTGCAGGGATCTGTTTTGTGGGTGTCATGATGTTTTTTGCATCAATTACCAAAACGGAACAATCAGTAGCAGGAATGACCAATGCCTTCCTGATTCTGATGGGTATGATTGGTGGAGCCATGATCCCGCTATTCGCGATGCCTGGCTGGATGCAATCGATCAGTCATATTAGCCCGGTGAAGTGGGCCATTCTGGCACTTGAAGGTGCAATCTGGCGCGACTTTAGTTACATCGAAATGATGACACCATTGGCTATTTTGACAGCGATTGGCGTTGTTACCTTCTTTATTGGAACTCGTATGCTAAAATTGAAGCAGTCCTAATACTAATAGCATCATGGTGGGCCAAGGCCCACCCTGCATCAATCCTGACAGGTGTATTATGAGTTCCATTGAAGAATTACAAGAACAAATCCATGAGCTGCAAACTAAGTTGGCTTTTCAGGAAGATACCATTGAGCATTTAAATAGAATGGTGACCAAGCAGGATGACATTATCCGCGCTTTGGAGCGTCGCTTCATGAGCCTGGGCGAGAAGATTGATGATATTCGTTCACAACTACCGGATAAGCCTTTTAATCCAGCTGATGAAATCCCTCCACACTACTAGTCTTTGAAACCTCTAACATAATTTGAGTTGAATACTTTGGTCGTTGCCTGTTACCTTGTAGTTATTATTGGATAGCAGCAGTGAGGCAGTCATGGGTTTTCGTATTGAAAAAGACAGCATGGGTGAAGTTAAGGTTGCGGAGGATGCCCTATATGCGGCACAAACTCAGCGCGCGTTAGATAACTTTAACATCAGCGACCTTAAAATGCCGTTAGCATTTATCGACAGTATTTTAGATATCAAGCTGATCGCAGCAGAAACTAATCATGAGCTAGGGCTTCTCCCCAAAAATAAATTCCAGGCGATTACCAAAGCGATCAAAAAAATCCGTAAAGATAATTTAGTCAATCATCAGAATTTTCCACTCGATGTTTTCCAGACAGGCTCCGGTACCAGCACCAACATGAATGTGAATGAAGTGGTCGCGCATTTAGCATCAAACTCCCGCGTAACAGTTCATCCAAATGATGACGTTAATATGGGGCAGAGCAGTAATGATGTGATTCCTACTGCTATATCTGTTTCTGCAACACGTGCTCTCATACATGATCTTACTCCGGCACTATTGACGTTAAAATCAACTATCGAGAATAAAGGAAAGTTACACAAGAAAGTGATTAAAACTGGGCGCACTCATTTAATGGATGCCATGCCACTCAGTCTGCAGCAGGAACTTTCGGGCTGGGCGCATCAGATTCAAATCAGTATTGATGCATGCCAAAAGATCGTGCCTACTATCGCGCAACTGGCTCAAGGCGGTACAGCAATTGGTACTGGCATTAACAGCTCAGAAAAATTCCGCAGTCTTTTTGCGCGAAAACTAAAAACTCACACTGGATTGCCATTCAGTAAAAGTAAAAACACCTTTGCCAGTATTGCAGGTCAGGATGCCAGTGTGGCCTTATCGGGCGTGCTCAATACGCTGGCAACTGCGCTAATGAAAATCAGCAATGATCTGCGCTGGATGAATAGTGGGCCAGTCAGTGGTTTAGGCGAAATACAGCTCAAAGCCATTCAGCCGGGTAGCAGCATTATGCCGGGTAAGGTTAATCCGGTGATTCCTGAAGCAGTGGCCATGGCTGCTGCGCAAATCATGGGCAATAACACGACAATTACCATCGGTGCTCAGTCCGGTAATTTTCAGCTTAATGTGATGTTGCCAGTAATTGCCTATAATCTCTTGCAGTCATTGCATCTGGCAACCACTTCGGCAGAGCATCTGTCAGAGACTATTGCTCACTTTGAAGTCAATGAAAAAGCATTGACCGATAAGCTCGATCAGAATGCTATTCTGGTGACTTCGTTAGCGCCTGAGATCGGCTATGAGAATGCTTCAAAAATTGTTTATAAAGCAAGAAAAGAAGAGCGAACCATTTTGGATGTGGCGAAAGAGATGACGGACTTACCGGAAGCTCAATTGAAGAAGCTGTTATCGCCGAAGAATTTAATTTAAGGGAGAAGTTTTTATTATTTTGGGCGAACGCAGCTCGCTCTTAGGTCTGTATATGAAATAAGAATAGATAGGGACAAGTCATGACTTGTCCGTACAAACGTTTTAACTAACTTTGCATACCAGTTTCGAACGAATTTTTAGTTCACCCATCAGAGTTCTATGAACTGGACACTTGTTGGCAATTTCAAGCATGCGTTCTTGCTGTTCACGATCTAAATCACCGGTTACTTTTATTTGACGCTCTAGTATATCGACAAAACCTTTTTCCGTTTCACAGTCCTCGCAGTCTTCGGCTTTTATCTTCTTGTGAATCACATCGACTATGATTTGTTCAACCGGCCACTCTTTACGGCTGGCGTACATATTAAGAGTCATGGCGGTGCAGGTGCCTAAAGCGGTGGCCAGATAATGGTAAGGAGCAGGGCCTTTGTTGTGCCCGCCGAGGTCTTCAGGCTCATCGCCAACCAATTGATGACCATCTGCGTTAATGGTACAGAATAGTCCATCTTCAAAATTATTTGTGATGGTCGCTTTATGTACGCTGTCTTGAAGCATGATGATTCCTTATTTTTTCTTGATGTCCTGTCGGTTTATCACAAAGACATTACCGAGTCCAATCAGCACAATGCCGGTTGCGATAATCCAGGTCCAGACAAAGTCTTCAAAGAAGGTTGAAATAATTAATGCTACGGCAGGGAATAAAACCACCGCGTAAGTCGCTTTATGGATGCCGATGCGTCTAAGCAGGGTCAGGTAGGCACCAAATGCCAGTACTGAACCAAATACCGACAGGTAGATTAAACTAAGGGAGTATCCCAGCGCCATGTCGTAGATCAAAGCTTTGCCTTGCGCCAGCCCAACGATCAGTGTGAACAGGGCGCCATAGCCCATGGCGTAGGCGTTCATCTGAATGACCGGCATATCATATTTCTGGGTTTGTACGGAAACCATGTTACCGATGGAGGCGCAGAGAACGCCAAGCAGTGCAATGACCAGGCCATACAGTTTGGCATTTTCCAGCGTGAAGTCAGTCAGTTCGTTCCAGAAAATCATCACCATACCGATCAAACCAAGCGCAGAGCCTATGATGACGCGGGCGGTGATTTTGGTTTTGAAGAATAACCACGAATTGAAGATATTGACGATTAAGACTGCTGAGAATATGACTGAAGCCATAGCAGAGGTCAGATATTCCTGAGCTTCATAGACCAGAAGATAATTCAGACCGAAAAAGGTGATGCCCATCAGGGCAAGCCAGGCATGTTGCAGCAAGCCATAGCGCATGGGAAGTTTCTTGAACCAACAGAAGGCGAATAGTAATAAGGACGCCAGCCCAAAGCGATAGAAAGATGAATATTCGTGAGGTACAACGCCGAGCTGAAACTCGATTGCAAACCAGGTGCTTCCCCAGATCAGAACGCACAGTGCGTAAAGTACGGGGGTGCTCATAATAAAAGCCATAACGAGCGGATACTTATAGGATGAAGAATAATGTCGGATGATGCCACAAATGCTAGAATTGTGCCGCATGATTTTTTCTATGGGCTGATTAGGCTCGATTATTTAAGGCTGGGGAATGCAAAAGAAAGACGTGGTAATCATCGGCGCAGGCGCTGCGGGCTTGATGTGTGGCATAACGGCGGGCCAGCGCGGCCGTTCGGTGGCGATCCTTGATCACGCGAATAAGGTCGGCAAGAAAATCCTGATGTCCGGTGGTGGTCGTTGTAACTTCACCAACTACTACACCGAGCCTACGAACTACTTGTCTCATAACCTCCATTTCTGCAAATCAGCACTGAGCCGCTATACGCAGTGGGATTTTATTGCGCTGGTCGAGAAACATGGTATTCCTTATCACGAGAAAAAACTGGGCCAGTTGTTTTGTGATAACAAAGCCAAAGATATTGTGAATATGTTGCTGGACGAGTGTGCGCAGGCTGGTGTTGAGGTCAGAACTGAGTGCTCCATTTCACAGGTGGATAAAGTGGATGATGGCTTTATCATTCAGAGCAGTCATGGCAAGTGGCATTGTCAGTCATTAGTGATTGCCACCGGTGGCCTTTCAATTCCAACCATGGGCGCGACCGGTTTTGGTTATGATATTGCCAAGCAATTTGGTCTAAAACTTTTCCCAACTTACGCTGCACTGGTGCCCTTTACTCTGACCCCAAAACTGTTGGAGCAGTTTGAAGGCTTATCGGGTACATCAGCGGATGCGCTTGTCAGCTGCAATGATCAATCTTTCCGTGAAAACATTCTGTTCACCCACCGCGGCTTAAGTGGCCCGTCCATTTTGCAAATCTCGTCTTATTGGCAGCCGGGCGATGCGATTTCAATCAATTTATTTCCTGATATGGATTTGTATGACCATTTAAAACAGGTTCAACAGGAAAGACCCAAAGCTCATATCAATACGATATTAGCTGAGCAATTAACTAAGAAGCTAGCTGATAGGTTATGCGAAATTTGGTTTGCTGATTATGGGCAAAAGCCATTGGCAGAACTGTCTAATGAGGCTTTGCATACGATTGCCGAACAATTACAGAACTGGCAGCTCAAACCCACTGGCACCGAAGGTTATCGCACAGCAGAGGTAACCATGGGTGGCGTTGATACCGATGAAGTGTCGTCGAAAACCTTTGAAGCAAAGAAAGTACAGGGACTTTATTTTATTGGCGAAGTGCTGGACGTAACCGGCCACTTAGGCGGCTTTAACTTTCAATGGGCCTGGGCCAGCGGCTATGCAGCTGGACAATATGTCTAAAAAAAATAGTCCACATCAATAACTCTATTCATGTGGACTATTTTTATCGTGCTTATTTACTGGCTTTAAGATCTTCTACCGGAACCATGATGTGCGCATAAGGGGTATCGGCCCACATTACATAAGGGCCACCTTGCGATGGGTCGTCTGTAATTCCTGCCAGCATTTCTTTCGGCACAATGATCATGAGATGCGGCCCAGTTTCCACATAGTCTTCCGCATTTTTATGATCGTGATGATGAGGGTTGGAGTTGCTGACGCCTGCACCTTCATCGCCCTGTAGCATGTAAGAGATGCCAATTGCATCAGCTGTGAAATCTTCTTTCTTGCCCATTGCCTGCATCATTTCCATCCACACAGCATCAACGCAGATTGGGGCATTATCGCCGGGGAAAGTGTCGGGCATACAGGTCCAGCCATTGTTGCCTTCCACCAGCACTTTATCACCATCAACAATGGTTGCATCGGCACTGACCGAGGGCGGTGCCGCTGAACGCGCCTGTTTAATACGTTTCTGCTCACTTGCCGATGCGGCATGTGTTACCAGCAAAAGTGAGGATAAACAAGTTAGAGTTAAAGCTTGGTACATTCGAGATCGGGTTTTCATAGCATATCTCCCTGATATAAAAAGAAAGTTGAACCGATCTGGCAAGGAGGTGGTTTGAAAAATAGGAATGTTGCAGGCAGTAAAAGAGAATGAAGATTGCTGCCTGTTCTGTCGCGGATTTGGGGCACCGCTGGCAGGACCAGAACCTTGTCAGTCCAGCGGATCATTATAGCAATAATGTACTATCAGGCTGGGTAAAAATTTACCAATGTGACGACTGGTTACCATTCCGCTGGATCGAGGCAATAATACTGCTGAAACTGCTGATAAAGCCCCGAATGGAGGTTTTTTAGCTCCTGTGGCTTTTCAAAAAAGATTTCGGTCGCTACTGCGAAAAATTCCGCTGGATTGGTGGCTCCGTATTTATCCAGCAAGGTGTCTTCATCAATGGATGCCTTTCGCCTCAACTCCTGAAATTCATGCGACATGATTTTTGACCACTCATCATAGTTTTGCTGGCTGGAAAGTGGTGGCGCCCCATTAGTCACGCCTGATTCGCCGTCCAGCTGATGTGCGAACTCATGAATCACCAGATTATGGCCGTCTTCAAAGTCTGCGCCACCATTAGCAGAGTCGCTCCACGACAGTACCACCTGGCCACGGTTCCATGATTCCCCCAATAATACTCTGGGCTCGTTACTTTGGATGCCTGATGCATCATATTGATTGTGGCGAGTAATAAAGGCGGCCGGGTAAACAACAATCGTTTTCAGGAAAGGATAGAAGTCGGTGGCACGGTTGAGCAGTAACATGCATGCCTGAGCGGCGATAGTGACTTTAACTTCATCGGTAATATCCTGGCCTTTACGACCGACAAAGTCTTTTTCAGCAAGAAAAATCTGCATCTTGTTTTTGAGCTGTAACTGCAGGTCAGCGGGCATCTTATAAAAGAAAGGTAGGTTGTTGCGTAGGATCTGTCGCCACTCTTTTGGGAATGGTTGGCTGGCAACCTGTTGTCTCTTACGTTTTTTACGGTAATTGGAACTGAGAATCCAGATAATGGCAAAAGCAGAAATGGTAAGGACAATATAGAGTGCGGTCATAGGTCGTTATTATGGATTGTGTCTAATCAAGATTGGGGTGGTTGTTTGATTTTCAAGCATACGCAGACTTTTCAAGCATATAGAGGGCTCTAAATGGCTGATAAGACCTGAGTTTGCTTGAATATGGCTTGCTAGATAAGGTATAACTTTGCACTTGGCTTAATTTGAGGAAATGAGATGGATAATAACAATGGGGTTGCGTCGACTGGGGCTATTGCTCGTTTTTTGAATGGGATCGAGCGAGTCGGTAATAAACTGCCCGATCCGGCAATGATCTTCTTATCAGCGATGCTGATTATCTGGGTGCTTTCATGGCTGCTTTCTGGGATCAGTTTTGATGCGATTGACCCACGCACTGGCGAAACCATTATCGTCAACAATCTTTTAACGGGTGATTCGTTAGCCAGTTTCCTGTCTAACATGGTGGTGACCTTCACCAGCTTTGCGCCACTTGGGGTTGTATTGGTGGCAATGTTGGGTGTTGGAGTCGCTGAGCATTCTGGCTATATCAATACGGGTATTAAATTAATGCTCAAAAGAACACCACAGTTCTTATTGACGCCGACCATCATTTTAATTGCTATTGTCAGTCACACGGCAACCGATGCAGGGTATGTACTGGTTATTCCATTGGCCGGTGTGATTTATTATGCGATGGGACGTCATCCATTGGCTGGCATAGCGGCTGCATTTGCCGGCGTCAGCGGTGGTTTCAGTGCTAACTTTATTCCATCAGGTATTGACCCTTTACTGCAAAGCTTTACCCAATCTGCGGCTCATATTATTGAGCCAGGCATGTCAGTTAACCCTTTGAATAACTGGTTCTTTACCGGTATTTCGAGTCTATTTATTATACTTCTGGGTTGGTTTATTACCGCCCGTATCGTTGAGCCACGTTTGCAAAAGACGCCGGTTGATGGTGATACGGATGATTTGCCAGAGTTCCATGAAATTACGGGCAAAGAGAAAAAGGCATTTGTGATTTCTACTTTGGTAATGCTGGTTGGTATTGGCGTACTTATTTATGCATCTTTAGGCACTGACTCTTCACTGCGTCACGATGGCTCATTGACTTCCTTCCAGGCTCCGTTGATGAAGTCCATCGTCCCTTTGATCTTCTTATTATTCTGGGTTCCGGGTGCAGTTTACGGTTTCACAGCAGGCACCTTTAAAACCACTAAAGACATGATTGATGCCATGAGTAAAGCAATGCACGGCATGGCTTACTACATCGTAATGGCTTTCTTCTGTGCCCTGTTCATTGCAGCATTCTCACAATCAAACCTTGGCGCATTACTGGCTATCGAAGGTGCGCAGGTACTGAAAGCTATGGCTCTGCCAAGTGCGATCACTATCGTCGGTATTATTTTCTTAACCGCCTTCGTGAATTTGTTTGTTGGTTCTGCTTCCGCAAAATGGGCATTATTAGCACCAATTTTTGTACCAATGTTGATGCAACTAGGGATCTCTCCTGACTTAACCCAGGCAGCCTATCGTGTCGGTGACTCAAGCTCGAATATCATCACACCATTAATGCCGTACTTCCCACTGGTTGTGGTTTACTGTCAGAAATACGTTAAAGGGACAGGTATTGGTACATTAGTTGCCATGATGCTTCCTTTCTCGGTAGCCTTCCTGATTGGCTGGAGCTTATTTCTGTTAGCTTACTGGTGGATTGGTATTCCGCTAGGGTTGCAGGCCAGTTATATTTATCCGGCTGGATAGTTGCTAGTAAGTTGATAAAAATATTAGAGTCCAGTTGATGTTCTTTACTAAAGAAAATCCTTGGAGGAAAAGTTCTGCCTTAGGTAGATCCATAGAAGTCGATAAATGCAGACTTGTAGCTCTTGGGAGGGTAACTCATAAGCTCATTGAGAGAGTAAGCCTTTTGAGCATGTTGGTTAGACATCACACAACTATAGTTTTGCTTGCCTTTTTATTACCTAAAGAAAAAGATGCCGCCCATCGGGCGGCATCTTTATTAGCTCATTAAAATGAGTTGTTTTTATTGCCAATCAACCTGTAAGGTTACACCTGAGTAAGCATCGTAAGCATATAGGCTGATGTACCAGCGATCTTCGCCCGGGTTAGAGAAAGAGCAGCTCTCGTTGTTACCAGTCTTATATGGACGGCAATCATAGGTTGAAGATGTTGGTTGCGCACCTTTACGAACATACAAGTCTGCATCACCTGTACCACCACTGATTTGAACATCCAGGCTGCTCATGCCGGCAGGAATATCAATGTAGTAATGTTTCCATGTGCCGGTTGAGGCTGATATATCAGTTACGGTTGCACTGCCGCCTGCCGGTGGTGGATTGGTGCCACCGCCATCATGTGTTGCCACAAGGTTTACATTTGAGTAGCTAGTGTAACCACGAACCATTACATAGTAAGTACCAGTTTGTGCTGTGAAGTTACAAGACTCGGTGTTACCATTTTTGTATGGACGACAGTCATAGCTAGAAGTAGTTGGTGCGCTACCGAACTTGACGTATAAGTCAGCATCACCCGAACCACCAGACATATCGAAACTGACGCTTGTAGCATCAGAAGGAACTTCGAAAGTGAAGTCTGTTTCTGAACCAGAAGCACCTGAGAAAGTTACTGAAACACCGTTCTCAAGAGTATTACTTGGTGGAGGTGTCGAGCTATCAAACAAGCTGTACAACAACAAGTTAGGCGAACCAGTTTTAGCGTCAGTTACTTTACCTGTGGTTGCAGCGCCTTCGATAGCTGAATCAACCTGACTTGGGGTCGCGGAAGGATTGTCAGCTAAGTATAGAGCAGCAACACCGGCTACGTGTGGAGAAGCCATTGAGGTACCGCTGATGGTGTTAGTACCGCCATCATGCCACGCTGAAGTGATGCTAGAACCTGGGGCATAGATATCCAAACATGAGCCGTAGTTTGAGAAGCTTGAGCGAGAATCGTTTGAAGCCGTAGAACCTACAGTGATTGCGCTTGGCTCACGAGCTGGTGAGTAGTTACAAGCATCGCTGTTATCGTTACCCGCAGCAACGACAACCGTTACACCTGAAGCAACAAGGTTTGCAACAGCATTATCTGTAGCAGAAGAAGCGCCACCGCCTAAACTCATGTTAGCAACAGCTGGTTTAACGTGGTTGTTAGCAACCCAGTCGATCCCAGCAACAACGCCAGAGTTTGTGCCGCTACCTTGACAGTTCAATACGCGAACACCAATTAAGTTAACGCTTTTGGCAACACCGTAAGTAGAACCACCTACCGTACCGGCAACGTGCGTACCGTGACCATTACAGTCGGTAGCGTCGCTGTCATTATCTACCGTATCAATACCGCTGACTGAACGACCACCAAACTCACTGTGCGAATTCAGGATGCCGGTATCAATGATGTATGCGTTTACGTTACTGGCAGTGGTGTTGTAAGTGTAGGAGCCGCTTAGCGGCAAGTCACGTTGGTCAACTCGGTCAATACCCCATGTGGCATTGTTTTGAGTAGCATTGATGCTAACGATCTGGTCTTCTTCAACTAGAAGCACGTTAGGGTCTTGAGCAAGCTTTTGTGCAGCTTTCTCAGACATGTTGAATACACCGCCTTTTACGGCTTTAGTAAAGGTACGCTGAACTTGAGCTTGATATTTACGGCTCAGGTTGTCGCTTACCATAGCAATGGCTTGTTGATTAGCATTGCTTGAGAATAATCCCATGTTAGCAGCCACTGCATCGTCCTTGAGAACAACAATGTATTGTCCTTTGATGGCTTTTTCAGGTTGAGCTGCTGCTTTGAACTCACCAGCATATGCGCCGGTTACGCCCGTAGCTAGCAGGACACCTGCGACTACTTGGTTTAATTTCATGTTACAATACCCCTTAGTGTTATTTATTAGTTATCCATATAAATACTGGACAACTAGACTTTATCTGATTGAGCTGTTCGCAACAATAAAACTAATGGTGAAATGTATCCATCACTCAAAAAATGAGACATTTGTCACATTTGTACAATTTGATACAATACACTGATCACAGATGTATATTTGAATAATACAAGAAAGGCTTTGTTCAATTGTTGAGCAAAGTCCATTATGTGTACCTAACTTTACTCTTTCATTGATAAGAAAAATTTAGGGGCTGATCCAGATAACTAGCCCATTTCGTCTTTAACCCATTGTTTTAATTGAT
>NZ_JABURJ010000048.1 GCF_014762745.1 Kangiella sp.
CAGCGTCAAAATTCTGTAAACATTTTTTCACAAAATCTGTGGATAACTTTGGGGAAAAGTTGCAAGAAACTTTGCCTAAGCCCGAAAATACAGGACACCCATACAAATTGTTCATTTTTTGTACAGCAAGTATGTTTTCGCTTATTAATCAATTAGTTAGCTTGTTTGCAATAGACTATTTCTGCTCTGGATACTTTCTATACAGGCGCAAACCCTTGTCAAATCTAGGTTTGCGCCAGCTTGTGGATTTCTCATAATGAAGCTGTCATATTTTCGGGACTTTTTTCAATCATTATTCTGAAAAAAATATAAGATACCCACTCAAGGTTGTATAAATTTTCGGCAGTTAGTGACCACTTAAATTCTATGCCAATTCTTGCTTAACCAAAGAACCAATAGGTCAATAAAATGGCCGCCACAATACCCGCCAGATCAGCAATCAGGCCACAGGATAATGCATGTCTGATCCGCTTGATCCCCACCGCACCAAAATAGACGGTTAAAACATAAAAGGTCGTTTCAGTGCTGCCCTGAATGGTTGCCACCATGTAGCCAACAAATGAATCCACTCCCTGGCTTTGCATGGTTTCCAGCATCATGGCTCGCGCCCCACTGCCGCTGAAAGGTTTCATCAAGGCAGTTGGCAGAGCTTCAACAAAGCGAGTATCCAGTCCCAATGTGCCAAATAGCCAGCCTAGGCCGTCAGCAAAGGCATCCAGTGCACCAGAAGCGCGCAGAGCACCAATTGCAGTCAACATGGCCACCAGATAAGGAATAATGGTGACTGCGACCTTAAAGCCCTCTTTTGCCCCTTCTACAAAGTCCTCATACACAGCAACCTTCTTGAGCCAGCCATAAATTAAAATAGTCACTATCGCTGCCATCAGCAAAAAATTACCCAGCGCCGAACTGGCTTCGGCCATCTGCTCAGCCGGCAGTCTAGCCAGGCTCCATACCAGGCCACCGATTAAAGCCGCAAACACCAGGAAATAAGCCGCGATAACTCGATTAAATATATCGATCTTCTGCACAATGGACACCGCCAGCAGCCCAAAGAAGGTGGATGCACAGGTAGCCAATAGTATCGGTAAGAAAACTGCGGCGGGATCGGCAGCGCCCATTTGTGCGCGATACAATAATATGGTGATAGGTATAATAGTTACCGCAGAAGTGTTGAGCACCAGAAATAGAATCTGTGCGTTACTCGCTTCTTCTTTGTGTGGGTTGATTTCCTGTAGCTGTTCCATGGCCCGGATACCCATCGGCGTTGCGGCGTTATCCAGCCCCAGCATATTAGCCGCCATATTCATGCTGATACTGCCCAGCGCTGGATGGCCGCTCGGCACTTCTGGCATTAACTTGCGAAACAATGGCGCCAACGCCTTGGCTAATAGATTAACCAGACCGCTTTTTTCGGCAATTTTCAAAAGTCCCAGCCAGAAGGCCAGAATACCAATCAGGCCGATGGCAATTGTTACGCTGAGCTTGGCCATCTCAAAAATCGACTGCACCAGCTCCGGGAAAGCAGCGGCATTGCCCTGCACTAACCACTGAAAGCAGGCCAGAACAAATGCAATCACAAAAAAGAATAGCCAAAGAATGTTTAGCACAGGATTTCCTTAACTTTATTGGTCGGTAGATAGCAGGCCTTGCCACAGATAATACACAAAAATATCGATTAGAGTGTATAATGAGCGCCTTTTCGACACTGGTTCGAACAGTTTCGACCGATTAAGTACTCAAACGGTTTTCATGATGACCACTGCTAATTCGCATATCGACTTGCTCGACAAAAAAAGCAAGACCAACTTTAACAAGTTACAGAAACGCTTGCGCCGTCAGGTTGGCGAAGCAATTGCTGACTTCAATATGATTGAAGAAGGCGACAAAATCATGGTCTGCCTGTCAGGCGGTAAGGACTCTTACACCCTGCTGGAAATCCTGATGGGCTTGCAGAAAAGCGCGCCCGTTAACTTTGAGCTGGTGGCGGTTAACCTTGACCAGAAGCAACCGGGCTTTCCAGAAGAAGTGTTGCCCAATTATCTTAAGTCAGTTGGAGTGCCTTATGAAATTATCGAAGAGGACACTTACAGCGTCGTCAAAAGCATCATTCCTGAAGGCAAAACCACCTGTAGCCTTTGCTCGCGTCTACGTCGTGGCATTATTTACAGCTGGGCAGAGAAAAACGGCATCACCAAGATTGCTCTGGGTCACCACCGCGATGACATCATTGAAACCCTGTTCCTGAACATGTTCTTTGGTGGCAAGATGAAGTCGATGCCGCCGAAGCTGAAAAGCGATGACGGCAAGCATATCGTGATTCGCCCACTGGCCTACTGCAAAGAAAAGGACATCGCAAAGTTTGCCAAACTCAAAGAATTCCCGATTATTCCGTGCAATCTATGCGGTTCGCAGGAGAACCTGCAACGTAAGAATATTAAGATGATGCTACAGGACTGGGATCGAAAGTATCCCGGCCGTATTGAAACCATCTTCAAGGCACTGGGTAATGTGGCTCCGTCCCATCTAACTGACACCAATCTTTTTGACTTTGTCGGCCTCACTCAGGAAACCACTGAGCAGGATACCCTGTTCGATGCGCCCGATATTCAAGCACCTGATATCGAGCGTGACGACGAGAATGACAGCCAAAGCATTAACATTATTAAGGTAGGCTAATGTCTGAAACACAAGCATTGACAGAATTTAAGCAGCAATTTCCCGTTATATTGCCAATTACCGTAGCCTGGGGCGAAATGGATGCCTTCCAGCACGTTAACAACGTTAGCTATATCCGCTACTTTGAAAGTGCCCGTATCGCCTATCTGGAAGCTTTAGGCCAAGAAGCCAAAATCACCAGCAACACAGTTGGCCCGATTCTTGCTGATATCTATACCCGCTACCGTCGTCCGGTGGTTTATCCTGACACCTTAATTGTTGGTACCCGGATTAACGAACTGGAAGAGTTCGGCTTCACCATGGAATATCAAGCATTTAGCGAACAACAGCAAACCGTCACTACGCTTGGTAAAAGCCGTATTGTGATGATCGATTACAGCACCAATCAAAAAGTTGCCCTCAAAGACTGCGTGCTGGACGATATACTGAAATTGCAGCCAGAATTAAGCTCGGAAGCAAGATAAGAGCCAGGCCAGTAACCGTAACGGTGTAGGGGCGGACCTGTGTGCCCCCCTTGTAAAAACTGAAGGCCCTTCCTACCTCCCCCCCCCTGTCACACTCTGTTACTTTTACATCTTGCCAAAACTTTTCTTTATGTCCCGAACTGGGTAGTATGTTGTGCGGAAAATTTTATTTAGAGTCTAATCGGCTCTGAAATATCAGTCATATATAATTAGTCTCAAACAAAGGTGTCCCAATGAAAAAACTACTCATTAGCTCCGTTTGTTTGGCTGTGTTAGCGGCTTGTAATTCCGGTACGGAAGAACAGAAAGCCAGCCAGGAAACAGCTAAGCAGGAAGTTACCGAGCAAACCACATCGACTGCTATTCCAGCAGAACAACAACTGGTATCAGGTATTGATAAACAACATTTTGACCATTCGGTTCGCCCGCAGGATGATTTATTCCGTCATGTGAATGGCAAATGGTTAAAAGAATTCGAAATTCCTGCCGATAAATCAAACTATGGCGCATTCACCATGCTTGCAGAACAGGCGCGTGAAGATGTTAAAGCCATTATTGAAGAAGCCGCTAACAGTAATGCTGAAAAAGGCTCTGACGCACAAAAAGTCGGCGACTTATACCAAAGCTACATGAATGAAGAGCTACTGGAAGAACTTGGCACTAAGCCGCTTCAACCAGAGCTTGAAAAAATTGCTGCGATTAAAGACCTGTCTGACTTGTCTGAATATATCGCCTACGCACAAATGGTCAGCGAAGCACCGTTCAGCACTTACGTCTATATTGATGCTCGCCAGCCTGATACCTACATCACGCAAATGAGTCAAAACGGTTTAGGCCTGCCAAGCCGCGACTTCTACCTGAAAGAAGACGAGAAAAGCGAAGAAATTCGCCAGAAATATGTTGAGCACGTTGCAAAAATGTTTGAGCTTGCTGGCATGGAAAATGGCGAAGAAAAGGCTAAAACCGTGATGGCGATTGAAATGCAAATCGCGGAAAAGCATTGGCCAAAAGAAAAACTTCGCAATCCAGTGGCTCGTTATAACAAAATGAGCTTCGAAGAATTGCAAAATACTATTCCAAATCTTGATTGGGATCGTTGGAGCAAAGCGGCAATGTTAGAAGGCATTGATAACGTTATTGTTGGTCAGCCTGACTACTTTGCTGCAGTCAATGAGATGCTTAAAGAGATCTCAATTGATGACTGGAAGACCTATTATCAATGGCATCTTATCAGTGATTCAGCTTCATTCTTGAATAAAGCTCTCGCAGAAGAAAACTTCCGTTTCTTCCAGGGTGTGTTAAGTGGTGTTGAAGAGCAGGAGCCTCGCTGGAAACGTGCGGTAAACGTGATTAACGGTACGCTTGGCGAAGTGGTCGGTAAGATCTACGTTGAGAAACACTTCAAACCGGAAGCGAAAGAGCGCATGAAAGAACTGGTTGAAAACCTTCGTACAGCCTATGCTCAAGGTATTAAAGAGCTAGACTGGATGGGTGAGGAAACTAAAGAGCAGGCGCTTGATAAGCTGGCCAAGTTCACTCCAAAAGTCGGTTATCCGGATAAATGGAAAGACTACTCAGCACTGGAAATTAAAGCTGATGATCTATTCGGTAACATGAAACGTGCCACAATGGTTGAAGTAAAGCGTAACCGTGAAAAATTGGGTCAGCCAATTGATCGCACTGAGTGGTTTATGACACCTCAGACGGTAAATGCTTATTACAATCCAGTTATGAACGAAATCGTTTTCCCGGCAGCAATTCTACAACCTCCATTCTTTAATCTGGAAGCAGACGATGCTGTAAACTATGGCGGCATTGGTGCGGTAATTGGTCACGAAATGGGCCATGGCTTCGATGATTCAGGTTCACAGTACGATGGCGACGGCAAACTTCGCAACTGGTGGACAGAAGAAGACCTTGAAGAGTTCACTAAGCGTACCGACAAACTGGTTGCTCAATACAGCAACTTCACAGTGCTTGACGGTGTTCATGTTAACGGTGAATTCACTCAAGGCGAAAACATCGGTGACCTGGGTGGCTTAACCATCGCTTACAAAGCCTACCAGCTTTCAAAGAATGGCGAGCCAGCTCCAGTAATCGACGGCATGACCGGCGACCAGCGTGTATTCTATGGCTGGGCACAAGTATGGCGCCGTAAATATCGTGACGAAGAACTACGTAAACGTATCGATACCGACCCACATTCACCTAGTGAATTCCGTGCCAACGGTACCGTTATGAACATGCCTGAGTTCCACGAGGCATTCGACGTTAAACCTGGCGATGATATGTATTTAGAGCCAGAAGAACGCGTTAAAATTTGGTAATTATCATTACCATTTCTCTTTTACGAGAGCATCAAAGCCGACTTCTTAGTCGGCTTTTTTGTGCTTATTAACTTATCATGATTCGCACTTTTTACTATAAGAACAATAGCTAATGGTTAGCACCAATATCCCCTTATATTGAGCTAAGACACGGACGAAATATAGCAATCAAAATCTGTGACCGAAGGGAATCCCTTTAGGGAGATGATTTTGATAAGAATTTTCAGCACAAGGATGTGATGTAAATTCTGGTGCGTTAATTATTTTGGGAGTGACGAAGGTAGTCACGCAAAGCGTGACCTCAATATCGGGGTGTGGTATGAGTTATAAACATAGGTAACACTTTAGTCCACAAACATGGGTAACAGTTT
>NZ_JABURJ010000014.1 GCF_014762745.1 Kangiella sp.
GGTGAACCTTTCATGTAAATTAAAACTTTGTTGTCTGCAATCTGTTGTTTGATTTGCTCAATAGTGTCGCTCATGTATGACCTCAAATTGTGTTAATTAGGCGCCCTGCCCGATATCAGATGGCGGCGATTATAACGCTTTTCAAGGCTGATGAGCACCGTTAATCGCAAGAAATCTTGATCTGCATCTATGCAAGCAGAATTCTTGTCGCTACAATGCGTTACTAAATGAGAATTAGTTTCAATTAGAATCCGATTTCAGATTTTACGGGCAGAAAACGCACCTTTATGAGCGAATTTAGCGACCACCCTATCCTGCAACTGAACGATGTTCAGTGCCGACACGGCGAACAGATCATCGTTAACCACATTGATTTCAAACTAAAAGCTGGCGACAGTGCCTGCCTGCTTGGGCCTAGTGGTTGCGGTAAAACTACCTTGTTGCGTGCCATTGCCGGACTTGAGCCCATATATGAAGGCTATATCAGCATTCATGGTCGTTTCTGCTCAAAGCCTGATTTTACTCTGCCCCCTGAAAAGCGCCATCTAGGCCTGGTTTTCCAGGACCATGCGCTTTTCCCACACCTCAATATCTTCGACAACGTAGCCTTTGGTTTACGCCATCTGCCACGCAAAGAACGCCGCGAGCGCGTAAAGGAGTGTCTTGAACTAGTTGGGCTGGAAGCGATGGAAAAGCGTTATCCGCACCAATTATCGGGTGGCCAACAACAACGAGTCGCTCTAGCGCGTAGCATTGCACCGCGTCCTGAACTGATTCTACTGGATGAGCCCTTCTCCAGCCTGGACACCCATTTGCGTCGGTCACTGGCTCGAGAGTTAAAAGAATTGCTGAAAGCACAGAACATTGCCAGCCTGCTGGTGACCCATGATCAACAGGAAGCGTTCGCCATGGCGGACTACATTGGTGTTATGCACCAGGGGAAATTACTGCAGTGGGATACGCCCTACAACCTATACCATAAACCAGTGGATGCTCAGATTGCCTCATTTATTGGTGAAGGGCATTTTATTGCTGGCACCATTTCAGACCATCAGCACGTCAATACGGTGCTTGGCAACTTCACCATTGCTAATGGCAAAAAGTTCACCCCCAATGACAGCGTGCTGGTGCTGATGCGACCCGATGATGTTAAGCCCAATATGAATTCTCCTCTGCGCGGTAAGGTTACGCATAAGGTATTTAAGGGCGCAATCATTGAATATGAGCTGGAATTGTCCAATAACGAGCAATTAAAGGCCATTTTCCCCAGTCATCACGATTATCCATTATCACAAGATATAGGGTTCGACCTGGATGTGAAGCACTTGATCGTGTATCCAGATCACATTTCTTTGTAAAATTTTTAACCAGTTTTAAAAAAATGCAAATATGACTTAAAACGCTTGACCTAGCGCAAGCCCAAGCCCCATAAGGCTTCCCGAGTTACCCACCATTTCTTAACAATTTATCCACAGAAAATTCCCCAAGATATGCTCTTGCCAAGCAGCAAAAAACGCACTATCTTGTATCCATTGCGAGAGCAACTAACTATATATAGTGAATCAAGAAGATCGTCTAACTTGTTGATTCTCTGTAATCTCAGTCAAACAATGAACAAAAAACAGCCAACCGACAAATAATGCAAAGAGGTCTGTGGAGGAATAATGGAAACCGAAGTCAGCAAACCTGAACAATCAGCTGCCAAAACCCCAAAAACAAACACACCATCCAGCCACGAAATTGAAGCCACTAAACCGGGTGAAATTCGTGTTATCCGCCGCAATGGAAAGGTGACGCCTTATGACGACAGCAAGATCGAAGTTGCCATGACCAAGGCGTTTCTTGCGGTTGAAGGTGGTGCGGCAGCAGCATCTAGCCGTGTGCATGAAACGGTGCGCCAATTGACCAAACAAATCACCGAAGCCTTCAAGCGCAGAATGCCAGGTGGCGGTATTATCCACATCGAAGACATTCAGGATCAGGTTGAGCTGGCTCTGATGCGTAATGGCGAGCAGAAAGTTGCCCGTTCATACGTGTTATACCGCGAAGAGCGTGCTCGTGAGCGTGCTGCGCGTGATTCAGCCAAGCTGGACGCTATCGTTGGCGACAATCAGGTCATGGTAACGGTTGAAGACGGCAGCAAGCGTCCGTTAGACGTTGAGCGTTTGCATACGGTTGTGGTTGAAGCCTGTAAAGACCTGTCTGACGTCACTCCGGACCAAATCCTGAAAGACACCATGCGTAACCTCTACGATGGCGTTGCCATTAAAGATGTTTACCAGGCATTGGTGATGACTGCTCGCACCATGATTGAGCAGGAACCTAACTACAGCTATGTGACTGCTCGCCTGTTGTTAGACAGCATCCGCTCAGAAGCTCTAAGAGAGCTTGGCGTTGCTAAACGCGCTACGCAAAGCGAAATGACGGCTATCTATCCAGAAGCTTTCAAAGCTTACTTAAGCGTTGGCGTTGAAAACGAATTATTAAGCCCAGAATTGCTGAGCTTTGATATCGAAAAGCTGGCGAATGCCATCAAGCCTGAGCGCGACATGCTGTTTACTTACCTTGGCATTCAGACACTATTCGATCGCTATTTCATTCATAAAGATGAAGTACGCATTGAGCTTCCTCAGGTATTCTGGATGCGCGTCGCTATGGGCCTTGCCATCAATGAAGACGATCGCGAAGCGCGTGCAATTGAGTTCTATGATGTGTTATCAACATTCCACTACATGAGCTCAACCCCTACTCTATTTAACTCAGGTACATTACGCCCACAGCTTTCAAGCTGCTACTTGACCAACGTTCCGGATGACCTTGACGGTATCTATGGCGCGATTAAAGATAACGCCCTATTGTCGAAATTTGCCGGTGGTCTAGGTAATGACTGGACACCAGTACGTGGTCTTGGTGCTTACATCAAAGGTACAAACGGTAAATCACAAGGTGTTGTGCCCTTCCTGAAAGTAGCTAACGACACTGCGGTTGCAGTAAATCAAGGCGGTAAGCGTAAAGGTGCTGTCTGTGCCTATCTTGAAACCTGGCACATTGATATCGAAGAGTTCCTTGAGCTTCGTAAAAATACTGGTGATGACCGTCGTCGTACCCACGACATGAACTCAGCCAACTGGGTGCCTGACCTGTTCTTGAAGCGTGTCAGCACTGATGGCGAGTGGACGCTATTTAGCCCGAACGAAGTACCGGATCTGCACGACCTTTACGGTAAAGAGTTTGAAGAGCGTTACGAATACTACGAAGAAATGGCCAAATACGGCAAGCTGAAAACAGCTAAAACCCTTCAGGCTAAAGACTTGTGGCGTAAGATGCTGTCGATGTTGTTCGAAACTGGCCATCCATGGATTACTTTCAAAGATCCTTGTAATGTTCGCTCGCCACAGCAACACGTTGGCGTTGTCCACAGCTCAAACCTGTGTACCGAAATCACCTTGAACACCAAAGCCGGTGAAGAAATTGCGGTCTGTAACCTGGGTTCAGTTAACCTGCCTAAGCACATGAAAGACGGCAAGCTGGATATCGAGCAAATTGAGAAAACGGTTAAGACAGCGGTTCGCATGCTGGACAACGTTATCGATATTAACTTCTATCCAGTAGAAACGGCGCGCAAATCAAACATGCGTCACCGTCCGGTTGGTCTTGGCCTAATGGGCTTCCAGGACGCCTTGTATCTACAGAAGATTCCTTACACTTCTGATGCGGCGGTTGAGTTTGCTGATAACGCCATGGAAGCGATTTCCTACTATGCGATTAAGGCATCAACCGACCTTGCAGAAGAGCGCGGCTCTTATGAGACTTTCGCTGGCTCATTGTGGTCACAAGGTATTTTGCCAATCGACTCCATTCAGAAGTTGGTCGAAGAGCGTGGCTCTGATTTCATCGAAGTTGATACCAGCTCAACCATGGACTGGGACACTCTACGTGAGCGCGTCAAAACCGTCGGTATGCGTAACTCAAACGTGATGGCAATTGCACCAACTGCAACCATCTCGAACATTACAGGCGTATCGCAGTCAATTGAACCGACTTATCAGAACCTGTATGTGAAATCGAATCTGTCAGGTGAGTTCACAGTGGTTAACCCATACATGGTGAAAGAGCTTAAAGCTCGTAAATTGTGGGACGCGGTAATGGTTAATGACCTGAAATACTACGAAGGTAGCTTGCAGCACATTGACCGTATTCCAAGCGAAGTCAAAGAGCTGTTCTCAACCGCCTTTGAAGTCGAACCAAAATGGTTAGTTGAAGCGGCCAGCCGTCGCCAGAAATGGATCGACCAGGCGCAGTCGCTCAACCTATACATGAGCGAACCTTCCGGTAAAAAACTGGATATGGTTTATCGCATGGCCTGGTTCCGCGGCTTGAAAACCACTTACTACTTGCGTTCACTTGGCGCAACCAGCACCGAGAAATCAACCATCAGTGATGGCAAGCTCAATGCAGTATCCTCTGGTCCAGCACCAGTAGGCTCAGCCGCACCAAAAGCCTGCTCCATTGATGACCCAGATTGCGAGGCTTGCCAATAATGGCAAGCTTTTCGCTTTAGTGAATAACTAAAAAGAGAAGTGACGACAACGGAATGGGGTTGCAACGAAAGTTCGCCCCTTTTTTCACCGAAAATAAATCGAATGGTGAAAAGCTCAAACAAATTTAAGAGAGGTAAACATGTTCAACTGGGATGAGTTCGAAAAAGAGGACAAGGCCGAAGCGCCGAAAAAAGCACAAGCTGCTCCTGCTCCCGTAATCGAAGAGCAACAAGAACGCCCTGCTCCAGCGCCACAGGTTGCCGCTGAGCCAAAAACAACACAAGAAGAATATGTCGAGCCAGAAGCATTGGATAATGTAGCCAAAGCACAAGCTGCACTTGAAGAGCTTGATGTAGCTCCTGGTCTGGAAGAATTAGAAATGGGCGCGGCCCGTATCGAAGTTGACGATAAGAAAATGATCAACTGCCGCGCTGACCTGAATCAGCTGGTTCCATTCAAGTATGACTGGGCATGGCAAAAATACCTTGATGGCTGTGCCAACCACTGGATGCCACAAGAAATCAACATGACCAAAGACGTTGCCACCTGGAAAGATCCAAATGGCTTAACCGACGACGAGCGTAAAATCGTCATGCGTTCTTTGGGTTATTTCTCAACCGCAGACTCATTGGTTGCCAACAACCTGGTACTGGCGATCTATCGCTTAATCACCAACCCAGAGTGCCGTCAGTACATTTTGCGTCAGGCATTTGAGGAAGCCATTCATACCCACGCTTACCAATACTGTGTTGAGTCATTGGGCATGGATGAAGCCGAAGTATTCAACATGTACCGCGAAGTACCAAGCATCGCCAAGAAAGCGGCATGGAGTATCAAGCATACGCAAGGCATCTCCAATCCAAACTTCAAAACAGGAACCCCAGAAACGGATCAGGAATTGCTACGTAATCTGATTGGCTTCTACTGTGTGACCGAAGGTATCTTCTTCTACTGTGGCTTTACACAGATTCTGTCTATGGGTCGCCGTAACAAAATGACTGGTGTAGCTGAGCAGTTCCAGTACATCTTGCGTGATGAATCAATGCACCTTAACTTCGGTGTTGACGTCATTAACCAGATCAAATTGGAAAACCCACACTTGTGGACCGAAGAGTTCAAGCAAGAAGTGATTCAAATGATTCTTGAAGGCACCCAGCTTGAAATCGAGTATGCGCGCGACACAATGCCACGCGGCGTACTAGGCATGAATGCAGGCATGATGGAAGAATACCTACAGTTCATCTGTAACCGTCGTCT
>NZ_JABURJ010000001.1 GCF_014762745.1 Kangiella sp.
GGTATGAGTTATAAACATAGGTAACACTTTAGTCCACAAACATGGGTAACAGTTTTTTAAACTGTGGGTACCACGATACAGGAGGTGCCCATGCCCTGGAACGAGTTAAAACCTATGGATCAACGGATTCATTTCATCAGTGGTTATCTGAACGGTAACCGTTCATTTAGCCAGTTATGCCAGTCTTTTGGTATTAGCCGCAAAACAGGTTATAAGTGGGTCAGGCGCTATCAGGAACTCGGTGTTGAAGGTCTGGTGGAGCGCAGCAGGCGACCTCATAGTCATTCGCGCGCCTTACCCAGAACGATTCAGCGACGCATTATCAAGTTGAGAACGGAGTCCCTTATCACGCCGGGTGCAAAGAAAATCCAGGCCCGTCTTCGAACGTTGTATCCAGACGTTGAGCCACCGTCGATATCCTGTATTTATAACATCCTCAATCGCGAAGGTCTGGTTCATAAGCAACGCAAGCGCTGTCGCGTGCCACTCTACACCAAACCATTGCTTCGCTCGGCACAACCGAACGACTTATGGAGCGTGGACTTTAAAGGGCAGTTTAAGCTGGGTAATGGGCAGTGGTGTTACCCGCTCACTGTCATGGATGATTTTAGTCGGTATTTGATCGGGTGTGTTGGCCAAAAAAATGTTAGAACTCAAGGGGCTAGAGTCTCGTTTAAAAGACTGTTCCAAGACTATGGGTTGCCTCTGCGAATACGCAGTGACAACGGCGCTCCTTTTGCCAGCCGAGCGACTGCCGGGTTATCCAGCTTATCAGTATGGTGGATAAAGCTTGGGATCATCCCTGAGCGGATTGCTCCAGGCAAACCACAACAAAATGGCAAACATGAACGCATGCATCGAACTTTAAAGGAGGCAGCTACACGCCCACCGTGCACAAATTTCAGTCACCAGCAACACCAGTTTGAACGCTTTAAACAGGAGTACAACCAGGAGCGTCCTCATGAGTCACTCGCTCAACAAACCCCTGACAGCTGTTATCACACGTCAACGCGACCTTATCCAAAGACAATGCCAAAGCAGGAATACCCCAGTTACTTTGAGGTTAAGAAAGTGAGAAGCTCCGGTGTTATCTACTGGCGAAATGGGCAGGTGTATATATCACACTTACTGAATGGGGAATGGATAGGGCTGTATGAAGTTGATGATGGAATATTCAACGTGTACTTCGGATGCTACAAATTAGGAAGCTTTGATATTAGAAAGAAAACCGTCGGCGCCTGTAATTATTGGAGCCTGAAAGTGTAACCCATGTATTTGGACTAAACTGTTACCCATGTTCTTGACATTACA
>NZ_JABURJ010000007.1 GCF_014762745.1 Kangiella sp.
ATATTTTGCTTCGCTGCGCTCAAAACGCAAAATATGCCCCTGCTTGGGGGCGTTAGGTCTCCGGAGAGTATGCCCTATGCCCGAAATAATAAGGAAATGACATGGAATTTTTGTTTATTGCACCGTTTCGAACAGATTTCAATTTAAACAGTCTCGAAGCGATTTGTCATAGAGAAGCAATAGTAGATGTATTGTTATTGGCTGTTCAGGCGGAAAATGAGATTGATAGTGGTTTTCGATGGCTAGTACCATGGAACAAAGAAGAAAAAGGAGAGCTACATTATTCTGAGTTGAATGAAGATCAGGTTCCGGACTCTGCAACACCTCTGTTAAAACTGCATTTACAACCTAAATATGTAAAACAAAAACTCGATGAAATATTAGCGGAGTCTGAATTTAAGGAATACGAGATAAATAAGTGTGATGTTTTGTATTTTGACAACACGGTTGGAATTTTAACTATAACTTTATCATTTTCTGATAGATATAAACATGAAGACGTATTTCCAGTTGTTGATAAGTGGTCTACTCAGCTTTGCTCTTCGATAGTAAAAATAATCGTTCCCCATGAGGTCAGCATCCTAAAAAACATACAATCTCTATCGAAGGAACGAGAAAGAAATCTGTTTTTAAGCCCGAGGGATTTTATCGTTTTCTTTGACAGGTTCGAAAACTCTATGGCTAATACTGATAAAGAAAATGAAAGGATGCTATGGGTTAATCGTACTTATATAGGACATGTTGATAATGGCCTATCTCCAGTTTTAGAGCGATGGACTCAGAGTAGGGAGCTGAGAGAAAGCGCGTTATTACTCGATGAATCAGCGATATCGACATGTGTAGGAAATAGCGTGGTATATGGCAAGCTGTCAGAAGAAAATAAATACGCAGTAGAGACAGCCTTGCAAATATCGACGTATTTCTATGTGTTATATGACGTATTTAATAAAATACTAAAACTCCTCTATTTGGAAATGTCGAGCAGCAAAAAGGCTAAAGAATCGACTATTTCAAGAGTAAACAGAATTCGTGCCCATATTGAATTTATCGAAAACGAGTTTGGCGACGTGTTAATGGGGCTACAAGGCAAGCGTTCTGCTATCGCAAGTAGATTCATGGAAACCTGGAGTTATAGTGAGCTTGTAGATGCTGTCCAGAAAAAGAAGAACTCTGCGAGTAGGTTCGCTGAATCCATTTTGAGCGAGAGACAAAACAAGTATGGGAGAGTCGTTGAGGCGTTCTTGGCGGCTATTGGTGGAGTTTCACTACTAGATTTTATTTTGAGCTTATTTGCTTTTTCAAATGACAAAAACCTAAACACCGATACAGTTGTAGGGATTGTAGATGGTGCTAAGCGCTTACCGGTCGATGGCGTATTGTATGCTGCGATTGCCTTGCTTGTTTTTGTTTTAATTCTTGTTTTGAGAAAACGGTGAACGGTATGCAAATATTAAAAGGTTTTCTGAAGTCAGTGGATAATTTGGCTAAACCCAAAATATGGGAGAGCAGCTTAGAGAGAATAGAAAAAGAAAATAACCATTTGCGAAAGCTGGTCAATAGAGGTGATGTAAATATTTATGGTCTAAATACAAGACCAGGACACAGGGATTATGAAAAAATAGAATTAGCGGACCTAGTAGTAAATCAAAAGGATCTGCTTTCATCGCATGCAATTGATGCGGGCTTGCCAAGTTATTCCAAGTTTACAGCTAGGTGCATTACTTTCGCCAAGCTTTACTCGTGGTCTGCAGGTATGTCAGGCGTATCTCCTGTTCTGTTTAATTCATTATCGAACTTGGCAGTTGAAAAGGGCTTTTTGCCAAAGATTCCAAAGCACTCTAGTTATTCAAGCGGTGATGTAATCCCTGCTTCGCATTGGGCAACTGCCGTACTAAACGAACTTAGCGAAAGACAAGGCTATAATGCACAGTATGGCGAGGCGATGGCTCTGATCAATGGTAACTTTGTCCAATTGGGCTATGCCTCGTCAATTGTTAAAAAGCTCCGAAATGCTTGGTTATTTTTTTTAGAGCTATGCTCAATTTCTTGCATGTTATCAAAAGCAAACAGGTCTAATCTTTTCTTTTTTTCAACATCTGAACGAGCTTTCACCAATGCTGCTTTAGAGTATGTCAGGGAGCGATCTGGTGATGGTCAAAAAGATACGCAAGACCCTATTTCATTGCGTGCGATTCCGCAGGTTCTCGACGTCTTTTCTGTGGCGATAGAGGAGTATCTCAAAGAAATAAACTATTTACTTTTTAAACCATCAGGAAACCCGCTTTATGATGTGTCTAGTGACATTCCATTATCTCAAGCAAGTTTTCTATCGCCCACTCTAACACTCAAGGCAAGCACCATAGTGGAATCTATCCTATTCGCTATGTGGTCTATGGTTGGCAGGACAAATTATTTGTTGAGCGGGAATGTCAAGGGAGTGCCTAAAGATGCAGCTAATGAAGGCTCGAGCCTAGCATTAATACAGTATCCCAAGTACATGATGTCGATATTGGAAAAATCTAGATTAGATTTTGGGCGTCGAGTCTATTCGTCTGGCTCTTCTACCTCTTATGGCACCGAAGATTTGTGGACGAATGGACTTAACGTATTGGATCAAGTGGAATCAATTTTGGATGATTTTATAAAGTTAGGAGCTTGTGAATTTTATATATTCAAATACATTCAAAAGCACCACGATGATGAGTTGACAAGAAAGCTATCTTTCTTGCGTGATGTACACGCTGATTCAAACATCAGTGATATATCAAAAAGTGTACAAGATTATATTGAGAGTAGAGCGCATACTGACTACGAACATTTGTTCCCAGTGTGACCTAACAAGGCACTCCAGCCGACGTTCCAAACTCCGCAGCTTTTTGTGCCTTCTCTTCGCTCATTTTAGCACAATAATCCGCTCCGTTTAGCACGCGGCTGAGCGCGGCGTTATGTTTCAAAACCACTATGCAAATAGCTAATCTAATTGAGCCAGGGTTCTCCACAGCTGACGCTGAATACCCTGAAATAAAGCAAGAGGATGGAGATTTAACTCTGCGCTTTAAAGACTGGCAAGAAAAACTCGTTGAGGTTTTCTTCGGTGATGCTGTTGCCTTCAAGTGGCAGATGGCCGAATCTTTTCTAGCCAATGAACGTGATGATTGTAGCTACGAAATTGAAGGCTCTGAATGGCTAGAGCTTCATCGTAAACAAGGTGAGATTGGCCCCCAAGAAGAATATAAGCATTACAAATTTAACTTTAATGCTGTTGGTCAATTTGAGGTTTTAGCTCAGTGCTATACCGTAAAAACATAACAAGGCAAGGCAAAATCGCCCTGCGGGCTGGACTCGCTAACGCTCGCCGCTGCTTGCGGCGTTAGGGCTACTCATGAATATCGACAAAGATGGTCGCTCAGAACTTCATTATGCAGCTTTAGAAGGAAATGCAGAAAAGGTTCGAGCACTAATTCAGTCAGGTGCGCTGGTTAATCTTCAATGCAAACAAGGCTGGGCAGCCTTGCATTGTGCTGCTCAAGCAAATTGCTCTGTAACGGCTTCATTGCTTGTAGAGGCTGGAGCGGATTTAGAATTAAAGGATGTATTTGGTAACACCCCACTTTGGAGGGCAACCATGGCATCCAAGGGTAACGGCAGTGTTATAAAGTTTCTTTTGGGCGCAGGAGCCAACCCAAATGCTGAAAATAAGTCAGGTGTAAGCCCAGTGTCATTGGCTAACACTATTGGCAACTACAACGTGGCTCAGTTTTATGAAAAGCCCTAACAAGGCGCTGTTGTCGCCACTATCGTGGCTGGGACGGCTTACGCTGCGCTCCAGCCGCCCCAAAGCTTTGCGTTATGCATAAAAGGCGAGAGAGAAGTGGAAAAAATTACGCTACATTCAATAGATAGGGCATCTGAAGAGGCGGTCAATCTCTGGTCTCTCGCAAGTAGTCAATACCCATTAAAGAACCAACTAATTCAGGAATACGCGAATACAACAATAATTGAGGTTGTCAGCTCTTTTGCATTAAATGCTCGCCGAGCCATGGAGGTTCTTCCGCCGAAAGTTAAATATCCACTAAGTGCCGCCCGCTGGAAGTGGATACCGTCTTGCAAGGGTGAGAAAGTGGCGGTTCTGTGGGATGCCTTAAACAGAATAATTCATGCTCGTAAGCTATATGTCGGCTTTGAACATTTGCCTAGTGATGTTTCCGTTATTGATGGTGGCGCCATAATAGTTCCTTACATTCAAGCGGAAACGGACCGAAAGGAGTTGGCTTTTATTGATCCGTTTTCCCTGTCACACGCATTCTTGTACTGTGCGTTGCCTGCGCTTAACGAGATAAAGAAAAATCAACCTCAAGGTAGCAGCCACTAAATGTATAACAATGCCATTAAATTAGCTCCCTTCGGTCGCCGGACGCTCGTTCCTCGCGCCGTTAATGGCAGGCGCTATACGCTTATTCAATTTGACTGAGTTTATGAAGAAATGGCTTGACGAAGTTAGCACGTCTCTTGATGAAGCTATAAAGACCGCTGAAAGGGCACACATACCCTTGCAGAGCTTATATCGCCTTGCACCTGCACTTTTTGCTTTAAAGCACGGAATACAGGATGAAGAGCTAATCCAACAGATGCTAGATGAAGCAGATGCACAGGTCAGTGAGGATGCCTCTTATGATGAAAGATCTTGGGATCAGTATAGATTTCATTATGTATCGTCATACTTGTTCTGTTACGTGGTTATCGAAGAGCTCAAAGAGCTAGAGTACGATCGTATTTTTGAATATGTAAATGAGCACATGAACTTGTTTAGCGATGATTACGGAATTGGTTGAGCGTGTAACAAGTCAATTTACTACGCGCCTGCAGCACCGGACGTGCTAACGCACGCTGGTTATTTCTGGCATTAGCCAGTTTGGATTGTTTTTTCTTATGGATTCATTTTTGGACTTACTTCTGAATAGGCATCGCCGTTTGAAAGGCGAAACATATTTCAGAAATCGATTCCCTTTAATGCTTTTAATCAGCTCGATTTTTTCAGTGTTTATAGCTGATTCCTTTAGTGCGTTTCTAATTTCGATTGGTATTTTTATGTTTATAGATATGCTTCTCGCTTTCGGGGCATGGCTTTATTATAAAACTGATTTGTAGAACAAAATCGTGGTTCGCACAAATTGACGCTAAACATTATTCTGATAAATTCCCTCGAACACGCTTAAGCTGTTCGAGGCTACAAAGAAAGAGCACCCTACGCCCCAATTTCATTTTAACCAGATTGCCGCGCTCCTTTGCAGTCGCTCGCAATGACAGGGCTCACATTCAATCAAAGCCTTTTCATTCCCCTTAACCACGTCACAGTTGGGCTTAATTAGCTCTTGCTCTTACTGGGCGTCTACTGCAAAATGGTTCGGTTCCTGATTTTAGAATTGTTTGTTTTTCAAACAATTAGGCCGGTTGGCCAAAGTAAACTATAAGCTGGCAATAATATGATGATAAGCCGGTGATTTA
>NZ_JABURJ010000130.1 GCF_014762745.1 Kangiella sp.
GTCAGGCCTTGTTGTTATTGCTAAAAAAAAGAGTAGATTAACAAGTGTGCAAGGGAGGCACGCAAGGAAATCTAACCGAAGGATATGGTGACACAAGGAAGTAGCAGGGAGCACCTAAGGGGCATGAGGCCTACTGAAAATGGGCGGTTTATCCGCCCTTTTTCTTTGCTCTTTATTCTCGTTTATCGTTCAGTTGGATACTGATTCATTAAGAGACATTTTTTATACGGGCCGGGCTTTCTGTCAAGCGTTGTTTCACAGAAGTTTTGCTCTAGCCACCCCCATTATCTATAGTCCGCTTAAATAGACTTAGCCACCCATTTCCACTATAATGTGCGGAATTTGCCAAAATTTCACCAAGTAAACAATTTGCTGGACTCATAATTCTGAGCCCAAATTTTTTGCGCCCTAAAAAAATGGAGGTTTCTTTGTTAGAACAAGAGTCTCAACAGCTGCTAAGACCCGCCCAGCAGCCCGCCATTTTAGTTCTTGAAGATGGTAGTGTTTTTCATGGAGTTTCAATCGGTTACGAAGGACATGCAGTAGGTGAGGTGGTTTTTAATACCGCCATGACAGGATATCAGGAAATATTGACTGACCCTTCCTACGCTAAGCAGATGGTAACCCTCACTTATCCTCACATCGGTAACACCGGTGCTAATTCCGAAGATGTTGAATCGACCAATATTTGGGCTGAAGCATTAATTATTCGAGACCTTCCTTTATTACACAGCAATTATCGCAGCGAAGAGTCGTTATCTGACTATTTGAAGCGCCATAAGAAAGTTGCCATCGCAGATATTGATACGCGCCGTTTGACGCGTATCTTGCGTGACAAAGGTGCTTTGAGTGGTTGTATCATTGCGGGTGAAGCGCCGGATGCGGATAAAGCGCTGGAGCTGGCTAAAGAGTTCCCGGGCTTGAAAGGAATGGATTTGGCTAAAGTGGTTTCCACCAAAGAAACTTATCAATGGCAAGACAGCACCTGGTCTTTGGAAGAAGGCTACGGCAAGCTCAAAGAAGCCAAGTTCAAAGTCGTCGCTTATGACTTTGGTGCTAAGCACAATATTTTGAGAATGCTGGTTGAGCGTGGTTGTGACTTAACGGTTGTGCCAGCACAGACTCCTGCCAGCGAAGTTCTGGCGATGAATCCTGATGGTGTTTTCCTATCCAACGGCCCGGGCGACCCAGAGCCATGTGATTATGCCATTAAAGCAATTCAGGAAATCCTGGAAACCAATATTCCAGTATTCGGTATCTGTCTTGGTCATCAGTTGCTGGCTCTGGCCAGCGGCGGCAAGACTGCCAAAATGAAATTTGGCCATCACGGTGCAAACCATCCGGTACAAAATGTTGAAGATGGCACGGTTATGATTACCAGCCAGAACCACGGTTTTGCGGCAGATGAAAAGTCGCTCCCTGATAACCTAAAAGCAACTCATCGTTCCCTATTCGATGGCACCCTGCAGGGTATCAAGCGTACGGATAAGCCTGCATTTAGCTTCCAGGGGCACCCTGAAGCAAGTCCCGGTCCACACGATGCTGCACCATTGTTCGACCACTTCATTGAATTGATGGAACAACACAAAGCCTAGGAGACGATTGAGACATGCCAAAACGTACTGATATAGAAAGTATTCTGATTTTAGGCGCTGGCCCAATCATTATTGGCCAGGCCTGTGAATTCGACTATTCCGGCGCACAGGCCTGTAAGGCTTTGCGTGAAGAGGGTTACCGAGTCATTCTTGTGAACTCTAACCCTGCAACCATTATGACTGACCCGAATATGGCGGATGTCACTTACATTGAGCCGATTCAATGGGAAGTGGTTGCGAAAATTATTGAGAAAGAAAAGCCTGACGCGATTCTACCAACCATGGGTGGTCAGACTGCATTGAACTGTGCCCTGGATCTGGCTTCACGCGGTGTGTTAGAAATCCACGGCGTGGAAATGATCGGTGCAACGCGCGAAGCCATCGACAAAGCAGAAGACCGTGAGCTGTTTGCTAAAGCGATGTCAAAAATTGGCCTTGACCAGCCGCGTCAGCAGGTTGCACACAGCTTGAAAGACGCCTGGGAAGTGCAGAAAGAAGTTGGCTTCCCCTGTATTATCCGTCCTTCCTTTACCATGGGCGGTACCGGTGGCGGTATCGCGTATAACAAAGAAGAGTTTGAAGAAATCTGTTTGCGTGGATTGGATTTGTCGCCAACCAATGAGCTGTTGATTGATGAATCATTAATCGGTTGGAAAGAGTATGAGATGGAGGTTGTTCGCGACAAGAACGATAACTGCATCATCATCTGTTCCATTGAGAACTTTGATCCAATGGGCGTTCATACTGGTGATTCAATTACTGTAGCGCCTGCACAGACATTGACTGATAAAGAATATCAGCGCATGCGTGATGCATCGCTTGCGGTATTGCGTGAAATTGGCGTTGAAACCGGTGGCTCGAACGTTCAGTTCGCGATTAATCCAGAAAATGGTCGTATGACCATCATTGAGATGAACCCACGTGTATCGCGCTCATCGGCATTAGCTTCAAAAGCAACAGGCTTCCCGATTGCAAAAGTCGCTGCGAAACTGGCGGTTGGTTACACGCTTGACGAACTGCAAAACGAAATTACGGGTGGTAAAACCCCTGCTTCGTTCGAGCCAAGTATTGATTATGTTGTTACCAAGATCCCACGTTTCAATTTTGAAAAATTCCCAAATGTAGATAAGACCTTAACCACTCAGATGAAATCTGTTGGTGAGGTGATGGCGATTGGTCGTAACTTCCAGGAGTCACTGCAAAAAGCTTTGCGTGGTCTTGAAGTGGGTTCGGCTGGCTTTGAGCCTAAGCTTGCTGAAGATGATGACAACTGGATTGATACTCTGCGTCAAAATTTAAGAGTGCCTGGTTCGGATCGAATTTGGTACATCGGTGATGCCTTCCGCAAGGGCTGGTCGCTGGATGAAGTGTTTGAACTGACTGGAATTGACAAATGGTTCCTGATTCAAATCCAGGAAATTATTCAAATAGAACAAAGCTTACAAGGCAAATCATTCTCTGATCTGAATGCAGATTTGATGCGTCAGATTAAGCGTAAAGGATTCGCCGATCAAAGATTAGCCGATATTTTCGCCACGAGCGAAAAAGAAATTCGTAAACTGCGTAAAGAGCTGGGCGTATTGCCTGTCTTTAAGCGAGTTGATACCTGTGCGGCTGAGTTTGCAACTAGCACGGCGTACATGTATTCAACATATGAAGAAGAGTGTGAAGCGAACCCAACGGATCGTGAAAAGATCATGATTCTGGGTGGTGGTCCAAACCGTATCGGTCAAGGTATCGAGTTTGACTACTGTTGTGTGCATGCGGCATTCGCCATGCGCGATGACGGTTACGAAACCATCATGGTTAACTGTAACCCAGAAACAGTTTCAACCGATTATGATACGTCCGATCGCTTATACTTCGAACCGTTAACGCTGGAAGATGTATTGGCAATTGTTGATATCGAAAAGCCAAAAGGCGTGATTGTTCATTACGGCGGACAGACACCATTGAAATTGGCACGTGATCTGGAAGCTGCCGGTGTACCGATTATTGGTACTTCGCCTGACGCGATTGACCGTGCGGAAGACCGTGAGCGTTTCCAACGCGCGATTAACCGCTTAGGCTTGTTGCAGCCACCAAACCGTACCGCGCGTAACATGGAAGAGGGTGTGCGTTTAGCCGAAGAAATTGGTTATCCATTGGTGGTTCGTCCTTCTTACGTACTGGGCGGACGTGCGATGGAAATTGTTTATAACGAAGAAGAACTGCGTCGTTACATGAATGATGCAGTGAGTGTTTCCAACGAGTCGCCAGTATTGTTGGATCGCTTCCTTGATGATGCGATTGAGGTGGATGTTGATGCTATCTTTGACGGCGAAAACATTCTGATTGGCGGCATTATGGAGCACATTGAGCAAGCGGGTGTTCACTCGGGCGACTCGGCGTGTTCCATTCCTCCATTTAGCCTGAGCAAAGAAGTACAGGATGAGCTACGCCGCCAAATGCTAGTAATGGCTAAAGAACTTAAAGTTCGCGGCTTGATGAATGCTCAGTTTGCTATTCAGGGTGAAAAGATCTTCATTCTTGAAGTGAATCCACGTGCATCGCGTACGGTACCATTTGTATCCAAAGCAACGGGCACGCCAATGGCGAAGGTAGCAGCATCAGTAATGGCAGGTAAAACGCTCGCTGAAACTGGGTATACCAAAGAAATTATTCCACGCTATTTCTCGGTGAAAGAGCCAGTCTTCCCATTCAATAAATTCCCGGGCTCCGATCCTATTCTTGGGCCAGAGATGAAATCAACCGGTGAAGCTATGGGTGTCGGAAAAACATTCGGTGATGCTTTCTACAAGGCTAAACTGGGTGGCGGCCAGGCAGTTCCTGATTCCGGCCAGGTTATCATCAGCGTTCGTGAAGCGGATAGAAATGGCTTGGCTGCGGTTGCCCGTTCTTTGGCAGATCAAGGTTTTGAACTCTTGGCTACCGGCGGCACCGCAAGAGCTATTCGTGAAGCAGGTATTCCATGTCAGCGCATCAACAAGATGTTTGAAGGTCGTCCGCATATTGTTGACTACATCAAGAACGGTGAGGTGGATTACATTATTAATACCACTGAGGGTAAGCAGGCAATTGCTGATTCATTCCTGATTCGTCGTAGTGCCTTACAATATAAGGTTCCTTATACGACGACTCTGGCAGGCGCGGTCGCGTCCTGCGCAGCTATGAAAGAGAATGGTCGCAGCCAGATTTATTCAGTGCAAGAACTACATAAACAGGTTGATGAACGATGAATCGAGTTCCTATGACAGTTGAAGGCGCAGAAGCGCTACAGGCTGAATTAAATGAGCTGAAAAAAGTGAAAAGGCCGCAGGTAGTTGCGGCCATTGCTGAAGCCCGTGAGCATGGTGATCTGAAAGAAAATGCAGAGTATCACGCAGCGCGCGAACAGCAGGGTTTTATCGAAGGTCGTATTCAGGAAATTGAAGCGAAGCTTTCAAATGCCCAGATTGTTGATGTTAAGAAAATGACCAACAATGGTAAGGTGATCTTTGGTTCAACCGTTATCCTAATCAACTTAGATGATAACAACGCCGATGAAGTTCAATATAAAATCGTTGGCGACGACGAAGCGGATATTAAGCAAAATAAATTGTCAGTTAATTCACCAATTGCTCGTGGGTTGATTGGCAAGGAAGAAGGCGATATTGCAAATATTCAAACTCCAAAAGGCAGTGTTGAATATGAAATCGCTGAGGTTTTGTATATTTAATTCCATAGAACTACATTCTTGTAGTTCTAAGAAAAGTTCTGTCGGGATAGCAACGGTGGTTCCTTCCGTTGCTTACCTCGTTAACGGTAGACTTTAACATTCCTTTAGGGGCTGATCCAGATAACTATAATTTAGTATTATCTGGAAATGAAGAAAAGTAAA
>NZ_JABURJ010000125.1 GCF_014762745.1 Kangiella sp.
TTGCCTAATACTGCTGCTGCTGTGAAGTCTGGTGCCTTACGGCCTACTAATACTCCCATTATTTCCTCCAAGAGTTGTGTTTATTCAATTTTAGGTGTGCGTATTATACGCTGATATGACAATAATTCTTAAGACCTTTCACAAAAGATTAAAGGTCTTTTTTAAACTGTATAAAACGTGAACGACAACACTAACTCAGTAATTGGGGGATATCACTGAGTGGGCGCTGATTCCCTTACGGGTCTGCTCAAAACTTTCTCGCATCAGGGTTCTGAACCATTTGTGCAGCGCAGTCTGGTGTTGTCGTTCATGCCAATAAAGATATATGTCCAGTTTCGGCAGTTTCAAGGGCATTTCTTTCATGGCTACGCCATAGCGCTCGCCTTCTTTCTCGGCGACCAGGCGCGGCATTGAAAACATCAGATCGGTGCGGCTACAAATGTCGAGCGCCAAGTGGAAAGTGGGAACATAGAGTGCAATTTTTCGTGACAAGCCCTGTTTTTCAAGCGTGCGATCAATAAAGGGTTTGCCTTTACCTGTCACTGTCACAAGACCGTGCCTTTGCTTGAGGTACTCATCCATACTGATACTTTTCTGTTTTGCCAGACGGTGCTGCTTGGACATCACCAATACGAAGTCATGCTGGATCAGGTGAAAATTATGGTATTTAGTACTTTCCAGAGACTTATCCTCTTCACTGACAAGAAAATCGATATCGCCCTGCTCCAGTAGTGAAATCCCATCCGGACGGATATTGAAGGAACGCAAAGCCACATTAGGCGCCTGCGCCTGCAGATCCTGCCAAAGGTTCGGCATAAACAAGCTCATTTCCAAATCCATCGACATAATGCTGATTTCACCTTTAGCGTTGGCCGGTTCGAACTTTTCCGGCTGAATCATACACATGAAATCTGCTAACCAGCTTTTTAGCTTAGGCTGTAGCTCGGCGGCCTTATCCGTTAGTTGATAGCCATTACCGACACGTACCAACAAGGGGTCACCCAACATTTCTCTTAGCCTTTGCAGTGAGCGACTAACCGCTGGCTGACTCATGTGAAGCCGATCAGCCGCATTCGAGATGTGCTTTTCTTCCAGAAGTACATCCAGTAGCACTAGCAGATTCATATCCAGGGAACGAATATTCTCAGTTTGCATAGTTAATATCTCTTTAATGCATTTCAAGCATAACTATAAACCCGTTACAGTGGCGCCATCAAGTCAATAGTTTCAATTTGGAGTTTATCAATGAGTAATAAATTAATTGCCGTGGTTTATCACAGTGGTTATGGCCACACTAAAGTGCTGGCCGAACAAGTTCATCAAGGCGCGCTGGATGCTGGTGTTGAAGCCAGGCTGATTCCAGTTAGCGAAGTCGATGACAACTGGGACACGCTGGCCAAGGCGGATGCCATCATCTTCGGCACCCCGACCTATATGGGCAGCGTTAGCGCCGACTTTAAAGCCTTTATGGATAAATCCTCGAAGGTATGGGCCGAACAGGGCTGGAAAGACAAGCTGGCTGCGGGTTTCACCAACTCAGGCTCCATGAGCGGTGACAAATTAAACACCCTAATTCAACTGTCTGTGTTTGCCGCTCAACAAAGCATGCTCTGGGTCAGTTTAGGCATTATGCCTGGTAACAATAGCACGCAAGGTTCACCTGATGATCTGAACCGTATCGGCAGCTATCTTGGTGCCATGGCTCAGAGCAATACAGACCAGGGTTCAGACCTGGCGCCACCACAAAGTGATCGTGAAACAGCGCGTTTGTTAGGAGTGCGAGTTGCTGAAATAGCCCAAAAATTCAAATAGTTATATCGAGCTAAGGCCTTTTCACATCACTTTCACGGACATTGAGGTAAGGTTAAATCATCAGTTCCCCAAACTGTGTTGTTGCAAATCGACTGTTTAATATTGTTCTCCCAACAGATATTCAACAGACTCGTCTAAACAAGGAAGTTATTTGTAGCACTTCCCCTGGCCACTTCACGTGGCCTTTTTTTTGCCTATACCAATCAAAGAGTTAAGAAGTCCATAGTGATCAGAATCAAAAGCCCTCTAAATAACAATGCAAGAGCAGTTGACAATCATTCTCATTTAGATAAAATAACATCCATCGAACACTTTTTACCCAATCATTATGTACGTTTGCCTTTGTAAAGCAGTCACAGATAAGCAAATTAAAGATGCCGCCTACAACGGTGCATCCAGTATGCGCTGTCTGAATAAAGAACTTGGCGTAGCCACCCAATGTGGCAAATGTGCAGTTACAGCCAAGCAAATTCTTCGCGAACATAAAAGCCAGGTTACCCAGTTCGATCCTCAGACCACTCCTAATTTTGTGGATGCAACACTTGGCAAAGCTCTCTAGTAAAAATTGTCGCTAAGACACTGATTCATATAAAGCCGCTTTCAAAGCGGCTTTTTTGTTCCTGCCCTTCTGCAATAGTTTTAGGTAGCTGCTTAAGAAATCAACATCTTAGATATTGGTTGGAGATAGCACCAATAACCCCATTTATATTGAGCTGAGGCACGCACAAAATATAGCAATCAAAATCTGTGACCTAAGGGAATCCCTTTAGGGAGATGATTTTGATAAGAATTTTCAGCAAAGGTGACCAACGGAAATCCCTTTAGGGAAAGTGCCCGTAGTGAATGACTACATGTAAGGCTCTTATTTAAAACACAAGTAAGACAAGTTATTTCCTAAATCCTCCTTTATCTATCAACAATCACTCTCAAACAAGAACACATCACATTTAACAATCATTCTAATTTACATTTAAATTCAATGGGTTAGATATTCATCAACTTGCTTGATCCAGGTCAAAGTCGTACAATCAACAGATACATTCTTAACTATCGGATTAAACAACAATGAAAGGCGACGCAAAAGTTATTGAGATTCTTAACAAGGTTTTGGGCAACGAACTGGTAGCCATTAACCAATACTTTTTGCATGCTCGCATGTATAAAGATTGGGGCTTGAAAGAGTTGGCCGATCATGAGTACGAAGAGTCGATTGATGAGATGAAGCATGCCGATATGCTGGTCGAGCGTATTCTGTTTTTAGAAGGCTTACCGAACCTGCAAGACTTGGGTCGCTTACGTATCGGTGAAGATACTAAAGAAATGCTTGAGTGCGATTTGGCGTTAGAGCTCGATGCCATTCCAGATTTGCGTGATGGTATTAAATACTGCGAGGAAGTTCGTGATTATGTCAGCCGCGATATTCTCAATGATATTCTGGAAAGTGAAGAAGAGCATGTCGACTGGCTGGAAACTCAGCTTAGTTTAATAGACAAGATTGGTATTCAGAATTACCTGGCTGAAAAAATGAAGGAAGGCGGTAACTAAGAACGTCGAAATTTAAACATTCAAGGGTAACAATTAGTTGCCCTTTTTTGTGATGCTTCTTTAAAGCACCACTCTAACTTCATGTCATTCCCGCGAAGGCGGGAATGACAATACTTGATTTTTATGCAAACCGGTTTCAGTAAAAACCATTATAGAACTAGATGCCTTTTTACCGGCTTCTCTTAAAACTACCTAACCCTATCAGGATAATCGGTGAAAACACCATCAACTCCCATCGCTTTAACCCTGGCAATATTATCCGGGTCATTGACGGTATGAACATAAAGCGACATGCCTTCCCGATGTACCTCCTGGACCAATTCTTCAGTTACTAAAGCCAAACTGGGATGAAAGCTATAGGCATTGACATCTCGCGCAAAACTTAAAGCAACATCAGGTTGCTCGTCTGCTATGACTCCAATTTGAATGTCCGGATCAAGTTGGCGCACCAGAAACAATTCAGAAAACAAATAGGAAGAAATGATAAAGTTTTCTTTTTTATAACGGTCTTTGTCCAACAGTTTGACCAGCTCCATGACCAGACTGGCAGTACGCAATCCCTTCAGCTCAATATTGATGAAGGTATCTCTATCAATAAGCTCAATCACTTCATGCAGAAAAGGAATCTTCTCGCCCTGCCCCGCATCAAGGCTGCGTAAATAGTCCACTGAATGATCGAGCAATAAACCTGTGCCATTGGTGGTTCTATCCAGCGTGTCATCATGGAAAACCAGCAGGTTGCCATCAATATTCTGCACATCGAACTCGACGCCATCGACTCCCAGCTCCAACGCCTTGCGAAACGACAGGAGTGTATTCTCCGGAGCCAAGCCCATGGCACCACGATGGCCAATGACTTTCATGCTACTTTGCGCCCTTCTGCTTCTTATCTCTTACTTTTAAGTTTGAGCCAAAAGACTTAGTTTCAAACAGATCAATCACCTTGATCAGATCGCTTAACTTCTTATAGCCATAGTTACGGATATCAATCGATGATTTGTTAGCAATAAAGGAGCCAATGGGTCCAAGTGAAGCCCAACCATCATCATCGGAAGTCATCTCAATGGCATTTCTGATCAGTTCAATCAGTTTCGTATCTTGTTTAAGCTTGCTTGGAGAGAACTTAGAAACCTCAGTGTTATCGAGTTTAGCTCCCAGTTCTAAAAAGCGGGTGCAGGCATTACGAAAGGCATCCGGAGTTTTGGTTTCGCCATAACCGAAAACCAGCTTGCCTTCATTAATCAGACGAGTGGCCAAGGGCGTGAAATCACAATCAGAAGTCACCAGGCAAAAGATATCGACATCCTTTCCATAAAGAACATCCATCACATCAATGGCCATAGCTAAATCCGTAGCGTTCTTTCCTTTGGTTAAATCAAATTGTTGGATTGGCTGAATGGCGAACTCCAGTAATATCTCTTCCCAACCTCTCAGGTTAGCATTCTTCCAGTTGCCATAGGCCTTGCGAATGATGACCATGCCATGATTAGCGAGGTCGGACAAAATCAAGTCGAAGTATTTACTCGAGGCATTATCCGCATCGACGAATAACGCTATGTGCTTATTCTGTTCCATCTTCTTCCTTCCATAAAAAATGCCGCATATAGCGGCATTTAATCATATAAGCTGTGTTGGTAAAACGTTGTTTTACTCAGGTTGCTTACCATAAGACTCATTCAAGACTTCTTGCAACTCGCCTTGCTGGAACATTTCAAGAATGATGTCACAACCACCAATCAACTCACCATCAACCCATAGCTGCGGGAAAGTTGGCCAGTTGGCATATTTTGGAAGCTCGGCACGAATGTCAGGATTTTGCAAAATATCAACATAGGCGAACTCATGGCCACACTGCATCAAAGCTTGAACTGCCTGAGCTGAGAAACCACACATTGGCAGTTTCGGTGAACCTTTCATGTAAATTAAAACTTTGTTGTCTGCAATCTGTTGTTTGATTT
>NZ_JABURJ010000033.1 GCF_014762745.1 Kangiella sp.
GATATGGCGGAGAGGGTGGGATTTGAACCCACGGTGGGCTACAAACCCACGCCGGTTTTCAAGACCGGTGCATTCAGCCGCTCTGCCACCTCTCCGAACTGCGCGAAATAATACCGTATGAAGTTTCCTTATGGAAGCCTTTTTAGCAAAAAAATCGCTGTTTTTACTGTTATTTTCAATAACCGGTCAGTTTTGATTACTATTTAATCTAAACTGTATCTAACTTTGGTTATGAATTGGTCGGAGCGAGAGGATTTGAACCTCCGACCCCTTGCACCCCATGCAAGTGCGCTACCAAGCTGCGCCACGCTCCGACTAGCATTTTCATTTAGGCAATAAAAAATGCGGTGCCAATAGTACCGCATTTCCTTAATTTTGCAATGATTTGTTTAGCTTATTCTCAGCTGGCTTTATGCGGCTAAGAATTGCTTGAGTTTTTCGAGCTCTTCGATTAACTCATCGATTTGCGCTTTGTTGACTGGAGCTTCTTCGCCGTTGCTTTCGCTGAGGCATTGTCTTGCTCCGCCTATCGTGTAGCCGTGTTCGTATAGTAGCGAACGAATTTGGCGTACGATGAGGACGTCGTCGCGTTGATAGTATCGACGGTTACCACGACGCACCGGATCAAGTTGGTCGAACTCTTGTTCCCAATAGCGTAGGACGTGTGGTTTTACTGCGCAAAGGTCGCTTACTTCCCCAATAGTAAAGTAGCGTTTGCCGGGGATTGCCGGCAATTCGTTATTGTTGCTCGGTTCCAACATAGTCGGCGACTTTTCCTCTTAATTTTTGTCCAGGCTTGAAGGTCACAACGCGTCGCGCGCTGATTGGAACTTCTTCTCCGGTTTTCGGGTTACGTCCAGGCCGTTGTGCCTTGTCCCTAAGTTCAAAGTTTCCGAAACCGGAAAGTTTGACATTATATCCATCTTCCAGGGCATCACGGATCTGCTCGAAAAACGCTTCTACGATTTCCTTAGACTCACGCTTGTTAAGCCCTAGCTCTTCGTACAAACGTTCTGCCATGTCAGCTTTTGTCAGTGCCATAATATATCCCCTTTGATTCCAGTCGAAGCGGTTAGTTTCTTAACGTCGCTCCATATTGCTCAGCAAGTCCAGACACGACCTTTTCGACTACGGCATTGATTTCTGCGTCTTCGAGTGTCTTGTCCGGATGACGGAGTGTCATGGCCAATGCAATACTTTTCTTGCCTGGTTCCAAGTGCTCACCCTTGTATATATCAAAAATATGGGCATCTGTCAGTAA
>NZ_JABURJ010000030.1 GCF_014762745.1 Kangiella sp.
GGCCAAAGCTAATGATGCAAAACTGAACAAAGAGTGTGCTAAAATCGCGCCAATTCCTGCAAGTCGAGACAAATCAGTGAGTTCCGAAGAAACCAAAAGTGAAAAACGAATCCGCAAAATCCGTAGTTACGTTCTGCGAGAAGGCCGTTTAACCAAAGGCCAACAGCGCGCACTGGAAGAGTTATTCCCAACCATGGGACTGGAGTTCCAGGAGCAGCCTTATGATTTTGAGGATATTTTCGGTCGCAAAGCGCCAGTGGTCTTAGAAGTTGGCTTCGGTATGGGCAAATCACTTGCAGAGCAAGCTGCCTCCGAGCGCGATAAAGACTTTATCGGCATCGAAGTACACAAACCCGGAGTTGGTGCCTGTCTGGTGCTGGCCGAAGAATACGAGTTAACCAACTTGCGTGTCATTAATCACGATGCAGTAGAAATTATTGATAAGTGTATTCCTGATAGCAGCCTCGACCGAATTCAAATCTTCTTCCCCGATCCCTGGCACAAAAAGAAACACCACAAACGTCGCATCGTGCAAACCGAGTTTTGCCAGAAGCTGCATAAAAAATTGGTTAAAGGCGGAGTCCTGCATCTGGCAACAGACTGGGAAAACTACGCTGAGCACATGCTCGAAGTATTAAACCCAATGCCAGAGTTCAAGAACTTGTCAGAGTCCGGAGATTATGTGCCTAAGCCTGACTCGCGTCCGCTGACTAAGTTTGAAGCGCGAGGACAAAAGTTAGGGCATGGGGTTTGGGATCTGATGTTTTCAGCCAAATAATTGTCTATTTTGCCGATAACTTTGTTATTTCATGATCTCAAAATCGTCATTACCCGATTTGGTAACTCCTCTTTTCGTTCATGAAATGCCGCGTTCTCGGCAAAATATCCTAATTATTGGAAGTTCATTGCGGGTAGAGTTTCTGCGTTACGCAAGCTTCGCAAAGTGCTCAGGGTCTGCCCTCTTGGGTATTGGCTATTTGCCAACTGCGCGACTCGAAGCTTGCAAGCCTTGAACTTCTAGCGAATCTCTCGGCTGAAAAGGGTGCTTAAGAATAACTTTGTTATTTCATGATCTCAAAATCGTCATTAATTTTTGAACATATTGGTCCGCCAAGGCACACCCTACTTCTGCTTATTGGATTTCTGGTTTTGCCAGCAGGCTGGCTCCCTGACTGGTATACAGAACCAGTTGGCCGCTGTCGTTAATATCAAAGCGGGTGACGTTGGCGAGATATTTGAGGAAGCTCGCTTCCTGTTCCATCAGTGCGGGGTCGCAGGCCATTAATGTGGTGGTGATGCTGCCAATTGACAGGCCTTCGCCGGTCAGGGTGTATGAGGTTGAGTAGCGATTGCAGCTGGCGACGCCTGCCAGCTGAGAGGTATTGTTGAAATTTAGCGAGATACGTGAGTCCTGCACCAGCATCTGGTCATTGATAGTCAGCACTGACCAGGGGGTTCTGGTAAGCAAAGAACTGGGCTGGCCCCCGCAACCTGTATAAGTGTCTTCTTCCTGTTGTATCGAAATTGTGTAGGGATAAGGCATGCCACTCATAGTGTCATGGCATAGCTTTTTTTCGGCGAGTAAGGTTAAAACCTTCCCATCCGCTTCGAATTGAATAGTTTTTCCTGATTCAATTAAAGGTGTGTGTGTTATGGCGGTGCGAATAGTTTTCTGGCCATAGTCTGTATTAAATTCCAGTTCGTCCTTAGTGAGGTTAAATGACCAGCCGGGTTCATTGCCTGTTGCAGTAAAGGGTAGTCTGAGATGTTTGTTGTCACTACCGGATTGTTGCACTGTGACTTTTTCACAGTTGCTGTATCGCTGGCCATTCAGCTCAAGGATGGCGCCATTAGTTTTCTGCCAGAAGCTGACATTATTGTTCTTACTGGTGTATTTGCTACCTGAGGCGCTTTCGACCAGGCTTAGCTGATAACTCTTATCTTCGATACTTAAGGTGAGGTTGTTGCCAAAAAGATCAGTCTTGACCAGCAGATGGGCGCAAATGTAGTCGGCTGAAATCTTTTGAGCGGAGAGATTCTCCGTCACTGTTTGCTCAGAGCTCTTGTTGGTAACTTTACTGATGCTTGGCTTTTTCTCTACGTCAGACTGATTGTCGCAGCTGACAATTAAGAGGGTGCTAAGCAGGCTTATGGTGGTCAATCTTGTGAAATCCATGACGAATATCCTTTTTATTGTGTTAGATCTTCGGGCTATCGTAAGTTTTAATTCAGAGATTTTATAGGAATTGAGTTGCTTTGTGCGGATTTAGTTTGTGAAGAATTGTCAATTTCTACAATAAACCGTTGCAATAACTCATTCAAAAACAGGCTGCCTTTCTCGGTAGGCTGAATCATGGTTTTGTCAGAACTGAGCAAACCATCGCCAATAGCCGTTTCAATGATAGGGGCTATGACCTGAGGCAGCAGTCCGGTCCGTTGTGAAAAATAAGCTGCTGGGACACCCTGTAAAAGACGCAAGGCATTCAGCATAAACTCAAAGGGTAGTTCATGCGAAGGAATCGGCTGGCTGGTACGAATTTTCGATACGGACTTCTGCAAATAATCTTTAGGGTGACGACTTTTGGTGGTGCGTTCAATGCGATCAAGATCGAGTCTGGTGATTTTGCCATGGGCACCAGCGCCAATGCCAAGATAATCGCCAAATTGCCAATAGTTTAAGTTGTGCTGGGAGCGGTATTGTGGCTCTTTGCTATAAGCGGAAACCTCATATTGGTGGTAACCATATTGCTTTAGCAAAGCCTGTCCCTGTTCCTGGATAGTCCACAGTGTATCGTCGACAGGTAAGGTTGGCGGCTGCTGATAAAACAGGGTGTTAGGCTCAATGGTCAGTTGATACCAGGAAATATGCTGTGGTTTTAAGTCAATCGCTGTTTGTAGATCGGCTAACGCCTGCTCAGTAGTCTGGTCAGGCAGGCCATGCATCAGATCGAGGTTAAAGGAGCGGAATCCGGCCTGATGAGCGAACTCGGCAGCGGCAATCGCCTGTTCGGGGTTATGCACCCGCCCTAGAAGCTCAAGGTGCTTAGCATTAAAGCTTTGCACACCAATCGAAAGACGATTGATGCCGGCCTGACGAAAACCGGCAAAACGTTCGGCTTCAAAAGTACCGGGATTGGCTTCCATGGTAATTTCAATATCGCCCTCAAAGGGAATGCGAGCACGCACTCCGCTGATCAACCGATCCATGCCTTCGGCCGAAAACAGACTGGGGGTGCCGCCACCGATAAAAATACTGTGCAACCGCCTTCCCCATACCAGCGGCAGCTCTTGTTCCAGATCGAGCAACAGCCTGTCGATGTATTCCTGCTCAGGAATTGCGTCCAGCCCGCCCAGTTGCTTAATGCCATGCGAATTGAAGTCGCAATAAGGGCATTTGCGAATACACCAGGGAATATGGATGTATAGGGATAAAGGAGGGTTGGTCAGGAGCGACATATTATTTATAGATTCCTGGCGGTGCGTAAAGCGGAGAGTTGTTCCATCAGGCTACGCAGTGCCTTGCCGCGATGGCTGATAGCGGCTTTCTGCTCAGCGGATAATTCGGCGGCGGCGCATTGATGCTCCGGACACCAGAACAACGGGTCATAACCAAAACCACCACTGCCTTGCTCCTGCTCTAAAATACGACCTTCCCAGCTACCCTGACAGATAATCGGTGTGGGGTCATCGGCATGCTCCATAAATACCAGAATGCATTGATAGCGGGCTGTTCGCTCAGACGTTGCTACGCCTTTGAGTTTCTCAAGCAGCAAATCGTTATTGGCCTGATCGTCAGCATTGCCCTGATGTTCGGGATCATTGAGAGTGGCAAAGCGTGCAGAGTAAATGCCCGGCATACCTTTGAGGTGATCGACTTCAATACCTGAATCATCGGCAATGGCAGGCAGGCCGGTTACCTTTGCAGCGTGGCGGGCCTTGATAATGGCGTTTTCAACAAAGGTAGTGCCCGTTTCAGGAACCTCGGAAACCTTGAGCTCTGTTTGTGGAATGATCTGGTAGTCGAAGCTGGCGAGTAGCTCGCTGAGTTCTTTAACTTTTTTGGCATTACCGGATGCCAGCACAATTTTCTGCATGAACACAATCTGATTGAGTGTCTGAAGTGGGAGATTATAACTTAAAAAGACTGCACCACTTAACTAAAAGCTCACTGGCTTGAAGAGCGGTGGCTTGATGTCAGGTGGCGCAGGGTGTTAGGAGTAGCGACTTATTCTGCGAAGAACTTTTGCTTGAAGCTGATGGTTTCGGGGCGCTCCATTCCGGGAACTTTAACCGTAAACTCAATGCTTGTGTCTTCTTCGGGACGGAACTGAAAGTCGGCAATATAGTAAATGGCTTTCTCTTCGCGAATTTCCTTAAAAGCCAGCTCACTAAACTGGGTCAGACTATTGGTAACTTTGCCCTGCACATTGGCCGGTACCGCCGGGCGCTCGGTTGGCTTGCCATCTTTATGAATTGAAACATTTAACACAGCAGTCAAACCGCTGCGAGGTATCTTATAGGTGCTGGCCACATCGGGCTGCAAAAAAGAGCTGTTAAAAGCGTTGTAATAGATAATATAGTCACCCACTTTCTTTTCAGCCGCCATTGCAGGGCTTGCAAGCAAACTAGCCGTGACAATAAACAAAAAAATGAGACTTGAGATTCTGGTGTTCATAATGACCTCCAATATTCCCTGGATGATGAGGCTTTCAGTTGAGAAAACCTGTCAAAGTTCTGCTTTAAAGCTCTAGTTTAATACAATAATAGCGGTGGATCATTGAAGAGTTGCCCGAATGCTTAAAAAACACCCGGGCAATATGACGGAAAAGGTCGAAGATGTGGCTTATTGGCCGAGCAGGCTGACGCCGAAGTTATACAGAATGCCCTGCAGGAAAAATAATCCGACGAGAACTATCATTGGTGAGAGATCAATAGTGCCACCCAGTGGTGGAATGATGCGCTGAATTGGGCGCAAAATGGGGCGAGTTACCTGCGCCAGAAAAACCAGACCTGGATTGTAGCGGCCACCACTCATAAAGCTGGCAATCATTAAACCAATGAACAGAATCAGCAACAGGTTTGAAATCACCATAAACAGGCCAGAAATAGGCCCCAGTCCAACCAATATCAGGAACAGCATGACCGGCGGTTTTAGCATGGCTGCATCGGCTTCAGACAGGAAATAATATTTGAATATAAAAATCTTGGCTGTGATGAGAACTAAGGCAAAGGAAAAACCCGCAAGGTTAAATTTTCCCAGATCCGGTAGCACCGTGCGTAGCGGGTTAATGATAGGTGCTGTAAATTTGTGGATAAATTGCGCGATAGGGTTAAAAAAATCGGCGCTTCCCAGTTGCAGCAGGACTCTTAACAGAAAGACCATGGCAAACAGGTTGATAACATATTCAACAATAGTAAATACAGGGTTCATGCGTCAGGATTCTCAATAAAATCAATCGTTGTCAGGCTGGCTGGCGATTTCGGCCAGTTCTTTGCCGCGCACCACGGAGGCATTAATGGCTTTGGCTATCAGGTCGGGAAGTCCACCGTCATTGAGCACATCGAGTGCCGCGGCAGTGGTGCCACCCGGAGAAGTAACATTGCGGCGCAACTGACTGATTTCAAGCTCCGCGTTGTCCTGAACCATGCGCGCAGCACCAAGTGCAGTCTGCGCTGCCAGTTGGCGGGCGGTTTGTTCAGGAAGGCCTTGCTCAATAGCCGCTGCGACCACTGACTCCATATACAAAAAGTAATGGGCTGGGCCGCTACCGGAAACGGCGGTGACCAGATCCATTTGTGATTCATCATCGACCCAGACACTTAGGCCTACAGCGTCGAAAATTGCGGTTGCAGCTGCTTTATGCTGCTCGCTGGTATGTTGATTGGCGAATAAGCCGGTAGCGCCAGCGCCAATCAGTGATGGAGTGTTGGGCATGGATCGGATGACCGGTAAAGGCTTACCCAGCAGTTGTTCAATTGTCTGGCAGGCAACGCCGGCGGCAACCGAAATTACGCAGCAATTTAAGTCCAGTGCTTGCAATGGTTTGCAAGCGAGAGCCATCTTCTGCGGTTTAACTGACAGCAATAGATAGTCAACGTTTTCGGCAACATAGCCATTGTCGTTGCTGGTATTCAGATCGGGATAACGTTCCAGTAATGCATCCAGCTTGCCCTGGCTTGGGTTGCTGATATAAATCTGATTTGCGGGAAGGCCGGACTGGATCAGACCGCCAAGAATACTGGCCGCCATATTACCGGCGCCGATAAAACCAATTTTTGCATTTGCTATAGCTTGAATTGCGTCAGACATGAGTACCTTATTTGTTTAAATCAAAATGGGTTGGAGAATTATGAGCTCGAAAAGTGCGCATAGCATAGCAAAGGCTGGCCTGACTGGCTATTTTACGGGCCTGCAGGCGTTTTAATCGCGCTGGCCGAAGATGGCGGTGCCTAACCTGATCATGGTGCTGCCAGCTAAAATTGCCTGTTCAAAGTCACCGGACATGCCCATCGACAGGGTGTCAATGTGAGGATATTGGTTCTGTAGCTCCTGATAAAGCTGATAAATCTGCTCAAATTGAGCATATTGAGCCTGCGCATCGGTTTGCTTGGGTGGAATTGCCATCAATCCGCGCAACCTTAATCGCGGCAGCTGCAAAATGGCCTCAGCGAGTTGTTTGCACGCAGCAGCATCAACGCCTGCTTTCTGGCCTTCACCAAATAGATTAACCTGAATCAGCACATTAAGCGGCGCTTGACTGTCAGCGCGATGCTGATTGAGCTTATCGGCCACTTTCAGGCGATCGACACTTTGTACCCAATCAAAATGCTGCGCAATGTCTTTGCACTTGCGACTTTGAATGGCACCAATCATGTGCCAATTAATGTCCAGATCTGACAATTGAGAAATTTTATTGAGCGCTTCTTGCACCTGGTTCTCACCGAAATCGCGCTGACCAGCAGCATAAGCTTCGCGGATGCTGTCCGCAGGATGTCTTTTACTGACAGCGACTAATCGCACATTGTGTTTAAAAATCCGTCGCTTAGCACAGGTTTTTACGATTTGTAGTTGCAGATCTGCAAGATGAGAGGCTATCCTAGACATATTATTAAAACGCAATTATCAGGTGTGGGGTCTAACATATGGATATTACAGAGCTTTTAGCTTTCAGTGTAAAGAATAATGCATCGGATTTGCATATTTCTGCGGGTATGCCGCCGCTTATTCGTGTTGATGGTGACATTCGTCGAATCAATGTACCACCATTGGAAGACAAGGAAGTACACTCGCTAATCTACGATATCATGAACGACAAGCAGCGTAAGGATTATGAAGAATTCCTCGAAGCTGACTTCTCATTCGAACTTAAAGATTTAGCCCGTTTCCGTGTAAACGCCTTCGTGCAAAACCGTGGTCGTGCTGCGGTATTTCGTACTATTCCTTCTCGCGTACTGACTCTTGAAGAGTTAAACGCACCGAAAATTTTCCAGGATATTTCATTAGAGCCTCGTGGCCTGGTGTTGGTAACAGGGCCAACCGGTTCCGGTAAATCAACCACTCTTGCCGGCATGATCGATTATGTGAATGAAAATAAACATGATCACATTCTGACCATTGAGGACCCGATCGAGTTTGTTCACGAAAGTAAGAAATGTCTGGTTAACCAGCGTGAGGTTCATCGTGATACCCACAGCTTCTCAAATGCATTGCGCTCGGCGTTACGTGAAGACCCAGACATCATTCTGGTTGGTGAGATGCGTGACCTTGAGACTATTCGCTTAGCGTTAACAGCGGCAGAAACCGGTCACCTGGTGTTTGGTACACTGCATACAACCTCTGCGGCAAAAACCATTGACCGTGTGATTGACGTATTCCCGGCTGGTGAGAAAGCGATGGTTCGCTCCATGTTATCGGAGTCCTTGCAGGCGGTTATCGCGCAGACCCTGTTGAAGAAAAATGGTGGTGGTCGTGTCGCAGCACATGAAATTCTGGTGGGTACGCCAGCAATTCGTAACCTGATTCGTGAAGATAAGGTTGCGCAGATGTATTCAGCTATGCAGACAGGTCTGTCGCTGGGTATGCAGACGCTGGATCACAGCTTAAAGCAATTGGTTAGTAAAGGTATTGTGTCGCGTACCGATGCACGTATGAAAGCCAAGAACAAAGAAGAGTTCTAGGAGTCGCTAATGGATATCAATCCACTGTTAAAAGCCTTGATGGAACACAAGGGGTCGGACTTATTTATCACAGTTCACCGTCCGCCCTGTATTAAAATTAACGGGCAGATTCGTCCGGTTACTAAAAGCATGTTGACGCCGGCACAGGTGGAAGCACTGATTCACTCTTCAATGACTGAAAAGCAGATGAAGGAATTTGAAGAGAAGAAAGAGTGTCAATATGCAATCAGTGTTGAAAATATTGGCCGTTTCCGTGCCAGTGCTTTTTATCAGCGTAATCAGCCTGGGCTGGTGGTGCGTCGTATTGAAACCAAGATCCCAACCACTGAAGAATTAAAAATCCCTAACATCCTCAATGAGCTGGCGATGAAAAAGCGTGGGATTATTATTTTCGTGGGCGCAACCGGTACCGGTAAATCAACCTCATTGGCCGCCATGATCGGTTATCGCAACCGTAACTCAGCGGGACACATCATCAGTATTGAGGATCCGATCGAGTATGTGCATCGTCATGATAAATGCATCATTACCCAGCGCGAGGTGGGCATTGATACTGAGTCATTTGAAACGGCACTGAAAAATACACTGCGTCAGGCGCCAGATGTGATTCTGATTGGTGAGGTTCGAAGCAAGGAAACCATGTCTAACGCGATTACCTTCGCGGAAACGGGTCACCTGTGCCTATGTACCCTACACGCCAACAACGCGAACCAGGCAATTGACCGTATCCTGCACTTCTTCCCGAAAGAAGAGCACTCACGGGTGTTGATGGATTTGTCACTGAACACGCGCGCGATTATCGCTCAGCAGCTGGTGCCAACCAAAGATGGTAAAGGCCGTCGTGCAGCGATTGAGATTCTGATCAATACACCATTGATTTCGGATCATATTCGCAAAGGTGAAGTTCACCTGTTAAAAGAGTTAATGGCCCGCTCCAGAGAGCTTGGCATGCAGACCTTTGACCAGGCGCTGTTCGATCTTTATGTCGAGGGCGAAATCAGTTATGAAGATGCTCTGCTATACGCTGATTCTGCGAATGACCTGCGTCTGAAAATTAAACTGCATGAAAAGGATGCCGATTCATTGACAGAAAGTACCGATGGACTACAGGTTGAGATGGATGATGACCGAAGCAATCGTATGTTCTAGCAGTTAGTTATTCATCAGTAAGAGATATCGAGGCCAGCGTAACAGCTGGCCTTTTTTTAGACTTTTGTTGCTTTGTTTTTGCGGCTTTTGAATAAGTTACTGAGTTATGAGTTTCTTGTGTTGTTTATGCAAATTCCATTTGTCGACAAACTCAAACAATTCATCCACAGTTAAAGGCTTGCTGAATAAGTACCCCTGAATCTGATAACAACCATGCTGCTTAAGCAGCTCTAATTGCTCTTTTGTTTCAACCCCTTCGGCAACGACCTTTAACTCAAATTCCTTTCCGATATCAATGATTGCCTTACTCAAGGCGAGATCTGACTGACTATCGGGTAAGGACTTAATAAAGGTACGATCAATCTTGATGGTATCAACCGGAAGATACTTTAAATAGGTTAAAGAAGAATAACCGGTACCAAAGTCATCAATGGCGATCGAGATACCATGGTTGCGCATGATTTGCAGGGGATTGTCACCATCAGAAAATAGCTCCAGTGAAATATGCTCTGTAATTTCTATCTGCAGCAGTTCTGCAGGGATATTATAGCTTTTCAGCAGCTGGAAAAATTGTTTGATAAAGACTGGGTCATGCAGATTGAGACTCGACAGGTTGATTGCAAAACGAGGCACCGGCAACCGTGATTTCAACCAGGCATTAATGTAACTAAACAGTGCATGGAGTAGCCAGATGGACAGCTTGCGAATGAGGTGATGCTTTTCTGCCAGCGGTATGAAAATTTGCGGTGAGATTGATTTGTTTAGGCTGTTGGAATACCAGCGGGTAAACACCTCGACGCCTGTTATCTTATTGCTGGAACAGTCAATCTGAGGCTGAAAAACCAGTGAAAGCTCATCATTTTGCAGGGCATTGTGAAAAGCCTGAATCAGCTCGGACTCGGTAGCTAGTTGCTTGATGACATTATTGTGATACTGGGTGTAGTGTGAGCTGGAATTTTGTAGAGTGGAAAGTGCCATATTGGCCTTATGAATAATATCAAAGACTCCACCGTCTTCTGGATAACGGGCACTGGCAAGATTTATTGCCGATAAAATGGTGTGCTGCTCCTGATTCTCATCCTCGATATGAAAAGGTGCATTGAGCACTGTCTCCAGATGCTGTAAGCGACGCTCAACAAAAGTATTGTTGGGAGAGTTGAGGAAGGGCACAAAGAGAGCAATCTGATCGTGTGACACTGAACCAACAATATAATCACGGACAAAACTGTTTTTTATCCGTCTTAGAGTTTTACGCTGAATGTCCAGCACCACCTCCTGCGAATAGCTGGATAGCAGAGAAGACATATCCTTGAAATGAATCAAAATACACAGGCCATGTTTCAGATTCGACAGCGTCAGCTTATGCATCTGTTCAATAAAGGTATTCTTATTTGGCAAATCAGTGTGATAGTCAGTCTGAATTTTGCGCAAAATTGGTTTGTAGATCCGGCGCGCGTAAATCTTCTGCAACAGGATTGTAGTCAGGGCGATAGCCAGGAACAGCAATAAGATGTTAGTCAGGCTGTGGTAAACAGGAGTGAGTAAAACGTCTTTGTCGACTTCCGCACTAAGCCACCAGTTCACGTGTTGCAGGGGATAAAACACAATGATCGAGGATTCACCGGTAAACTCGGTGACTGATGTGGCGCTTAAGGTGTTGCGTAACTCATCTCGACTGAGGCTATTAGAAAAGAACTCTGCCGGGGTTTGATCACTATCAGGATCGATAGGTCTTAATATTGCATCGCCATTACTTTTAATGAGGTTGAACTGACCGTTGTAGCTGACAGGGGTGGATAAAATCTTTTGGTGAATATCATTAAAACTGACATCACCGGTTACTACGCCATAGAACTGTTCATCTCTGATAATCGGTGCAGTAAATGCCAGGTAAGTGGTTGTGTAGTCATCAACGCCAAGGTAAGGCTCGGAAATAGTCGGCTCCATGGCCTGTTTTCCTTCGCGATACCAGGGGCGAAGTCGCGGGTCAAAGCCATCAGGTAGCGGCCAGGGATTTGAAATGTAGTAGCCATTTTCCAGACCATAGCCTAAGTACTGTAATAACCCAGTTGCGGCAATGCGTTCAAAGTATACCTGGGGAATTGATTCGCGCTGGTCGGGAGATTTATTCGCAATCTCGTTAGCTAATCCAGTAACAAGACCTAACCTTGAGGACATCCATTCGTCAAGGGTGTTGCCAGTTAGTTCGGATTGATGGGTCAGCTGTTGAAGCGCATTGTCGATAAGCTGATCGCGTTGTGCAAAGTAGCTAAAGGCAGCAAAAATGACAAAGTTAATCCACAGGAGCGCTAAAAAGCTCCACAGCAACTTTTGGTCATTTGAGAGTTTACGCAGCATTAATCCCTGTGCTTGCTCCTTATCAGTTTTGTATCAGCAAGAGTATCCGTCAAGCGGTGCTCATTTTATAACCAGCTTCGTCCTGATTATAGGCAGGTTTGTGCTGTATTGACAAATATCAAGTCAGGCAGACTGATGCTGTTCAAAGAAGCCTTTAAGAATAAGTTCTGCAGCGTAGGCATCAATCGGTTGCTGTTTAAGCTTTTTGTAGCCGCCCATTTCAAACAAGTAGTCTTTAACTTCGGCAGAACTTAAGCGCTCATCATGCAGGTAGGCTGGCAGACCAAAGCGGCCATGCAGCCGATCAGCAAATTTACGCGCTTTTTGCGTAACAAGTTGTTCGCTGTCATCCATGTTTAAGGGCAGGCCAACCACGAAGGCTTCAACGCGCCACTCCTTGATCAGCTTTTCAACCAATGCCCAATCTGGCTGGTCGTTGCTGACATCAAGCACGGTCAGCGCCTGGCTCGACATCTGAGAGCGTAGACCGGTAGCTACACCGAGACGTTTTTCACCAAAGTCGAAGCATAGATAACGTTGGGCATCGGTCAATTGCGTCATCAGGCATGCCCATCCTGTTCGGATATTTGAGTCCAGTCGATGCCAAGAAGCTGAGTGGCCTTGAGCCAGCGTTCTTCAGGACGGGTTCTGAAAATAATATCCTTATCTGCGGGAGCAAATAGCCAGGAATTTTCTTCGATTTCCTTTTCCAGCTGTCCTTCTTCCCAGCCAGCATATCCAAGAGTAATAACAACATCCTCTGGGCCCTGTCGCTTGGCAATGGCTTTTAGAATATCTTCGGAAGTGGAAAGCGCAATATCGTTGCTGATAGCTAAAGAGGATTCCCAGTTACCAAGCGGACTATGCAGAATAAAGCCTCGTTCACGATCCACTGGGCCACCGGCTAGTAAAACACGGCTATCGATATTGTCTTCTGTTTCAATATTGAGGTGCTTAAACAGCTCATCATAAGTGGCTTCCAGCGGCAGGCTCAGGACCAGCCCCAGCGCACCTTGCTCATTATGCTCGCAAACGTAGGTTACGCTACGCGAAAAAAAAGGGTCATGCAGACTAGGCATGGCAACAAGCAGATGATTGGCTAGAGATTGAATTGCTTCCATGTGCAAACTATCGCAAAAAATTAGGAGTGATTGATGTGTCTATTGTATCAATTTCTGGTATTTAAGCTATTGTCCGGTTTGAACTGCCAGGTACGAACAATTTCCAGAATATCAGTATTGTGACGAATGGATTCCGGCAATGGTTCGAACGGTGCTGACAGGCGAACAATATCAAGTGCCGCCTGATCAAGAATCTTTTCGCCAGAGGTTCTTAAAATGACAACATCGAGCAGACTACCGTCTTTATCAATACTGACCTTTAAAGTGAGGCTGCCATAAATACCGAGTCGTTTGGCCTGCTCCGGGTAATGCAGATTACCGACCTGCTCAACTTTCTTGCGCCACAGCTCTAGATACTCGGCATCGGCGGGGGATTCATAGATGGCGGCGGAAATCTGACGTTTCTTAATACCCCGAGTTTGCAGCTGATTGACCACATCCTGCTCAAGATTGTACTGCTCAAGCATTTCTGGTGGAGGAGTGATCTCTGTTGGCTTATTGACCTGATCAGGGGTATTTTGTTCGCTGTCTTCAGTCTCAACCGGTTGTTCGACCAACTGTTGTGAATCATCGCTGGTCACCAGCTGTAAAGTCTGCTGAGACTGGTGCTGTTCAGGAACCAGCTCCAGCGAGGGCATGTCGGTTTGGCCTTCGATATTCTTGAAGTGTTCGAGTTTAGTGGTGGCGCGCTCTGCGGTTTCGGACTCACCAGCGCCTTGCTGGTTGGTCTGGCCGACAAAGTCTGCCTTGTCTGGAGGATCAATGCTTTCGCGCTGAGCAAGGGTTACATCCAGCGCAATTGGTATCTGGCTCGGCTCAGACTCAGGTAACACAAAGCGCACTCCCAGGAACAGCAACAGGTGGAAACAGATAGCCAGAAACAGGGTGAACTTAAGGCGGTCACCATCTTTGACTGGGGATTGGTTGAGCTTAACCAGCTCTTTTTGTGGCGGTTGTGCGACCTGACTCATGGGTTTGTATTTATCCGCAAGCTATCTGACTGCTATTATGTAATCTTCTGCTCGAGAGCTTCAAACAGCTTGGCAGCGATATTGATATCATACTCTTTGTCCAATTCTCTCATACAAGTTGGGCTGGTAACGTTTATTTCGGTCACATAGTTACCAATTACATCCAGACCAACAAAATAGAGGCCACGTTTAACCAGCTCCGGAGCAATGGTCTCAGCAAGTGCCTGCTCCTGCTTACTGATCGGCATCGGCACGCCGCTGCCGCCGGCAGCCAGGTTACCACGAGTTTCGCCCTTTTGCGGGATTCGGGCAAGTACGTAAGGAATGACTTCGCCATTAACCACCAGAATACGCTTGTCGCCAGCAGTGATTTCGGGGATAAAGCGCTGAGCCATAGTCAGGCGACGCCCGCCTTCAGTCAGGGTTTCGATAATGACGGAAGTGTTGGGATCGTCCTGTTTAATTCGAAATATCGACGCTCCGCCCATACCATCGAGCGGCTTGAGAATGACGTCTTTTTGTTCGACAACAAACTGCTTTAAAAGCCGGGCATTAGAGGTCACCAGAGTGGGTGGTGTCAGCTCAGGAAACCAGGCGGTAAAGAGTTTCTCATTACAATCTCTAAGGCTTCTGGGGTTGTTGACTACAAGGGTTCCTTGCTGTTCAGCCAGCTCCAGCAAGTAGGTACTGTAAATATAATTCATGTCAAAAGGCGGATCTTTACGCATGAAGACCGCGCCGAACCGATGCAGGCTTTTTTGTTCGCTTGCCTCGACTTCAAACCATTTGTCAGGGTTGTTGAAAACCCGCAGCGACTGACAGTTGGCGCGTACTTCGCCCTGATCAAGATAGAGATCTTTTTGCTGGCAATAATACAGATCCCAGCCGCGACGCTGCGCTTCTAGCAATAGACCGAAACTGGTATCTTTGACGATATTAATCTGGTCAATGGGATCCATGACCATTAAAAGAGAATGTGGCATAAAAGAAAAAGCATGTGGTTTAATAATAAGTTATCATGAAGCATTAACCAGCAAAACCTTTATTCTCAACAGAAAAAGGTTGCATGGATTCAGCAACAGAATTAGTCTGAAAATGTGAACTGTTTTGCGACTTCTTGACTTTTATGATAAAAGGTAAGTAGAAATCTAAAAAAAAGTTGAAGAAAAGGCGCTAACTCTTTATTAAATAGTGAATTTTCGCTGTTCATAGGTAGCCATACATGAGTGATTTGTTCAAAGGTTTGAAAGTGATGGTGGTGGACGATAGTAAAACTATTCGTCGTACCGCTGAGACGCTTTTGAAAAAGCAGGGATGTGATGTCGTAACCGGCGTAGATGGATATGACGCTTTATCCAAGATCGCCGACTATAAGCCGGATATCATTTTTATCGATATTATGATGCCTCGCCTTGACGGGTATCAAACCTGTGCACTTGTTAAAAGTAACCAGAATTTCAAGAGTACCCCAATCATCATGCTGTCCAGTAAAGATGGGGTTTTCGATAAGGCCAAAGGTCGAGTAGTCGGTTCCGATAACTATTTGACTAAGCCATTTAGTCGTGACGAATTATTAAACGCCATATCCCAGCAGTTGCAAAACAAACCGGCTGTGGCTTGATTAAGAATTAAAGATTTTAAAGAGAGGTAATTTATAATGGCGCGTGTACTTATTGTTGACGATTCTCCAACAGAAGCACATATTTTAACCGGTATGCTGGAGAAGAATGGGCATCAGGTTATTACGGCTCCTGATGGTGAGTCGGGTATTGTTTCAGCAAAGGCTAACCATCCTGATGTTATTTTAATGGATGTAGTGATGCCGGGCCTTAATGGTTTCCAGGCGACACGTCAATTGAAGAAAGACCCATCAACCTCTTCTATTCCAATCATTATCGTATCCACAAAGTCACAGGCAACAGACCGAGTCTGGGGTATGCGTCAGGGCGCCAATGATTACATTACTAAGCCTGTAGATGAAGCCTCTTTATTAGAGTCAGTGAACAACGTTTTAGGATCATAACCTCTTATGTCTGGAACTGATGCGACCAATATTGTTGGCATACTTGCCGACATAGCAGAACGTAGTCAGAAACATCGCGATTCGCTACCACAGCATGATGTTAGTGGTGGCGCTTTTTATAGTGGGGTTGGTTTTATGCTTAATGGCGTGAACTATCTGGCTCCGTTGGATGAAATTTCTGAAATTATTCCTGTACCTAGCACAACTAAAGTGCCGGGAGCCAAAACTTGGCTCAAAGGCGTTGCCAACTTGCGCGGTGTATTGCTGGCGCTAGTAGATTTGCAGGAGTATCTGGGTCGCCCAAGTTCCAGAAACGTATTGAAACAACGAGTTTTGGTGCTTGATCAGCAAGGGTCTTATCTAGGGCTGATTGTTGATGAAGTGCGTGGCCTGCATCACTTTGAAGAGGATGAGCAGGTCGAAGGCAGTTTGACTGCCGATGCAGTTATTGCTCCTTACATTGTGGGGGGCTTTGAACGAAACGGGGAGTTATGGCGGGTTTTTGGGATGAAGGAGTTATCGGAAAGTCCGGAACTTCACCAGGTCGCTGTGTAAATTTTACAACAATATGAAGTCTAGATGTCTCGGGAGCAACCTATGAGTGAGACCAAAAAGAAGATGAAGAAAGCTAGCCGATCAGGGATCGGTGTTTATGCTTTTTTATTAGTCATTGTCTTGATCGCGCTAGCGGTTAATGCAGGTTATGGTTTCTTAGAAAGTCAGAACCGTATTCAGCGAACAGAGCTTGCGTCTGAAATGAAGGTATTGTCGCAACAGATTGCGACGAATGCTTCAGAAGCGGCGCAGGGTACCCAGTCAGCATTTGCTGAGTTGGATGCGGCGACTAAGCAGTTCAGTGGTAATTTACGTAAGTTGAATGATGGGGAGGGGGTTACCAACTTGCCTCCGGCACCGGCCAATGTACGTAATAATGAACTGAAAGCTCTTGAGAACTTGTGGCGTGAAGTTGAACCGCAAACTCAAGCTATCCTGGCAAACCAGGAAGTGGTAAACCGCATGTACACTAATGCGGATGAGTTGGCAGAACAAATTCCGACCATGCAACGTCAGTATGACAGTGTGATTGATATACTGCTTGATAATCGCGCCGATGGTGAAGAAGTTCACCAGGCGACCAGACAAAAATGGTTGGCCGAGCGTATTTCATCAGGCATGCAGAAAGTCCTGCGTGGTGGTGAAGAAGCACAGATTGCAGCAGAAGACTTCGGTCAGGACGTTGATACTTTCGGCGTTTATCTGGAAGGTCAGTTAAATGGTGATGCATTACTTGAGATACGACGTGTGAACAATCCCGAGGCACGCGCGGCTCTTGAAGCCATTGTAGACGAGTTCCAGAGCGTCAGTGAAAAAGTAGACTATATTGTTTTCAGTACACCAAAACTGTTTGAAGTACAGAATGCATCGGATTCAATCTACGGTTCAGCTGATGCCTTATTGGGTAGTACCACTAATGTAGAAGCAGCGTTTGCCGCAATGACTACCAGCTTCACGGAGCCGGGTAGCCCATACATTTCCGGTGCACTGTTTGTTCTTATCTTACTATTGTTAGTCGGCATGTACGCCAACCAGCGTAAAGCAGAGAAAGTTCGTTTACGTGAATCAGAGATCGCAGCAGAGCGTGAGAAAGAAGAAAATGCACGAAACCAGGAAGCGATTATTCGTCTTCTGGATGAGATTGATAGCTTGGCAGATGGTGACTTGACAGTAAAAGCGACCGTAACCGAGGACTTCACGGGGGCGATTGCTGACTCATTCAACTTAACCATTGACCAGTTGCGTGGTGTGGTAGGTGCGATTAACGAAGCGGTTGATCAGGTATCTAAATCTGCAGAAGAAACGCAGCAGACATCGACAGCACTGGCCGAAGCATCTCGCCAACAGGCGCAGGAAATTACCGGAGCTTCAGCAGCGATTAACGAAATGGCTGTTTCTATTGAGCAGGTATCTGCCAACGCATCTGAGTCTTCTCAGGTTGCGGAAAAATCGGTGGAAATTGCGAAGAAGGGTGGTGAAGTTGTACGAAACACTATCCGAGGCATGGATACCATTCGTGAGCAGATTCAGGAAACATCGAAACGTATTAAACGTCTGGGTGAATCATCGCAAGAGATTGGTAACATCGTATCCTTGATTAACGATATTGCTGACCAGACAAATATCCTGGCATTGAACGCGGCGATTCAGGCATCGGCAGCGGGCGAAGCCGGTCGTGGTTTCGCGGTGGTTGCGGATGAGGTTCAGCGACTGGCAGAACGTTCATCTAATGCGACAAAACAGATTGAAGCACTGGTAAAAACGATTCAGACGGATACCAACGAAGCGGTAATCTCGATGGAAGATACCACTTCTGAGGTTGTTCGAGGTGCTCGATTAGCGCAAGACGCGGGTGTGGCGCTGGAAGAAATTGAAACAGTATCTACTAACCTGGCGGACTTGATTCAGAGCATTTCGAATGCGGCGCGTCAACAGGCCGCTTCAGCAGGTCATGTATCCAATACGATGACCGTTATTCAGGAGATTACAACGCAAACTTCTGAAGGTACGCAGGAAACAGCGCGCTCGATTGGTAAGTTGACTGAGTTGTCAGAAGATCTTCGTCGTTCGGTATCTGGTTTCAAATTGGATTCTACCAATGATGATTACTTCCGCGGTGATGATGTCACTGTTGCTGAGGATGATTCAGAAGAAAGCTTTGAGAATATGTTCGATGATATCGAAGAGTCAGAAGAGTCTTCAGATAGTGAATTGAATGAATCTCTTGAATCATTGAATGAAGAAACTGAAGAACTTGAAGATGCAAATAATGATTTGCAGGAATCTAGCGATGAGCTTGAAGATTTCTTGAAAGAAGCTGGTGAAAGTCTTGAGGAACTAGACGAAGATATCTTCCTGGAAGATGACTCTAAAAAGAAAGACTAATCGCGGGCCACTAGTTGAAACATAGCTCTTTAACTCATGTTCCTGATATGGAGACTGCCACCTTTGAGCGCTGGCAGTCTCTAATTAGAAAGTATTCAGGAATCTGGATTCCGGCTAATAGACAGCTTTTTTTAAAAACCAGTTTATTAAAACGAATTAGAGATCTGAATCTTAAGGACTATGACGAATATTATTTGAGGCTACAGGATAAAAACTGGGCTTCATTAGAATGGTTTCAATTGATTGATGCATTGACCATTCACGAAACGAGTTTCTTTAGACACAAAGAGTCGTTTGATTTAGTACAGCATGTTTGTCAACAAAAAATCATACAGTCAGCTAATTCTAACAGTGATTGTAATGTACAAATCTGGAGCGTTGGCTGCTCAACTGGCGAAGAGCCATATAGCTTGGCAATTGCTCTGGAAGAGTTAAGCTTGAACTCGTTGACAGAAAAAGGATTACGATTCTATTACGGTATAACTGGAATAGATATTAGCTATCCAGCGCTGAGTGCAGCAAGACGCGCAATCTACAGCGATAGAAAATTACACATGATGTCGCCAGATATTCAGGCATCATATTTTAATCGTCATGATAGTCGGCACTGGCGAGTAAAAGAACATATTCGTAATCGAGTATTGTTCTTACAGGGAAATCTCAATGAAATTGGGAATTCACCAAAGCGAAATTATGACGTCATATTTTGTCAGAACGTACTGATTTATTTTCGCCCAGAAGATCGAATTAAGATCTTGGAAGGTTTGGTCGATAGATTGATTCCGGGCGGCGTATTGATATTAGGACTGGGTGAAATTATTAATTGGAAACACCCGGAGCTGGTACGGATTGACGAGAAAAACTGTTTGGCATATCAGCGGCAGCTATAGCTACAAAAAATGGTGTAGGCATGAAAGATAATCAGACAAAAGTAGCTTTAAATTGGGTTAAAGACGAAATTGAAAGCACGCTCGAACAAGCGCAAAATGCGATTAGAGCTTATGCGGAAGATGAAACGGATAAAACCCAAATACACTTCTGTGCAAATTGCATGCATCAGATTCGTGGTACCATGCAAATGCTTGAGTTCTCAGGAGCCGCATTGCTAGCAGAAGAAATGGAAGCTTTGGCCGAGGCAATTGGCGAGAAAAAAGTAGACTCAAATGAGAAAGCTTATGAAGTATTCCTTTCAGCAATTTTAAGATTCCGTAGTTATCTATCCCGTTATGCTGAAGGCAAATCAGACCTTCCAGTTATTCTTTTACCGGCCATTAATGACATGCGTGCCTGTCGTGGAGTTGACAGTCTAGGCGCAGGTAATTTGATCAGTATTCCTACCGAGGGAATTGAAGCCCCTGCTCCGAAACAGAAAGTGGAGTTAAAAGGCGATATCCTGGCAGAAGTTAAGGCGTTACGCTCCAAGTTTCAGCAAGGGTTGCTGGGTGTTATTCGTGACGTTGATACTCAGAACAATCTTGATCGCATGCATCAGGTTACGCAAACCTTGTGGGGACTGGGAAATCGAGTGCCTTATGAAACCTTATGGTGGGTGACCTCGGTATTCCTAAGAAATATTGCTTTGTTGTCGAAGAAAGATAAACCTGTAGTTAAAGGTTTATTAGGTCAGGTGGATCGCCGTATTCGTGAGCTGATTGAAAAAACAGCCAACCAGGAAGAAGCCAATAAGGTATTAATTAATATTTTGTTCTATGTTGCTCAATTCGATACTGAAGATGAGCAGGTTAAGGAAGTACAGGATAAATTCCAGCTGAATCAATTAATGGATTCGCTGGGAGATCTGGAAAGTGAGTCAAGCGATTTAACCGGTCCTGACACAGAAAGTGTCCGCATTGCCCTTAATGTTATCAAAGAAGATTTGGGAGAAATTAAAGAGTCGCTTGATCTTTATATTCGAACTAAATCTCAGGAAAGCGAACCATTGGAAGATATGGTTCCAGCAATGCAAAAGATCTCCGATACCATGTCTATGCTGGGTCTGACCCAATCCAAGGAAATGATCAGTAAGCAGATGAAATCGATTGGTGATCTACTGGACGGAACCGAAGCGGATCGCGAGCAGGGCTTGGTTTATATCGCAGAAGGCATTTTGTCGCTGGAAGACTATATTGAACGCGCTCTGAAGATGGATAGTAAGCAGCTTGCCAATGAAAGCCTGGGGCAAGGCGAGGGCGAGTCACTACAGATTATCAATGCACGTTATCAGCTGGTTCAGGAAAGCCGTGGCAATTTGCACAAAGTTAAAGATGCGATTACGGATTACCTTGATGAAAGCCACAACATTAAACGTTTAGAACAGGCACCTGAATTATTAAAAGAAGTTGAAGGTGCCTTAACCTTTGCACAGTTAGACAGTCTGCTTGATGTCATATCTAAAGCTAAAAACTTTATCGTTAAGTATCTCATCAGTGAAAAAGTGGTGCTTAGTGAAGCCGAAATTTCTACCTTGGCTGATGCTATCAGTTCAGTGGATTACTACCTGGAAGGCTTGATGTCATCAGGCTTGCACGGGTTACCGGTGATATTGCAAAGAGCCATTGATAGTATCGGTGAGCTGGAAGCACACTATGGCAGTCTTGATGAAGAATCATTACCGATATTGGATGATGCGCTTGAAATGCCTGAAATCGAAATGGTTGAAAGTGAGACTTACGATGCATCCGATGATAGTGACGAGCTGATTGATGATGAAGTACGCGAGATCTTCATCGAAGAAGCCGATGAAGTTCTTGAAGAAATGCACAGCCTGCTCCCAGAATGGAAACAGGATCAAACTAATAGTGAAGCTATAAATACTATTCGCCGCAATTTTCATACTTTGAAAGGTAGCGGTCGTATGGTTGGTGCGACTGATATCGGTGAGCTGAGCTGGGCGATTGAAAATATGCTGAATCGTCTGATTGACCATAGCATTGAATATACCCCGGCACTATTTGTAACCACCGAAGAAGTAGCGAATCTGTTGCCATCAATGGTCAAGCAGTTTGCTAAAGGTGAGAAAACACAGTTCCCGAAAGAGTTAGCCGATAGGGCGAATCGAATTAGTCGTGGTGAAATCATTACTGATATTCAGCCACAGCAGGAACAAACAGAAGAAGAAGCTGATCAGGCTGCTGAACAGGAATTGTTTGATATCTTCAAGCAGGAAGCAGAAGGTCATGTGACTAGCTTAGAGATGTTTGCTAATCAGCGTCAGCAAGGAATTACCCAAAGTCAGATCAGTGACAACCTGTTACGCTCCTTGCACACCCTTAAAGGTGTTGCACACATTGCCAACATTCAGTCATTAACGAACGTGATTGTACCTGTCGAAAGTTATTTCCAGGAGTTGAAAACACGTGAGTTATTAGCAGAAGAAGGCGATATGGCTTTGATTGATCATACCAAGGATCTATTAAAGCATATCATCAGCACGCCTGAGGATGATCAGGTCATTTCAGCGCACGAAGAAGAGATTCTGCAACAGTTAAGTCAACAACAGAAACGATTTGATGAGTCTGGCGAGACTGGTCAGGAGCAAGGGCGTGATCCAGAATTAATTAAAGACATCTTTAATATTGCTTCGGATGTGTTGGTTGATATCGAGAGTACCAACCTGCAGGAAACGCCAGAGCAGCAACGTCTTGAGAAAATTTCTTACCTGATGGCCTCTGTCGACCGCCTGAAGAGCATCTTAAGCGAAGCCGAGTTGAATGAGATCGAACAGGTGGTAGCTGCACTAAGTGATGCATTACAACGCAATATGACGGCAAGTAAAGTAGATACCTCCATTGGTGTACTACTGCATGATGCCTACAACCAGCTTGAAAATCAGTTCGACTGTCTGGCTGCAAACTTATCAATACCTGAAGCTAGCGATCTGGTACAGGCGTTACAAACCTGGAAACCGGAAGAAGCGACCGAGTTAGATCTTGAGCCAGTATCAGAAAGTGAAAAAGCAGAAGCTCCATCGGATGCCAGCCATATTGAAGAGACAACTGAACAAGAGACAACTGAAGAAGTTAGCGAGCAGCAAAAGCCTGCAGATGATAACTCATTGGAGTTCAGTCTTGATGATGATTTCCTGTCTGCTAAACCAGAAGACAAACAAGAAGAGAAAAAAGAAGCATACGAGCAGGATGAAAACTCACTGGAATTCAACCTTGATGATGATTTCTTTAAACCAAAAGTCGAAGAAGAGCAGGAAAAAGCAGAGAAAGAAACTACATCTAAAGAGAAAGCTGCCACAGATGATAACTCCATTGAGTTTGAATTCTCTGATGACTTCCTGGCTTCGGAGCCTGTGGAAGAAGAACTGGCAACTGACGAGCCTGAAGAAACTGAAGATTTAAGTTTAGAAGATGCGGCTGAGGAACTTGGACTTGATCTAAGCGATGAGTTGGATTTATCCGAAGAGCTATCTGACGAAACAGAGCAGGCACCTGAAGAGACAGCTCAGGACGAAGTACTTGAAGAGTCAATCGAGCTTGATGAAGATTTGGTTGAGCTAACTGAGGAGACTGTACAAGGAACTAAAGAAGAAGCTGCAGGCTCTGAAGAGCCAGCTCAGGCTGGTACCGATGATAGTGCCGAAGAAGTTTTAGAAGAGGTTGCTGAGGCTGAAGGAGCACCAGAAGAGACTGTTGAAGAAGCCAGTGCACAACAGGAGGAAGTCAGCAAAGAATATGCAAAAACAATCAGCCTTGATTTAGACGTTGATGATGAGCTACTGGAAATCTTTAGTGAAGAGGCAGAAGAGCTGTTTGACAGCGATGCAGCGTTACTGCAGAAGTGGCGTCAGGAGCCGAATAATCACAAAATCATTGCTGAACTTCAGCGTAATCTGCATACCTTAAAAGGTAGTGCAAGAATGGCTGGCTTCTCACCAATTGGTGATTTAGCGCACGGTTTGGAAGATTTATACACAGCCATTACTGATCAGTTATTTGCTCCATCCGAACAGGCCATCGATTTGGCTGAACGAGCTGAAGATCAGTTATTGGCGATATTTAACGCACGCAATACCCCGGACAGAATTCCATCACCGGAAGCGATGCTTGATGAAATTCAGGGCTTTATTGCCGCGCAGAAAGCGGGCAAAGCTTATGTTCGTCCTCAAGCTGAGGTGACGCCTGAGCCTGAGCTAGTTAAACCACTGGAACCAGAAGCTGTAGAAGAAACAGCGCCAGTGGAAGAGCCGAAGCACCCTTCTGAGCCAGAAATCACAGAGGTAGAAGAAACAGCTTGGAATGAAGAGCTTGCTGAGTTGTTCCTGGGCGAAGCATCAGAGTTACTGACCTCTTATGAAGAGGCGATAGAGCGTTGGTCAAACGATTTACATAATGTTGAACCACTAAACACTGCAATGCGTAATCTGCATACATTGAAGAGTGGAGCAAAATTGGCTGCGATTTCACCAGTGGGAGATTTGACTCACAAATTAGAAGGGGTTATCGAAACCTTGGCCAGAGACCCAAGATTGGGCCATAGCCGATGGGCAGATATGTTGCGCCGTAGCTATGATGAGTTACATGAAATGGTTGAGCAGGTCCGTAACGGAAAGATGCCTGAGCAGCCAGTCGAACTATTACGTAAGCTTGAGAACGATAAAGCCGCTATTGAGTCACAACTTGAACAGCTTGATAAGCGTGATTTAGCAGAATCAGGCGAGCAGGCCGAAGTTAAGATTGTTTCCCTTGCAGACAGACAGAAACAGAAAGAAGAGGAAGCCAAAGAAGCAGCAAACCGCGATGTAATCCGTGTTCGCTCAGAAGTATTGGATAACCTGGTGAACCTGTCTGGTGAGGCTTCAATTTTCCGTTCACGTCTAGAGCAGCAGGTGGCTGATCTCAATTTCAACTTAAGTGAGATGTCATCCACTGTTGATCGTTTACGTGAGCAGTTACGTAATCTTGAAATAGAAACTGAGGCACAGGTACTCTACCGTCGTGAAATTGCGGGTGTGGACTTTGATGAGTTTGATCCGCTGGAAATGGACCGATATACACGTCAGCAAGAGTTAACTCGAAGTCTGCTTGAGGCAGCGAGTGACTTGATGTCAATTCAGGAAACATTGGAAACCAAGGTGGGTGATGCAGAAGCAACCCTGTTGGCGCAAGGTCGAGTAAATACAGAACTGCAAGACCGTCTGATGCGTACTCGAATGGTTCCTTTTAATAGTATCGAGAGCCGTTTGCGTCGTATGGTTAGACAAATTTCAACAGAGTTGAATAAAGACGTCGATTTGATTCTAGAGTCTGAAGGTGAAATGGACCGTACCGTGATTGAGCGTATGGTTGCACCTTTGGATCACATGTTACGAAATGCGATCGACCATGGTATTGAGTCCAAAGAAGATCGTAAGAAGGCAGGTAAGGCAGAAAAAGGTACTGTTCACTTGAGTCTGTCGCGTCGTGGTAACGAAGTTTACATCCAGATTCAGGATGACGGTGCCGGTATCCGCAAGGATAAGGTGCGTGCTCGTGCCATTTCGCAGGGTATGATTGATGAATCTTACAATCCAACCGATCGTGAACTGTTCCGCTTGATTCTTCAGCCTGGCTTCTCTACTGCTGAAACGGTGACTCAGATTTCTGGTCGTGGTGTGGGCATGGATGTCGTGCATAGTGAAATCCTCCAGCTAGGTGGCTCACTTAACATCAGCTCCGAAGAAGGTAAAGGCACAACTATGACAGTGCGCTTGCCATTTACTTTGTCATCTAACCAGGCTCTGATGGTTAAAGTGAAGGGTGAGCCTTATGCCATTCCTTTATCAAACATCACAACGGTTGCACGTGTTAGCGCAAAAGAAGTCTTGGAGATTTACCAAGATAAAGAGAAGACTTTCTCGCACCTGGGCGAAGAGTTTGAACTACGTTATCTGGGGCAGATTCTCGATCGTAATTCAGATATTGTTCCGCCTGTGGATGAGTTTGTTCCAGTTCTTATTATCCAGGGTGAAGATAAGCCAATTGCGGTTCACGTTGATGAATTAATTGGTTCACGTGAAATCGTAGTCAAGAATATTGGGCGTCAGATTTCGACAGTGCCAGGTATTTCCGGTGCTTCGATTCTGGGTGATGGTAGTGTTGTACTGATTCTGGACATGCAGACATTAGTTGACCGTTTCCACGAATGGGACTTCTCACACGAAGCTGGCATGGTTCAGGAAACTCCGGTCGAAGATCGCATACCAGTGGTAATGGTTGTGGATGACTCGATTACGGTTCGTAAAGTAACTGCAAGATTGTTGCAACGTCACCAGTTCCAGGTGATGACAGCAAAAGATGGTGTAGACGCGATCACTCAGTTGCATGATGATATTCCTGATGTGATGTTGTTGGATATTGAGATGCCACGAATGGATGGTTTCGAATTGGCTACCATTATTCGACATGATGAAAGACTCAAGCATTTGCCAATCATCATGATTACTTCTCGTACTGGTGAAAAACACCGTGAACGAGCAGAACAGATTGGTGTTAACCGCTACTTGGGTAAGCCTTATAATGAGGAAACTCTTTTAGGCACTATTGATGAAATGCTGAAGTTGGAAGACTAAAGGATTTAACAAACTGTAATGAATACAATGTTGGTGCTGTTGGCTGCCTCAACCGGTGGGCCAGCAGCAGTAAAGGCTTTTATTGATGCCTTGCCCGATAAGCCGTTACCGGTTTGTTTTGTTCTGGCAAACCACATTAATGAAGGGTCACTGCCGAGTTTACAAGCAATGCTCAATGAGCATGCTTTTATTGATGCTGAAATAATTGATCAGTATAAGGACATAAAGCCTGGCAAGCTGTATATCGCACCAATTGATAGGAAAATCAGTTTTGTAGTGCAGGGTAAGATCATTATTATTGATGAAGAGTGGAGCAAGCCTTATGCTCCAAATATTAACGAATTATTTGCCGAATCACTTGAGCTAAAGGATGTAGAAAAGTTAGCAATCATTTTTAGTGGTATGGGTGATGATGGTTCAGCAAATGCTGATTTGCTGACCGAGAGTGGGGTTGATATCTGGTGTCAGACTGTTGAAAGTTGCATTCAGTCATCAATGCCTGAAAGTATGATTAAAACGGGAAAAGTGACTTACAAAGATGACCCTGCCGGTTTGGCCGAACAACTGGTTATTCTGTTGGAAGCATTATTTCCAGTTGACCAATACGCGTGAGAGAAAGCATGACCGACACAGTAAAAGATGTTTATAGCTTTTTGATTCCAATGATAGAGAACAGCTTGTTGTTACCTAATGCAACGGTTGCAGAAATTGTTCCTTTCATGAATGTGGATCTGATGGAGGATGCTGAGTCGAGCGATGACTGGCATATTGGACAAATCGTCTGGCGAAATATCAGAATTCCGGTGGTTTCGCTGGAAAGGGTGCAGGGCAGAAAAGATCTTGGTGAACTGCGCCGCTCACGCATTGCTATTGTTTATACATTGAATGGCAACCAGGAAATACCTTATATCGCGATTATGGTACAGGGAATTCCTCGCTTGGTTCCGGTTGATGAAAACAACAGCCAGATGCTCGATGAAGAGTTGCCAAAAGGTGTTAAAGCCTGGGCGGATCTTGAAGGACGTAAAGCGCTCGTACCTGATTTGGATCTGATTGAAACGATGCTTGCAGAGCGAGCCTGATATCAAAAGTCTCCCCAGACGCTATTCATAACCGCAACGGCAGCTAAGGCTGCCGTTTCTGTTCTTAGAACTCTTGGCCCAAGTCTAACAGGTTTGCAGCCATGTGTTTCTACCCAGTTAATTTCTTCGTCACTGAAACCACCCTCCGGGCCAACCCATAACTGAAGTTCTGACTGGGTGTCAGCGTTAATTGATTTGAAGCTATCGCTGGCGTCAGGATGCATAAAAAAACTGTTACTGGTGAGCTGCTCAAGTGCCGCCTGCAATTTAATCGCTGGATGAAGTGTTGGTATGATGTTGCGTCCACACTGCTCACAGGCGCTTTCGATAACCTTCTGCCAGTGTTCGTGCTTCTTTTGCCAGCGCTTTTCGTCCAGCTTTACACCGCAACGTTCTGTGATAAGAGGCGTGAATTGTTGCACACCTAACTCGACACCTTTCTGCAACGTAAGGTCCATTTTATCGCCACGAGAAACTCCCTGATACAAATGAATAGTCAGGGGAGATTCGTTATCGCCGTGTAAAACTTCTTTGATTTCAACAGAAACCTGGGTGCGATCGACTGTCGTAAGCGTACCTATGTAACTGTGGCCATCTCCATTAAACAGTTCTATTTGTTGTCCTTTGCTCATACGCAAAACACGGCTGACGTGATTGGCAGCATCTTTTGCAAGCTGAACCTGAAGTGGGGTAGATAAATCCTGTGAGGTGAAGATACGAGGGATACGCATCTTTAATCCTTAGTGGCCAACTGGATACCTTGCCAGGCAATATCAGCCAGCTTGTCTATCTCTTCCGGCGTGATGACATAGGGCGGCATGAAATAGACCACATTACCAAGAGGGCGTAGTAGTGCACCCTGTGACAGAGCATGCTCATAGACACGCATACCGCGACGCTCTTTCCAGTCGTATGGTGTGCGAGACTTCTTATCCTGAACCATTTCAGCGGCAAGAATCATGCCGGTTTGACGAACTTCAGCGATATTGGGGTGATCGGTGAAGTGGGCTGTGGCTTGCGACATGTGCTGAGCTAACACCTTATTGTTTTCAATAATCGGCTGACTCTGAAAAATGTCCAGAGTCGCTTTGGCTACAGCGCAACCGGTAGCGTAGCCGGTATAACTGTGCGAATGTAGAAAAGCGGTAAGCTTTTCATAGTCATCGTAGAAAGCCTGGAAAATGGATTCACGCGTCAGCATGGCAGACAGCGGTAAAAATCCTGCAGTCAGGCCTTTTGAAACACACATAAAGTCGGGGCTGATATCAGCCTGCTCACAGGCAAATAGAGTCCCTGTACGGCCAAAACCAACAGCGATTTCATCAGCAATTAAATGCACATCAAATTCATCACACAGTTTGCGCAATTCGGTGAGATATACAGGATGATACATACGCATGCCGGAAGCACATTGAACCAGCGGCTCAACGATAATGGCAGCGACATTTTGATGTTCTCGTTCAACCAGATCACGCATCTTCTCAAATTGACGCAAAGAATAATCATGCCAACTCTCGCCTTCTTCGCGATAAAAGCAATCCGGCGAAGGTGCGGTCATAACATCGAACATAAGTGGCTTGTATGGAGCCTTATATAAACCGAGATCAGAAACTGCAAGCGCACCAGTGGTTTCGCCATGATAACCACTTTCTAAAGCGATAAACTGGGTTTTCTCGGGTTTACCCGCTAACTGCCAGTAGTGCAGACTCATCTTTAAGGCAATTTCGACGGCCGAAGAACCATTCTCACCGTAGAAAACACGATCTAACCCTTCGGGGGTCATAGCCACCAGTTGTTCGGCCAAGTCGATTGCTGGCTCATGAGTAAAGCCAGCAAAAATCACATGCTCCAGCTTATCGACCTGCTCTTTCATAGCGTTGGCAATGATAGGATTGCTGTGGCCAAATAGATTGACCCACCAGGAGCTGACTGCATCAATGTAGCGATTACCATCATAATCTTCTAAGTACACGCCATCACCGCGTTTAATCGGTGTCATAGGGTAGCGCTCATAATCTTTCATCTGACTGCAGGGATGCCAAAGAACGGCTAAGTCACGTTTTTTTAGGGAAGCGTTATCCATAGAGATAGTTTGAAACCATTGAAAAATGATGGCGCTATTATCGCGCATTTGAGTAGAAGTCTCAAAGGATCGTAGTTATTATGAACTGCAAACTGAAGTGGCTTATATTAGAATGGCACCAAAATAGAATAACACTAAGGAAATAAAATGCTTATTAGTAGGGTGTTATCATCAACGTTGTCTACTATAAAGAGTAATAAAATTGCTTTCTTAAGGTTGTCATACCTGCCGGTTGCATGTTTTCTTATAATTGAGGTTTGGTTATTAAAGTCTGAAAGTAGAATATTGTTATTAGCTGGAATTGTTCTTAATATCTATATCTATTCAATATTTTGTATCGGTATACATAGGCTGAATCTTATTGGAAAAGGGGCAAACCAGTCGTTGGGGAATCTCAGACTAAAGTTCCGCGAATGTAAGTATATTGGCTATTTGTTTATTATTGGGTTTTTCACTACCTTAGCCAAAATGGCCGTGTTTATACCCTATATTGGGCAGCTTCTAGCAATAGTCTTAGTCATATATGTATTTTCAAGATTCGTTTTGGTTTTACCAGCTGTAGCTATTGATAGATCGTTAAGTATTAAAGAAGCATTTCATATCACTAAAGACTATCGCCTAGAAATATTCATATTGTTAGGAGTGCTCCCAACCTTAATAATATTGCCTCTGTATTTATTAGACTACAGCTTGATGAGTCAAATTATCAGTTCGATTTACACAACGATTATCATGATCTTTAATATTGGTCTAATCTCCCAGACATTTGAGCTGTTAGTTGGGGTTGAGGAAGATGAAGACAACTTAAGCGTTAAACTTTGAGAGTCTTTGATTGGGATATTTTTATTGCACATAAGTTAAAAGTTCATAGCGAGTCACTAAAGCCAGACATAAGAAAGCCGGCAATTGCCGGCTTTCTTAAAGTACTACCAGGCCACTGATTAATAACGATAATGCTCGGGTTTGTAAGGACCTTCAACCGGTACGTTAATGTAATCTGCCTGATCCTGACGGAGTGTCGTTAAGCGAGCACCAATTCTTTCCAGGTGAAGCTTAGCAACTTTTTCATCAAGATGCTTTGGTAAGATATAAACATCATTGTCGTACTTATCGCCATTCTTCCACAGCTCAATTTGAGCCAACACCTGGTTGGTGAAAGAGTTCGACATAACGAAGCTTGGGTGGCCTGTTGCACAACCAAGGTTTACCAGGCGGCCTTTTGCTAATAATGTAATGCGTTTACCATCAGGGAACTTGATTTGATCAACCTGTTCTTTAATGTTAATCCACTCGTATTTTTCCAGACTGGCAACGTCGATTTCGTTATCAAAGTGGCCAATATTACAAACGATAGCCTGATCTTTCATACGAACCATATGTTCATGGCGAATGATGTCGTAGTTACCAGTTGCGGTTACAAAAATATCAGCCTGCTCAACCACGTTAGGATCTTCAAGGTTAACCACGCGGAAACCTTCCATTGCGGCCTGTAATGCACAGATTGGGTCGATTTCTGTGACCCATACCGTCGCGCCTAAACCACGCAGCGATTGTGCAGAACCTTTACCCACATCACCGTAACCACAAACAATAGAAATTTTCCCGGCGATCATGACATCGGTTGCACGCTTAATGCCATCGACTAGCGACTCACGACAACCGTATAAATTATCGAATTTAGACTTGGTTACTGAGTCATTAACATTAATTGCTGGGAAAGGAAGTTCGCCACGTTTCTTCATTTGATACAAGCGAGCAACACCTGTAGTGGTTTCTTCGGTAACACCTTGGATATTGGCTAGAGTACGTGAATAGAAGTTACTGTCTTCAGAAAGCTTTACTTTGATTGCTTTGAATAATGCAACTTCTTCTTCACTTTTAGGGTTATCTAAAACTGAGATATCTTTTTCAGCACGGGTACCTAGAATTAGCAGAGTGGTGGCATCGCCACCATCGTCAAGAATCATGTTTGGTGAGCCGCCATCATGCCATTCCATGATGTGGTGTGTATATTCCCAATACTCATCCAAAGTTTCGCCTTTATAAGCAAAAACAGGAATGCCCTGATCAGCAATTGCTGCAGCAGCATGGTCCTGAGTGGAATAAATATTACAAGATGCCCAACGAACTTCAGCGCCAAGTGAAACTAATGTTTCAATCAACATGGCAGTCTGGATGGTCATGTGTAGAGAGCCCGCAATACGAGCGCCCTTTAGAGGTTGTTCTGAACCATATTCTTCGCGAATTGCCATTAAGCCAGGCATTTCGCTTTTTGCGATATCAATTTCTTTGTGGCCCCAATCGGCTAGAGCAATATCTTTAATGATGTGGTCAGTCATAATGTTCCCAATTTGTGTGGCTCTTCCGCAACAGGTTCTGAACCAGTGTTAGTGAAAGAGCCATAGAGTGAGTGTAAAAGTGAATAAATTATAGGCCAGCAGCAGCGCGCAAGGCTTCGGCTTTATCCGTTTTTTCCCAGGTAAAGCTGTCTTCAGTACGGCCAAAGTGTCCATAAGCCGCTGTAGCCTGATAAATTGGCTGTAGCAAATTCAGCATCTTGGTTAAGCCGCGTGGACGCAGATCAAAGTGCTCGCGAACCAGCTCTACCAGTTTATCTTCGCTGATTTTGCCAGTACCAAAGGTATTAATGCTTATAGACGTTGGCTCAGCAACACCAATCGCGTAAGAAACCTGAATTTCGCAACGATCAGCAAGACCAGCAGCCACAATATTCTTGGCAACGTAGCGACCTGCATAAGCTGCGCTGCGGTCAACTTTTGACGGGTCTTTACCAGAGAAAGCTCCGCCACCGTGACGCGCCATGCCGCCATAGGTATCAACGATAATTTTGCGGCCCGTCAAACCGCAGTCGCCCATTGGACCGCCGATAACGAATTTACCGGTTGGGTTAACGAAGTACTTAGTTTTGTCGCTGATCCATTCGGCTGGAAGCACCGGCTTGATGATTTCTTCGATCACAGCTTCCTGCAAATCTTTTTGCGAGATATCAGGGTTGTGTTGAGTCGACAGGACTACCGCATCAATACCGACGGGCTTGTCATTTTCGTAACGGAAAGTCAGCTGGCTTTTAGCATCTGGGCGTAACCAGGCTAGAGTACCATTTTTACGCAGCTCAGCCTGCTTTTGCACCAAACGATGCGAGTAGGTGATAGGAGCTGGCATTAGCACGTCAGTTTCGTTGCTTGCATAACCAAACATTAAGCCTTGGTCGCCAGCGCCTTGTGCTTCAGGGTCATCTCGGTCAACACCTTGAGCAATATCCGGGCTTTGCTTGCCGATAGCGTTCAGGACCGCGCAGGACTCCCAGTCGAACCCCATTTCAGAGCTGTTATAACCTATCTGCTTGATGGTATTACGAGCCAGCTCTTCTATATCAACCCATGCTGAAGTTGCGACTTCACCGGCAACAAGAACCATGCCGGTTTTTACCATGGTCTCCACGGCAACGCGAGCATTAGTATCTTGTGCTAGGATTGCATCGAGAACTGCATCGGAGATTTGATCGGCAATTTTGTCTGGATGTCCTTCGGAAACGGACTCCGACGTGAATACGGAATAATTGCTCATTTCTACTTAGTTACCTTTTATTAAAACTAAAGTGAAAAACCAACCTGACAACACTGACATTGCAACACTGAAATGCTGGTCAAAAAGTAGGCGGATTTTACACTGTTTAGACGTCTAAATCACCTATTTTTACACCTTTGCCTGTGAAAATCACATGAAAAGAATTAGCCTTTATTATAATTAGAGTTATAGAGAATGAAACCGTGGAAAAGTTACAAATATTAATAAAATCAATAGGAAAAACCTTACATAAAATAATGATAAGCCGTGCACAATGGGCTGACTTTAAATTAGGAAGTGCTAAATATAGTTATTACATATCACCTATGACTAAAAGTCATAATTGATTAGAATCATATTTTAAGCACTGAAGTGAATGACGTAGCAGGAACAATTAATGACGCCACATTTAAAATACCGTAAGCATAAGTTTGATGAAGGTGAGCCTTTATCTCCCTGGCGAGAAAAAATTCACGAAGTCATTTTTGAGGCTGATACCTTTGCAGGAAAGGCTTTTGACGTAGCTTTAATAATTACCATCTTTATTAGTGTATTGGCGGTGATGCTCGATAGCATTAAAGTGATTTCGGTACAATATGGTAGTTTATTGCTGGCAGCCGAATGGGTGTTTACCATTCTTTTCACCATTGAGTATATCTTGCGCTTGATCAGTGTTCGAAAGCCGTTGCAATATGCCAAAAGCTTTTACGGTGTGGTTGATTTGCTCTCGATAATTCCAACCTACCTAACTCTTATCGTTGAAGACGCTAAATATTTCCTGATAATTCGGATTTTAAGGGTGCTGAGAATATTCAGGATCTTTAAGCTGGTCAACTATATGGGTGAAGCCAGTTTAATGATGAATGCTCTACGAAATAGTAAAGCAAAAATCAGTGTGTTTTTGTACACAGTTCTTATGTCGGTGGTGGTATTCGGTTCGCTGGTCTATGTTGTCGAAGGGCCTGAAAATGGATTTAGCAGCATTCCAACTTCGGTTTATTGGGCCATCGTAACCTTAACTACTGTTGGATATGGTGACATATCGCCCCAAACTCCCGTCGGACAGTTCTTGGCATCCTGCATCATGATTCTCGGCTATGGCCTAATCGCTGTGCCCACCGGAATATACAGCGCAGAAATCACCCGCGAAGCGATTAGACAAAAGGGAATGACCAACAATGCCTGTCCTGCCTGCGCCTATGAAGGACACGATGAAGATGCTGAATTTTGCAAAAAATGTGGGGCAAAACTTTAGATAAATATCGTAAGACAAGAAAGTAAAAAGGGTAGCCATGAGCTACCCTTTTTTATGAGGAGGGTTAGGTTACTTGCCTACTAACTCTTTTGTTCCCTGTAGATATTCCTTGCCTTTTTCCTGAACCGTTTCTTTTTCCATGGTTTCTGAGGCGATATGGACTTTTTCCAGATTTTCCTGAGTTTCATCAAGGTGGTCATCGATGAATTTCAGTGCATTTTCCAGGCTGTAGGTCATTTGATGAATCTCGGCCATCTGCTGTGGTGTGGGTTCTGAGGAAATGAAGCTTTCCAGCTGCGGGTTGTATTTCTCAAGAATGGCAAAGGCCTCGGCTAGGCTTTCTGGCTTTTCACCTTTGAAATGTTTGATATCGGTAGCTTGAGCTGAGGCCACAGCGAAGCTAGCGACAGCTAGTGAGATAAATAATTTCTTGAATGTCATAAACGCCTCTTAATGAGAATGATTGTTATTTGCATGATATAGGCAAAGCTACTACTTTCCAAGTCTATTTTTCAATCTTTATGATAGAAAAGTAATATCAGTCGGCTAGACGTAATAAACACTACTAGTCATCACCTTAGACATTAGGCTCATGGCGCCTTTGATTGGATGAGGTAGTTCTGCTCCACCATGCTCAAGGGCTACGGTGGCGTGTTTAAGTTCTTCTTCACGCATCTGCTGCAGGATAACCCGACTCTTACTGTCCTGAATAGGCAGTTTTTTAAGATGGTCGTCGAGGTGTCGACAGACCTGATATTCGGTTTCAGCGACAAAGCCGAGACTCCACTTGTCACCGGCAATACCGGCTAAGGCACCGATGGTGAAGGAACCGGCATACCAGAAGGGGTTAAGCAGACTTTCCCGACTGCCAAGCTCATGAATACGTTCGCTGCACCAGGCCAGGTGATCCACTTCTTCCTGCGCAGCCTGTTCCATCTTGTCGCGAACATTGGGAAGTTTAGCAGTCAGTGCCTGTCCCTGATATAGTGCCTGAGCACACACCTCACCGGTATGATTGATACGCATCAGACTGGCGGCATGGCGTTTTTCTTGATCGGACATTTTCGATTCATCAATATCCTGCGCTGGACTTGGCCGTGGTTTAGCATCATAGATGCCACGGGTTGTTTTCAGCGCTGAATCCGCCACCAGGCAGAGACGATCAAAAAAGCTGTATTGACGCATAGATCTGCTACACTTATTCGCTCAAAGAAAAGCTATTGTAGCGATAAAACATATAAAAGTTAATCTGCGGCACCAAGGCCATAATAAGTAAATAGAGGCAATTTATTAACCATGGGCGATACATTAGAAAAAAACGATCTGGCAATATTAATAGAATCAAAAAATCCCATCATTGTTATTGAGTCACATGAAGAAAGCCGAGTGACCGAATTACTGACAAAAGTAGCCATTAAACTCAAAAAGCCACTATTTGGTTGGCATCTAACCGAAGGCTTACGCCGGGTTGAAATGACTGATTCGCACTTTGCGCCACTCGACAACACGCAAAAGCCTGACGATTGTCTTAAACACATCAAACGCATGGAGCGCCCTGGAATCTATGTACTTTATGATTTTCATCCCTTTCTGGATGAGCAGCATCCTGAGCTGGTAAGGCTGGTCAAAGATATCGCTTTACAGTTTCAGAAATATCACCAGACAATCGTTTTTGTCAGCCATAAGTTAAAACTGCCAGAAGAAATTCGACGTTTTTCAGCAAAATTTGAATTGCGCCTGCCGAGCCATGCAGAACTTGAAAAACTGATTCACGCCGAAGCGACCCGTTGGGCGATCAATAATCAGGGGCAGAAGGTCAGAACTGATAAGGCTACCATGCAGCGACTGGTGCAAAATCTGACCGGATTAACTTTGAGTGATGCACAGCAGATTATCCGTAACTTGATTTATGATGATGGTGCCATTACCGACTGTGAATTGGACAAGGTCAATCGTGCCCGTTATGAATTGTTGGATGTTAATGGTGCGGTGCACTATGAATATGAAACCGCCCACTTCGCAGATGTCGGTGGCATGCAGGCACTCAAGAACTGGCTGGAACGGCGTCGCAAAATTTTTCTAGATGATCGTGATATCGGATTGGATAAGCCTAAAGGTATCATGTTAGTTGGTGTACAGGGTGGTGGTAAATCACTGGCCGCCAAAGCTGTTGCAGGTATGTGGGGTGTGCCTCTTTTGCGACTCGATTTTGGTGCGCTTTACAGCAAATGGCATGGTGAAAGTGAAAAGAATCTGCGTGAATCATTGAAGCTTGCAGAGATGATGGCGCCCTGTGTGTTATGGCTGGATGAAATCGAGAAGGGCATTTCAACCGGTGAGAATGATGGCGGTACCTCTAAGCGTGTGCTCGGCACCATGCTGACTTTTATGCAGGAAAATAAGCTACCGATTTTTATTGTGGCGACCGCCAATGACATTTCTGCTTTGCCGCCCGAACTGGTGCGAAAAGGTCGTCTGGATGAGATCTTTTTTGTGGATTTACCGGATCATGAATCGCGTCAGGAGATTTTTCGCATCCACCTGGAAAAGCGCAAGCAGCAAGCCAGTGAGTTTGACTTAGTGGCATTGTCTAATGTCTGCAAAGGATTTAGTGGTGCAGAAATTGAGCAGGTGGTTATCGCTGGTTTGTATGCCGCTCATTATGATGACAAGCCTTTATGTGACGAAACGTTGATCAAAGAGATTGCTGCGACGCGGCCGCTGTCACAGGTTATGGCTGAGAAAATGCAGCTATTAAGAAATTGGGCTGAAGGGCGAGCAGTTCTAGCCAATTAATTAGAGCCAAAAGGAGAGAACAATGAAACTAATATATTCCACCGCATCGCCCTATGCTCGTACTGCAAGAATCTTTGTGCATGAGCTTGGTTTAGGCGAGCAGGTTGAAGAGGTCTTTCAGCATCCTTTTGAAAACCCTGCTGAGTTGATTGAAGCTAATCCGCTGTGCAAAGTGCCTTGTTTGATTGATGATGAAGGCAAGGCCATTTTTGATAGTCAGGTGATTTGCGAATATCTGGATGCGCTGGCTGGGCCCCGTTTGTTTAAAGAGATTCACAACGATTGGCATCTAAAGACATTATATTCATTAACACGTGGTCTGTTGGATTCGGCCGTCGCCTGGCAGCAGGACAAGATGCGTGAACCTGGGCAGCGTTCAGAGTTCTGGCAGGAGCGGTTCATTAAGAGTATTGATCGTGGGTTGGAATATTTTGAGCAGCGGTTAGATGAACTTCCGAAAGAATTTTCAGCCATACACGCCAATCTGATCACGGTATTGGAATATCTGGATTTCAGGCATCCGGGATATCAGTGGCAGGAAAAATTTAACGGGTTAAAGAACTGGTGGATCGCTTATAAAGAAAAGCCTTCGCTTGTGGAAACACAACCAAAGGCTTAGAGGTATTTACTAACAGGCTAGACTGCTATTTTTTACGCCAGGCTCCATTGATGTTGATGTAATGACCTGGCTGGGTTTTTTCTAGATTGCGCTTGGCGGCAATCGCCTCAACTTCGGCCAGGGTGATGTTAGCCTTCTTAGCCTGTTGAGCATAAATATCGCGGCGTTTATCGTTAATATTAGCCACAAAAGATTTCACTTCGGCTGTCGGGTTGGAGATGACTATGCCAACATAGCCAGTGGACATCTCGCCCACGATACCCTGATCCTTAAGCGAGCCAATATCCAATGCAAAGGCCTGCGCTGATAAAAGTAGGCTGATCAACAGGGCCATGATTGAGTAATTTAACTTTTTCATCATTAACTCTCCTAAAATAAGCCTGAGTCTTCACTCAAAGCTTCATCCAATTCACGTTCAACCTTGACCACGATCTCATGCTTAATGGTGAAGTCACCAATGATGTGGATTGGTTTGTCTGGGGCTTCCAGCTTAACCGTGCACCCGGTTGCCAATAAAACCAGAGTGGCGGTGGTCACGAGAGCTGGTAATCCGTTGAGTTTCATAGCGGTTCCTTACACAGATTATTAACTGAGATAACTCTTATTGTACGAGCATAACATGAATTATCACTGAATTTTGAGCAAATCTTTCTGTTTTAAATCGTCAAGCACTGGGGTTGCCATATCTCCGGTTACCAGCATGGAATACAAGAGGTTCGGCAGATTACCGCGCAAGGTTAAGTCCAGTTTGATCGGGAAGCCATCATACAAGTCGGGATTAGAACCAAGAGCATAAAGCGTAATGATGTAATCGCCTTCGCTGCTGTAATCAATGGTTCCGCTGAGCTCCTGATAATGAAAATTCTCCAGAGCCTGAAAAGCGATGTTGGCATCTTTGCCACCATCGGACTTGAGTTTCAGAATCCCTGCCTGCTTGCTGATAAAAGTGCCATTGGTGATTGAACGACTGTCTGGCTGAATGACTAGAGGCAGAATGATATCAAAATGCCCACTGACCGACAGCTTCTCGCTTTCGAGTGCGGATAGCAGCTTTTGCAAATTAATGCCCGAAAGTAGCAGGCTGAATGGTTGTATTGCAGTCTTATGCATATCGAGGCGCGGAATTTCGATGGTGCCACCCAGCAACTGGCCTGTGATATTTTTAAAACGGTAATCCGTAGCGGTATGCTTCAGTGTGAAACCAAGGTTAGTTATGGTGATGCCAGCGGCCAGCTCAATACTTTCAATGGTCGCCTTGACAGAGCCTTGCAGGGAGGAAGATTTGTTGAGGCTATCCGAGATAGTGGCATTGTTGAGAGCCAGCTTGTCGTAAAGCAGGCTTAAGTCATTAATACTGAGATCGCCCTCGAAAAGAAGTTTCAACGGATCACCACTCAGCGTTTTGATATTGAGATCACCGCTCGTCACTCGCAATGCCGGATAGGCGTTTAGCAGTGGAGTCCAGCTTTTTAAGGTTAGCATCGGCAGACTGGAGCGATCGATCTGTAGATTGTGAGCACCTGTTTTCAGGTTATAAAAATAACGCGCAGGGATGGTATTTGTTGAATGCTGCAGTGAGCCTTTGGCACTAAAAACACGATCCAGTAACCTCCAGTCGAATTTACCACTAACATAGTCAACTGCGATATTGTCAGAAAGGTAGCTGGCCTGAATAAATTGGATTGCGCCTTTTAACGAACTGTCCTTAGAGCTTGGGCTAAGTTGGCCTTTAATGCCATACAGAGTTAACGGCTGCTTGGTCAAAGAGACTTGATTGGCCGAGTAGTTGAGGGTAACACCGTCGTTAGCAAGCTTGACGTCAGCACTTAATTGCCTGGCATTAATATTTTCATCAGCTAAAGCCAGTTCTACATCAATCGGCTTTACTAATTGCAGGGAAAAATTTTTGTTGGCCTGTTGGGCTTGCGAAGTATTGTCTAGCTCACTCTGTGGTGGGGTAAGTTTTTGCTGCCAGTCAATTGAGCCCTGCCATTGATGCGCTGGAAGATTAAGATGATAGGCGCTGTCTGTAAGACTACTGTTAGCGAGTTCAAGATCAAGTTGCTGGCTATTAAGCTGGATATTGCCATCAACTAAATTGGCTGAGCCATTGATATTCGCGGCGAATGATTGAGTTGTCAGCGTAAAGCGCTTATCGCCAGTTTGATAGCTGGTGGTGGGCAGCTTGAGCGACAGGTCGAGCAGGACTGATGCTTGTTGCTGTGGCGAGAAAAGTGTTGTAGACAGATCCAGATGGACCGCATCAATACTGGCCGTCGATTGTAGATTCGAATTAGTGACTGACAGGTCAATAAGACCGTTAGCTTTTACAATTTTGTCAGCAAGGTTTAAGTCCAGTTGAGTTTGTTGGCGAGCGTCGAAAGCGAGCAAGAAGTGGTTGTCGAGCTGCTGACTGTCCAGACTTAATCCAAGCTCTCTGGCATGACTGAGGATCTCCTGTTCGAACCAGGAAGGATTAAGATTAAGCGGAATTTCAAGCTTGCTTGCTTCATCTAAAGTAACTTGAAACTCTTCAGCATCAATTTGCTGGATGTTAGCGGCCATATCGAAAACAACGGTACCCAGATCCGCTGAGTACACCTGGATAAAGGGAATCCTTTGGACTTCGCCATTAAGCGCCAGTTGCCAACTAGTTTCGGGTGCAGGAGCAGCTTTGAGGGTTAAATGATTATTGTCCTGTTGTACGTTAAGACTAAGTGAAGTGACTTGCTGTTCAGTGTGTAGAATCTGACTTTCGATTTGCGCGGTTAACCCCATCCATTCAGCATTAGTGCTGAGATCAATCCTTTTGTTATCCGATGTAAACTCTATATCCGACAGGCTAAAGCTTTGCCCGGCGAGCCCTTTGATTTGTAGCTGCTTGATGGATAGTTGATTGATCGGCAATGGTGGAATGGTGATTATGTCAGGCAGCTGAAAAGCGCTTTCCTTTGGAGCTTTGCTGGAAGTAGAAATTCGAACAATGGCTTTATCAGCAGAGATCCCCTGTAACTTTTGTTGCCACAAAGAATAGCGAAGCTCAGTGTTGTGAAGTTCCAAATTGAGATTACTATCGCCCTCAAGATGCAACGTCAGTTGTTTGACTTTGGTGCGAGTCAGGCCTGGGCGTTCTAAATCAAGCGATTCGAGTTTGATTGATGGTGGTAAAAATTTAGCCAACTGACCCGGCACCCAATAGGGCGAAGTCCAGTAGGCAATCAGCAGCAGTAGTGCTAGAAAGGCGCTGATCCATGCAGTCCATTTTAGAATCTTTTTAATCAAGTAAATCCAGTCCGCGTGATGACCATGAAAAACGGGCAAAAAAAAGCCTCACACATAGTGTAAGGCTTTTCGATGAATGGTCAATGAATCAGGTTTATTTCGCCTGTTCGCGAGTGATCGCTCTGTGACCGATGTCGGTGCGGTAATAAACATTATCCCAGGAGATTTGTTTAACCCCGGCGTAAGCTTTGGCTTGTGCTTCAGTGACTGTATCGCCTAGGGCTACAACACATAATACACGGCCACCATTAGTCACAATCTGCCCTTCTTTTTCTGCGGTGCCAGCATGGAACACTTTAGCGCCAGAAACTGAATCAAGACCGTGAATAACATCGCCCTTGTTGTAGCTTTCTGGGTATCCGCCAGCGGCCATCACCACGCCTACTGCCGCGCGTGAGTCCCACTCAGCAGTAGCGGTATCCAGTTTGCCATCAAGTGCGGCTAAACAGAGTTCAGCCAAGTCTGATTGCAAACGGCTCATGATAGGCTGAGTTTCAGGATCACCAAAGCGACAGTTATATTCCAGAACCTTTGGTACACCATTGGCATCAATCATGACGCCAGCATACAAAAATCCAGTGTAAGGATGACCTTCTGCGGCCATGCCTTCAACTGTCGGAATAATTACTTGCTGCATGATGCGATCATGCATTTCAGGTGTGACCACAGGAGCCGGGGAGTAAGCACCCATGCCACCGGTATTCGGGCCTGTGTCGCCATTGTCGCGGGCTTTATGATCTTGCGAGGTTGCCAATGGCAGAATATTTTTGCCGTCAACCATCACGATAAAGCTGGCTTCTTCACCTTGCAGGAATTCTTCAATCACAACTCGATGACCGGCATCGCCAAACTTGTTGCCAGCCAACATATCGTCAATAGCTTCGTCGGCCTGTTCGATGGTTTGCGCAATAATAACGCCTTTACCTGCTGCCAGACCATCAGCCTTGATCACGATTGGGGTACCCATTTCGCGAACATAAGCCTTGGCAGGCTCGATTTCAGTGAAGTTCTGGTAAGCGGCCGTTGGAATATTGTGGCGCGCCAGAAAATCTTTGGTGAAAGCTTTTGAGCCTTCCAGCTGTGCAGCACCCTTAGTGGGGCCAAAGCATTTAAGACCTGCTTCAGTAAAGGCATCGACTACGCCAATGACCAGCGGAGCTTCCGGGCCGACAATGGTCAGCTCAACATTATTATCTTTAGCAAAAGTGATTAAGTTCTGGATGTCTTCGCCACCAATGGCAACCGTCTGCACTTTATCTTCCAGCGCAATACCGGCGTTACCCGGTGCTACAAATACAGTGTCGACCTTTGCGGATTGAGCAACTTTCCATGCCAGTGCATGTTCGCGGCCACCGCTACCAATAATCAATACGTTCATATCAATTCCTATCGCTCACACTATTAGTGACGGAAATGACGCATGCCAGTAAAGACCATGGCCATGCCATGCTCATTGGCTGCTTCAATAATTTCATCATCGCGAATTGAGCCGCCTGGCTGAATCACTGCAGTAATGCCTGCTTCAGCGGCTGCATCAATGCCATCGCGGAATGGGAAGAAAGCGTCAGATGCCATCACAGAGCCCTTAACTTCAAGGTTCTCGTCGGCAGCTTTAATGCCTGCGATTTTGGCGCTATAAACACGGCTCATCTGGCCGGCACCAACGCCAATAGTCTGGCCGTTGCGTGCATAAACAATCGCATTGGACTTAACGTATTTGGCCACTTTCCAGCAGAACATTAAATCACGCATTTCTTCTTTGCTTGGCTCACGCTTGCTGACGATGCGCAAATCGTCTTCAAAAACCATGCCCAGGTCGCGATCTTGCACTAACAGGCCGCCATTGACGCGTTTGAAGTCATGTGCGGCAACTGGAGCAGACCATTCGCCACATTCTAGCAGGCGAACATTTTGCTTGCTGGCAACCGCGGCTTTAGCTTCTTCAGACACTTTAGGCGCGATAATCACTTCAACAAATTGACGGTCAACGATGGCTTTAGCTGTTTCACCATCCAGTTCGCGGTTAAAGGCAATAATGCCGCCGAAAGCTGAAGTTGGGTCGGTCTGGAATGCTAAGTCATAGGCCTGACCAATGTTGTCAGCAATCGCCACACCGCATGGGTTGGCGTGTTTTACGATAACGCAGGCTGGCTCGTCAAAGCTCTTAACGCACTCAAGTGCAGCATCGGTATCGGCTACATTATTAAAGGATAGTTCTTTACCCTGAATCTGTTTGGCAGTCGCCACGCTGGCTTCCTGTGGGTTGTGCTCAACATAGAAAGCAGCAGTTTGATGCGGGTTCTCACCATAACGCATATCCTGTGCTTTCTTGTATTGCACAGAGTAAGTCGGTGGGAATTCGCTGTTATCGTCAGCTGCCTGCACGCCAAGATAGTTGGAGATAGCCGCGTCATAACGAGCGGTATGAGCAAAGGCTTTTGCTGCCAGGCGGAAACGGGTCGGTAGATCCACGCCGCCATTTTCAGTGATTTGGCGTGCCACTTCGGTGAAGTCATCATTTTCAACGACGATAGTCACATCCTGATGGTTTTTCGCGGCAGAACGAACCATGGTTGGGCCGCCGATGTCGATGTTTTCAATCGCATCAGACAAGGTCGCGTCGCCACGAGCAATAGTGCTTTCGAATGGATATAGGTTAACCACAACCAGATCGATACCAATGATACCGTGCTCCTGCATGACGTCATCATCCATACCGCGGCGACCAAGGATGGCGCCATGAACTTTAGGGTGTAAGGTCTTAACGCGGCCATCCATCATTTCAGGAAAACCAGTGTAATCCGCAACGTCGGTCACTGTGATGCCATTGTCGCGCATCAATTTTGCAGTGCCGCCGGTAGATAAAATTTCGATGCCTTTATCGGCAAGGGCTTGGGCAAATTCAACTACACCAG
>NZ_JABURJ010000118.1 GCF_014762745.1 Kangiella sp.
TTCCGTGGCACTATCTCTGCTGATACCTATAAAGATTTCATCCTGACTATGCTGTTCTTAAAGTACATTTCGGATGTATGGCAAGACCATTACGATGAGTATAAGAAGGAGTATGGCGATAACCCAGAAGTGATTGAGGCGATGATGAAGTCTGAGCGCTTTGTTCTTCCGGAAGGCACCAGTTTTTATGCGCTCTATGAAAAGCGTCATGAAATGGGTAATGGCGAACGGATTGATAAGGCGCTGCATAAGATTGAAGAAGAAAACGGTAAGAAGCTGCGCGATGCTAGTAAAAGTGTGTTCCAGGATATTTCCTTTAATACGGACAAGCTGGGTGATGCTAAGCAGAAGAACACGATTTTGCGTCATTTGCTGGAAGACTTTGCTCGCCCTGAAATGAACCTGAAGCCGAGCCGTGTCGGTAACCTCGATGTGATTGGCAATGCCTATGAATACTTAATCGGTAAGTTCGCCGCCCAAGGCGGAAAGAAAGCCGGTGAATTCTATACCCCGCCTGAAGTATCGGAAGTGATAGCACGTCTGTTGGCGCCGAAAGAAGGCGAAAGCATTTGTGATCCGGCGTGTGGCTCTGGCTCACTCCTCCTGAAATGCAGCAACTGGATTAAAAAGCACTACAACTCCAAGCGCTATGAGCTATACGGTCAGGAAGCTATCGGCTCAACCTGGTCGCTGGCTAAGATGAACATGTTCCTGCATGGCGAAGATAACCACAAAATTGAATGGGGTGATACCATCCGCAGCCCTAAGCTGCTGGATAAAGACGGCAATCTAAAGTTATTTGATATTGTGACCGCCAATCCACCATTCTCTTTAGATAAGTGGGGCCATGACGAAGCCGAACATGATCCACACGGTCGTTTCCGTCGCGGCGTTCCCCCAAAAACCAAAGGTGACTACGCCTTCATCACCCACATGATTGAAACCCTGAAACCACAAAGCAAAGGCTCAAAAGGCGGTCGTATGGGCGTTGTGGTGCCACACGGTGTTCTATTCCGTGGTTCCAGCGAAGGTAAAATCCGTAAACAACTGATTGATGAAAACCTGCTTGATGCCGTAATCGGCCTACCGGAAAAACTGTTCTACGGCACCGGTATCCCAGCCGCCATTTTAGTGTTCCGAAAAGACCGCAAAAACTCAGTCATTGCAAGCGAAGCGATGCAATCTCAATCCCGTCATTGCGAGGAATCGCAAAGCGTTGACGCGGCAATCTCGAAAAGTTCTCCACGAGTCCTCTTCATCGACGCCTCAAAACACTTCAAAGCAGGAAAAAACCAGAACCAACTAACCGAAGACGACATCAGCCGCATTATCCAGACCTACCGTAAATACCGCGAGCTACTCGGCGCAGAAGACGGTAACGACCCCATCGGCATGGACAACGGCACAGCCAGCTCAAAAGAGCTGCTCAAACAATTTGAAGAAGCCATGAACGGCGAAGGCTTCGACCAGAAAACCAACGCAGGCGTCCTGGTCGATAAATACGCCTACATCGCCACCTATGAAGAAATCAAAGAAAACGACTACAACCTCAACATCCCGCGCTACGTCGACACTTTCGAAGAGGAAGAAGAAATCGACCTCATGGCCGTTAGAGAAGAACGACTAAAGCTCAATCAGGAACTTAGCCAACTGGAAAGCGAAATGGAGAAATACCTAAAGGAGCTGGGTTATGGTGCCTGAGGGTTGGGAAACTGGTCAAGTTAGGGACTTGGTTGAAAGCCTTGATGCAGGAGTGTCAGTTAACTCAGAAGATGATGGTAATACCTGCGCACCTTATAAAATCTTGAAAACTAGTTGTGTATCATCTGGCGTATTTAAGGAAAATGAGACTAAATCTGTATTGGATGATAATGAAATCAATAGACTAAAAGAGCCTGTTATTAATGACTCGATTATTATCAGTCGAATGAATACTCCAGCCTTGGTAGGTGCAAATGGTTACGTTGAACATGCCCCGAAAAACACCTTCCTGCCAGATAGGTTGTGGCAAGCAAAGCCAAAAAAAGAAAAAGTAGAGATGAGATGGCTTGCTTATTGGTTTGGATCAAGCCATACAAGATACATCCTTTCGAGCTTAGGGACAGGTACTAGTGGTAGCATGAAAAACATCACGAAAGGTGATGTTTTAAATTCTAAAATTCTTATTCCACCTGTACCTGAGCAAAAGAAAATCGCCCAAATCCTATCCACATGGGACAAAGCCATCACAACCACCGAAAAGCTCCTAAAAAACAGCCAACAACAAAAGAAAGCCCTCATGCAACAACTCCTCACCGGCAAAAAACGCCTTCTCGACGACAACGGCGTTAGGTTTAATGGAGAATGGCGAAAGTGTCGTATTGAAGAATATTTTGATGTGGGGTCTAGTAAAAGAGTATTACAAGAAGATTGGAAAAACAAAGGGGTACCATTTTATAGGACAAGAGAGCTTGTTTCGCTTAGTAAGAATGAAAAGTTTAGAAGTGAAATATTCATATCAGAAGATTTGTTTTTAGGATTGTCAGAGAAGTATGGAGTTCCTTCTGAAGGCGACTTTCTAATAAGTGGCGTTGGTACTTTAGGAATATCTTATCAAGTTAAACATGGGGATAGATTTTACTTTAAGGATGGTAATGTTCTTTGGCTAAAGAAAAGACCAGGGGTTAACTCTGACTTTTTTAAGTATAGCTTTGATTCAAAATATGTCCAAAATCAGATAAAAGCACAAGCGTCAATTACAACCGTTGGAACATACACAATAACAAATGCCAGAAAAACAAAGTTTTTGTGCCCGCCAACCTTAAGTGAACAAGAAAAAATTTCTGAAGTAATGAATGCTTGTGATGATGAAATATTAATGATTCAGTTAAAACTGAAAAAATTAAAGAAAGAGAAAAAAGCTCTTATGCAGCAGCTATTAACTGGCAAACGAAGGGTTAAATTGGATTAAGGAGGGATTCTTGGACGCTAAAACAAAAACATATAATTTTAAAATCCTCAATGAAGAAGTCGCGGATGAAGACTTTTTCGAGGATCAAACCCATGAAAATATAGCTGAAACGATCCATTTACTTGTTAGTAACTCCGAAAAAGCAAGCACCATAGGCCTTGAAGGTGACTGGGGTTCAGGAAAATCTACAGTTGTAGAGATACTAAGAAAAAAAGTCGACCGTAAAACACTATTTTTTCATTTTGACGCATGGGCGCATGAAGGTGACCCTTTACGAAGGATTTTCCTAGAGTCACTAATTAATGAAATTGATGAATGTGAGTCCGATGAAGTTCTCCAAGAAACAAAAAAGAAAATATCCTTAAAGACGAAAACAGTAGAAATAAAAAGCTCTAAGCTAACATCGAAGCTTGGAGCTGGGCTCTCAATTGCCGCAATGTTAGTTCCAATCGGTATTGCATTGATAAATTTTATTGAGCCAGAATCTATTACTTTCGATATAACAGGTGAGCTAGAACCGCACTGGTTAGCAATAATTGCGTTATCCTTTATTTGTACTCCAATATTATATTTAATTTACTGGGCTTTGGGTGGCGATTTAAATGATGAAGGGAAAAAGGATTGGAGTTTCTTTCAAAGTAAGTCAGAAGATACATATAATCAGGATATTGTCGAGGACGGCGAAAGAACCTCCGTGGAGTTCGAAGAATATTTTAAGGATATTCTCGGCGAGTACGTGGGTAAAGGGAAAAAGTATGAGCGAGCCATAATCGTAGTTGATAACTTGGATAGAGTGTCTCAAGATGAATTTCTAAAAATCTGGTCAACGCTCCAAGCGTTTTTTCAACATAGAAATAGTCGTCAAAATAATACGTATATAAAGAGGACATGGTTTATTGTCCCCTTCGATAGGAAAGGGTTGGAAATACCATTAAATCGCATTAGCAATAATGCCCCCGGATTAATTGCTGCTGAAACTGGTGAGATCCTTGTTAGTAATATAGATCCTATTTCTAAAGAAAGGCGTGATATAGCCAAGTCTTTTATTGATAAATCCTTTCAAATAATACTTGATGTTCCAACTCCAATCATGTCTGGCTGGGATAAGTATTTGTCCAAACACATTAAAGAATCTTTGACTAGCTGGACTCCCGAGGAAATAGCTGAAGCAGCTGAAATGTTTAAGAAATATGCTGCAATAGAATGTAATCAAAGTCCAACGCCTAGGCTAATGAGGAATTATATTAATCAGTTAGGTGCCTTGAGACTTAGGTTTTCAACAGATTTTAGGGTTAAGTACCTTTCTGCATATGCAATATTGAAATTGGATCACGCTAGATCTGAGCTTCAAGAGTTACTTATCAATAGACAACTACCTACCTATGTATCTCCTTTTTATAATGAAGAAATATATGAGTCTATTGCAGGGATTTTATATGGGGTCGAACGATTAAAAGGAAAGGAGCTACTACTAGCTGACATGCTAAGGAAGTTTGTTATTGATGGAAAATCAAAACAGGTTAACGAGTTACTCAAAAATCATGGTAGTGCATTTTGGATTGCGTGGAGAGCTGCATGGCCTTCTATAAAGCCAGACAGAGATCTGGCCGACGATGCAAAATATAATCGATTAATAGTATTTGAAGAGATTTTTGCTCCCAGAGAATTTCAAAATGATTACTTAAAGTCTCTGGAAGACTCGATTTGTAAATCTACAGCGAAAAGGGATTATACAAAAGTTGATTATCCCGACATGCTTTTTCGTTTAGCAGGGTTAGTTGCAAACCCTGCGCACTTCTACAATTGGATGAAGTCATTCTATATTACTGAATTGCAAGCAAGTATAAACAATCTTGCTGAAGGAACAACCAATGGGGATTTAGAAAAGATTGTACCTCTAAGTCATATTAGAGCATTTCTAATTGAAAAAGGGATAGACCTAGAAAAAAAACACCATCAGAAACTAGATTTTAATGGCTATAGAAATTGGAAAGAAGTGCTGAATGAACATGAGGTGGATTTCGACGAGATTTTACCTAGTAAAGAGTTATTAATTAGTTCCGCTCGTAGCCTTATTCGAAATAGAATGCTTGAAAAAGTATTTGCCGAAGTGGCCTTAGACTTAATTTTAAAACATTCAGAATTTTATCAGTCAGATTTTGATGAACTTCTAGACGTACTAAGTCATTGGATTTATGACCCTGTAATTCAGAATAATAATAAAGAGAGTAGTTTGATTGGTTATAAACTTTTACTTGCAATTTTCTCACATGGTTCTGAGGAGCATAAAGCAAAAATATGTAAAGCGGTTAATGATCAACGTTTTATTAGAGTGATTAATCAGTACTATCCACAAGTTGATCCTGACTTACTATTACTTATACAGATTTGCTTAGGAGATAAACTTGACACAAACAACATACTGAGAAACGAATATAAGCAAAAGGCTAGCTTGTTAAAAACTCATGATTCAGAGGAAATTAGCGAAATTATCAGTAAATATGATTTTAATGATGAACTTTGGGATTTGGCTCGTTATGGCTATAAGTTCGCAGCTGATGCTTTAACCCAAAAGATTCTAAACATTGAATTCAATGATTACTCCAAAGGGATGCTCTATTTCGATGAAATTGACTGTTTATCAGATAACTTTCCAGACAATGAAATACAGAATAAACTTGTTGATAACTTCTTGCAATATAACTCTCTGGAAGATATTGAACAGCAAATAAGTAGTGACCCACTATCCTACGATAAAGTAATTTATCTATTATACGATGTTGAGAAAGAAGAAATAGCAGCTTATTGTTTAAAAGTTGTTGGTGGATTATCTAAAGACCAATGGCAAGATTGTTTTGAGAGCAACTCCTACCTCTTGGATGTGGCATTTAATTCTAAATGGAAAGCAAGTTCTAATTACGTAGATGTATTTGAATGGTTTTATAAATCAATCGCTCAAGGTGATTTAGAAACTCCACATGAGTGGTTTTTCAATCATTTTTCCGATCTTTCATCCGTCATTCCAGACTCAAATGTGTCTATCAAGAGCATTACAGAGACCTATTTTAATACTGTTGAAGATAAACTAGATGATAAAGGATTCAACGGATTAAAGGAGCATTTCAAAGATTTTATTAATATTATAAGCGAATCACACTTAGAGAGAAGAATCACTTACTGGATAAAAGAATCTCACTGGGGAAGAATAAATTGGCTTTTGGAAAATACCAATTTTGAGAAATTCAGAGCTAATGAAAACCTAAAACAAAAGATTAAAGACTTGGCAAATGACGACGAACTATCTGATGAGATTAAGCAGCTTTTAAAAATGTTAGCTAAAAACCTCCGCTTCAGGCTTTAGAGAGATATAACGGATCTCTTCTATTTGTAATTTATAACAGGAGCTATAATGAACCAATTTACGTGGAAGCCCGCATTTAAAGCAATTACAAATTGGATTGCAGATTATGAAGATAGGCAAGAAGAGTTAGTAGATATACTCAATAAAACCGGTATTGATAAAGGTTTAAAAGATAGGGATCAACATGGTAATGAAATTCCGCTAAAAGAAATTGACCCCTTTTCCTTTATGTCTATGTTTATGAAATATGGAGACAAAAAAAGGACTGAATATATTACCAAACTACTTAAAAGTCAGAATGTTGAGTGTGAGATTCCAAGTGATTTCAATGGAGTTCCTTCTTCACAAGCTTTAAAGACATGGTTGTTTCCTTATGCGTCTCACCGTAGCCCAGATATGGTCAAAACTTTATGGGAAGTTTTTAAAGCTGCAAAAGATGAGCAAGTTACAGCGCAGTTATTCAATAGAGCTCTAAAGATACCTAATGCTGGATTTGCTACTTTAACCGAGTGCCTATTCTACACATTCCCCGAAAAATACCTTCCAATTAATAAGGTTACCAAAGTTTGGTTTGAGCATAATGACATTACTTCACCAAGTAATTGGGATGAGTACGTGAATACTCTTAAATACATTAGAAGTAATTTCTCATCTGACTTTGCTCAAATTTCCTTCGATGCTTGGAAATTTAGTCAGAAGAGTTTTAGTGCTAAAGCGGCAATTAAATTCCTAGAGTCGAGATATGCGGAAGGCTATATATATAAAAGTCGAGGAATCAGTATTTTCAAAACCCAATTGGGTAAGTTAATCGCTATAGAACCTAAGCTATTAAGTGCGAAAGTATATTTACAAGAAGACCCTTTCGATGAGTTTGATGATGTCAAAGTACGTTTGTTATCCGATAAAGAGAACACAAATGTCTTTTCTGACTTTAAAAGTATTAACTTGGATAAGTTAGGATACCTTGTTGATATTGAAAGTGAGGATGAGCTATCTAATATTTGCGATTGGTATGACGAATATGAAGGGGAGAACGTGGAAGAAGCTTACAGTTCTTATGACAACCATGCTAAAAGTCGAATTGATTGTAGGGTGTTGAACACAATCCTTTACGGCCCTCCAGGAACAGGTAAAACCTATATAACTACTGAGGCTGCAGTTGAACTTGCTGACCCAGTATGGTTTTACGACCTGTTTGAGCGAAAATTAGGAGACGGTGAATACCGTCAGCAATTAAAGAAAAAGTACGATAGTTTAGTTGAAGAGCAGCGGATTGCTTTTACGACTTTCCATCAAAGCTTTTCATACGAAGATTTTGTTGAGGGTATACGAGCAAGTACTTCTAAAGATCGCTCAGGGGTTCAATACGATGTTGAAGATGGCGTTTTTAAAATAATTGCAGATAATGCAAGAACGGCTACAACATCTAAGATAGATTCTCAAATTGCAGATAACCCAACGATTTGGAAAGTGTCGCTAGGAAAGGGGGAAAGTGATTTAAAAGATTATTGTTTTGATAATGATGAAATTAGAATTGGTTGGCCGTTAGCTGGTAATTTAGCCAATGAAGATAGAACTCCAGAGCAGGATGCTTATTTTAATTCTCGATCTTCTAGTACTCGTAGTACCTTTTCCTGTTTTGTAGAGCAGATGAAAATTGGTGATATTGTATTAAGTTTAAAGGATCAAAATTCTGTTGATGGTGTTGGTGTTATTACCTCTGATTATGAGTACATACCGGGTGGCGATGAGTGTTCTGATCACTATATAAACAGAAGGAAGGTTAAATGGTTATTCAAGAATATTGAGCTCAATATCTTAAAACTTAATAATCAAATAAAACTCGTCCAGAAAACGGTATATAAGCTTGATCGGTTTGACTGGGATTCATTATTAGCTGAGTTGTCGAAACGAGGTTATTCTGTAGAGTCACCTTCGAAGGATAAGCCCAATTATGTCTTAATTATCGATGAAATTAATCGAGGCAATATTTCTAGGATATTTGGTGAGCTGATTACTTTGCTTGAGAAAGATAAGCGGATTGGCGGCTCTGACGAACGTAGCGTTATCTTGCCTTATTCTAAGAAGCCTTTTTCAGTTCCTACTAACCTCTATGTATTGGGAACAATGAATACTGCGGATAAATCATTAGCTCAGTTGGATTTGGCTTTAAGACGCCGTTTCGAATTTAAAGAGATGCTACCTGATCCTGAGTTATTGAGGGATATTAATGTTTATGGCGTTAATATTGCAGAATTATTAACCATAATGAATCAGCGGATTGAGATCCTTTTAGATCGAGACCATTTGATTGGGCACAGCTATTTCTGGTCACTCAAGGATTTAAAAACTGATGAAGAAATGCTGGATGAACTTGGAGTTATATTCCAGAACAAGATTATTCCACTGCTACAGGAATACTTCTTCGCTGATTGGGAGCGAATCGGATGGGTATTAAACGATATTGATAAAAAGCACAAGCTAGATCGATTCATTCACCTAAGTGAAGACTTAGAGAATGAGAAGCTCAGCAAGATCTTCAGCGACAAGGTGGTTTCGGAAGTGAGTGACCGCCGTTATAAAATTAATTTAGAAGCTTTTAAAAGAATAACTGCTTACAAGTACATCATTGAGAAGCATAGTACTAAAGAGCGGGAAGAAGCCTAATGATACAGGTTCGGGAGTATGCCACCATAACTACAGCGACTCATAGTGAACCTTCGCTAGACAGAGGTATTGTTTCAGAAGAAACCTTTGACTGGCTGATTGAGCTTAATGAGGGGATGAAAAACAGCTTTAAATTGCTGGTTGTGCAAAACCACCAGGAATTAAAACTCAATAGTTATGTTGGCTATATTCAAAGCCCGAACGGCGAAGGTATCGAGATTCTTCCCAAAACGGGTTTGGGGCAAGACAACCCCGAAGATTCACGGGCAATTCTGCAAAAGGTTTTAATGAGCTCGTTGCAGTTAGAAGCAAAAGAGTACGGTGCTGCTAAATTAAATCGTACTAGACTTCCTATTCACGAGTGGATATTTAAGCAATTCTTGGATCAGTTGAAACTATTGGTATCTCGTGGACTTAGGCATGATTACGATAGAGTCGAAGAAGAAGCTCGATTTATCAGAGGGCAGCTGAATATCGCGGCTCAGCAGAGACAACCGCCTGGTAAGGCGCATCTGTTCCATATCCGTCATGATGTCTATAGCCCTAATCGAATAGAAAACAGGCTGATTAAGACCGCGCTTTCTTATGTTAAGAAGTTTTGTAAGTCTGCTGAGAACTGGCGGTTAGCTAACGAGCTTTCGCATTATCTGGATGTTATTCCTGAAGTTGAAAGTCCCATGAGCCATTTCCACCAATGGCAAAATACCAAGCTGATGCAGCCCTACAATGCCATAAAACCTTGGTGCCGCTTGTTGTTAGAACAGTTAAATCCCAGTTTTCAAAAAGGACGTTTTAGCGGCATTACTTTGCTATTCCCAATGGAGCAGTTATTTGAGAATCATGTGACCGCCTGTTTGCAAAGCCAGGTTTCGGCAGGTTCAAAGGTGTTGCAGCAACGCTCTTCGATGTACTTGTTGACCCATACTCCAGAGGGTAGTGATGTTACCGGTGAATGGTTCCAACTCAAGCCAGACTTACTTCTGTCGAACATTGGTTCTGATCAGGTTCTAGATATCAAGTGGAAGCTTCTCGACGCGGATGAGAACACAACCGACAAAAAGTACAACATCAGTCAGTCAGATTTGTATCAGCTGTTTGCTTACGGTCATAAATATCAGAATGGCACAGGTAATATGATGCTGATTTATCCGAAGCATCGTGGGTTTGCACAGCCCTTGCCGATGTTCAGTTATTCACCCGAATTACATTTATGGGTTGTTCCTTTTTGTATAGAAGATGATTGTTTAATGAGGGGCGATTGGGAAGGTCATTTTGCCAGCCTCAGTAATTTAGAATTAAAGGATATTGCATGAGTCAGACAATGCCAGAATTCCAAGAAGAATATAGTGCTAAGATCCCAGCGCTGACATTGCTGGCTAATTTAGGCTGGACGTTTATTAGCCCTGAGCAGGCGTTGAAGCTACGCGGCAATAGCCAGAATGAAGTGGTGCTGGTTGATGAGTTGCGCAGGCAGCTGCAAAAGCGTCAGTTCGAGTTTCATGGCGAGCGGTATTCTTTAAGCCAACAAAGCATTGATACGATTGTTGCTAACCTCCAGCCGCAGTTAAACGAAGGCCTCACTAAAGCTAATGAGAAGATTTATAACGCTTTAGTGTATGGGGTTTCGGTTACTGAAATTATTAATGGTAAAAAAGCCCATCCGACTATTTCTATCATTGATTGGGACTCAATCGACAATAACAGCTTCCTGTTTACCGACGAGTTTAGCGTTACCCGTAATGGTGGGGTTGGTAGTAAACGCCCTGATATTGTCTGTTTCGTCAATGGTTTGCCGTTGGCGGTTATTGAAGCCAAGCGCCCCGATGGACATGCCAGCAAAGGGCCTACGGTTAAAGAAGGTATTTCGCAGTGTCTAGGCAATCAGCATAACGATGAAATCCCGCACCTGTTTGCTTACAGTCAGGTACTACTGAGTATTAGCGGCAACGATGGCCGTTATGCCACTTGTGGGACACGCCCTAAATTCTGGGCAGCCTGGCGCGAAGAAGACTTTAGCGATGAGCAGATGGCTGCGTTGAAGAATAAGCCTTTGGCGAAAGAGTCCTTTAATGCCATATTCGATTGCCGTGAAGCTCGTTACCGCAACTGGTATCAAAGCCTGGTTGCTGGCGGAGAGTTGGCGCTGACCAAACAAGACAGGCTTTTGATCAGCTTATTAACACCAGAGCGCCTGCTAGAGATTAGTCGTTACTTTGTATTGTTCGACAGTAAGATTGGTAAGATTGTCGCTCGCTATCAACAGTTCTTTGGCACCAAAAGGCTCATGGAGCGGGTGCAGCAAAAAGATGCCGACGGTTCGCGTCGTGGCGGTGTTATCTGGCATACCACGGGGTCGGGTAAGTCTCTGACCATGGTGTTCCTGTCCAAGGCGTTGCTCCTCAATGAGTCGCTGAAACAGTGCCGCATTGTAGTTATTACAGACCGAAAGGATTTGGAAACTCAGTTAAGCGCGACTTTTACTACTGGCGGTGAGCTTGAGGGCAAAAAGGACAAGAAGGATTCACTCGCCACTTCTGGCCGAATGCTAGCCAAACAGATTGGCCAGGGCCATCAACGGATTATCTTTTCACTGATTCAAAAGTTTAACTCCGCAGCTCGATTACCCGAGTGCCACAACGACAGCCCAGACATCATTGTTTTGATTGATGAGGGGCATCGTAGCCAAGATGGTGAGAACCACATCAGAATGCGTCAAGCGCTACCAAATGCATCCTTTGTGGCCTTTACCGGAACGCCACTGCTTAAAGATGATAAAACCACCAACAAGTTCGGCTCCATCATCCATGCCTACACCATGCAACGTGCGGTTGAGGATAAAGCGGTTACACCATTGTTGTATGAAGAGCGGATCCCTGATCTTGATGTGAATGATCGAGCAATTGATGCTTTTTTCAATCGACTGACTCAGGGGTTAAGCGAAGAGCAAGTTGCTGACCTCAAGCGTCAGTATGCTAAGAAAGGTGCGGTTTATGGTTCTGAAGATAGAATCAAGCTGATTGCCGCAGATATCGCCAGCCATATTCAGGCGAACCTTCCAGAGGGTCAGAAAGCTCAGTTAGCGTGTGACAGTAAAGCCTCAGCGGTTAAGTATAAGAAACAGTTTGATGAGCTGGGGCTATTCGAGAGTGCCATTGTTATGAGTGCGCCCGACATGCGCCAAGGCCATCAAAACATTGAGGATGTGCCTGAAGTGATCCAGTGGTGGAACGATAACATTGGTAATCAGGATGAAGGAGCTTACACCAAAGATGTGGTCAAACGCTTTAGTGAAGATCCCAATCTAAAGTTACTCATAGTAGTCGATAAATTGCTGACCGGCTTTGATGAACCCAAGAATACGGTACTCTATATTGATAAGCCTCTAAAAGAACATAACTTGATCCAGGCGATTGCGCGGGTCAATCGTTTACACCCCGATAAGAAGTTCGGCTACCTGATTGACTATCGAGGGATATTGGCAGAGCTGGATACTGCAATTGGAAAGTATCAGGACTTAGCGGCTCGCACCCAGGGCGGCTACGATATTGAAGATATCGAAGGCCTCTACTCGCACATGAACACCGAGTATCGAAAACTGCCTCAGCTCAATAAGAACCTGTGGAATTTCTTTGCGAGTGTTAAAAATAAAGGCGACAACGAACAGTACTATCAGGTGCTGCTGCCAAAGATTAAAGAAATCAACGGCGAGATGGTGGATACCAACCAGAAGGTACGTGATGAATTTTATGATGCCTTAAAAGAGTTCTCCTCTTGCCTGAAAGTGGCGCTCCAATCGGCAAACTTCTATGAAGACAAAAGCTTTACTGAAGAAGACCGAAAGGAATATAAGCAGACCCTGAAGAAGATGACTGCGATCCGTCAGGCCGTACAAAACTCTTTAGGCGAAACCATTGATTACAGTGAGTATGAAGACAGCATTAAAAAGCTATTGGATAAGCATGTGGTCGGGGTTGAGGTTCGTGAATCGGAAGGCGTTTATGAGGTAGGCAAAATGGGTCTAAGCCAGAAGGTCGACGACTGGACGGATGATAAAACCCGAAATGAAACGGATATCATCAAAACCCGCGTCACTAAAACCATCGAGCAGGACTTACGCGATGATCCTTATGCTCAGGAGGCCTTCTCCAAATTGCTCAGAGAAGTCATTGAGCAGGCAGAAAGCCAGTTCGACCACCCCATGAAGCAGTACATGCTGTTTAAGGAATTCGAAGAAAAGGTTAATAGTCGTGAGCTTGATGATATTCCAAGTGAACTAAAAGAATACAAGCGAGCGCAGGCCTTGTTTGGGATATTCAAAAAAGAGTTGCCGGAAACCTTTGCAACCATCCATGAAGATGACCTGCGAAGCTGGATAGATTTTGCGGTTGAATGTGATGAAGCGGTTGATACGGCTATCCATGAGAACTCACTGAATCCAGAAGAGATGGAAAACGCCATCAGGAAAAAGCTGATACCCAGCACCATGATGATGTGTAAGAACGCTGGCGCTGGCTTTGAACATGCAAACGCCATCGTAGAATCTGTTATTCACACTGTTCGTGTTGGGACGGGGCAAGGTTAATGGGGATTGCCATGACCAAGAAACTGCTAAGTTTTTACTATGGCGACGAAGCAATTGTCTTTGAGCGCAAAGACAAACAACAGTCCAGCCCTAAAGTCAGCATCAAAGTGCACTCAGACTGCACTGTTCAGGTCTATGCCCCAAAAGATGTATCCGACAAAGACGTAGTAGAAGCAGCAAAGAAACGAGGTCAATGGATTAACCGAAAGCTCAACGAGTTTAAAAAACTCAATGAAGAGCATAGTCCAAGAGAGTATATCAGCGGCGAGTCGCACTTCTATCTTGGTCGGAGATACATGCTGAAAGTGCATGCCGATAAAAAGCAGACATCAACAGTCCGACTTTTCCGAGGCACTTTGGAGATCTACTGCAAGGAGAAATCTGCCGAAACAGTTAAAGCGTTACTCGATGACTGGTACAAAGACAAAGCCAAACAAGTCTTCAAAGATCGGCTTGAAAAAGTCGTCCAGAAAACACCCTGGGTCACAGAACCGCCGCTATTCACCGTCCGCACCATGAAAAAACAATGGGGGAGCTGTAGCCCCAAAGGACGACTGCTACTCAACACCCACCTCGTCAAAGCATCCAAAGAATGCATCGACTACGTCATACTACATGAACTCTGCCACCTGGTAGAGCACAACCACAGCAAACGATTCTACAAGCTTATGGGACAGGTAATGCCGGAATGGCAATCTATAAAGAAACAACTTGATCGAATGGTTATCAGGTATTTTTATTAGTCCACATTTTCTTAGGAAAACCTTTTAAAATCCGCCCCTTCGAACCAGTGTTATTTTTCAACGCTCACAAATCTTGATAAGAGAGTTTGGGGATAATTTCTAAAGTGATTTAGTTATGTCCGAACAATGCTACTCGGTGAAAGATAAGAAATTTATCAACAATTAAGCCTGGCCTCTGAGCGGGCGTATAAGGCGGCTATGGATTAAAGTTAAGCTTTGGTGTTGATAAAGATTAAACGTTTGCCAGGTGAGCTATTAAAGGCCTTCGCGAGATGCTTGGCAAGTAGATAGGTCTGTTATTTGCATCTATCAGTCATTGCCTTATTTTTAGCCGCTAATCGAACAAAAGTCAGGTTCCATAATTTATTATCATTGCGAAAAATAAAACTGCATTCCTTTTTTGCTCTGGAGTACAGATTCTTTTTTCCACAATGTATTAAGAAAAGTCTATCGAGTAAAGAATTTACTGCAAACTTTCCATGCAGATTTATATTTCCTAATAATTAAGAAAAATGACCTATACTAAAAAAAAGGATGATCGGAGAGCAGTTCAAGTAATGCAGAATAGATATTCTTAATTATTATGAAAAATAAACCTTCAAATATAAATCCTTTAGGGGGTTAAGCCTATGATTATCAATGGGAAAGATAGGCAAAAATAACAGAAATACCTTGGGGAAAATGATGGTTGATTTTAGTTGTGAAATTATAGAAGGGATTGAACAAAGGATTTAATGGCGCAGGCACGGTGGTGCGTCATTATGACGCACATATTTAAAGGAAGGAATTTCAATTTCAATTCTGTGCGTCAATATGACGCACACTGAAATTATAAGCTTAGGCAGCGAAAGGGACGGCGTATTGGTGTTCAAGAGGATTGAACTCAAATTCCTTTGGAACATGAATGTAAGGTATTCTTACCTTTAGGGTTCGGCCATCTAAAAGGCATGCAAAGAATTCAAGATCGGGAATTTTGCCAAATTGCTCAGGTTCAATCATCAACTCTAGTTTTTTACTCTCTCTCTTTCCGTATACATCTGGAAGAATATATTCTGGGTTAAGAAAGAACTTCATCGCTCCTGTTCGTAATTTAAAGCGGATGAGAAACAATGAGATGGGTATCTTTAAAGGCTCCAAAAAGGCAGGAGAGGAGATTCACCACATAATTGAAAAAAGATTCTTATCTCGTTCCCCTGATCTTGCAAAGTTGTTTAAGCATGTGGACGTTCCATAATATATCATCTATTGCGAAAAATTTTTTTGCATTCCAGGATTGTTCAAGAACGCAAAATTAATATTCTTAATTACTAAGAAAAATAGCTTTGACCGACAGGTTGCTACAGCATAGTAACGCAATTCTATTTTTTGTAATTATTAGGAAAAATCAAGAGAGCCAAAAACTCTTTCGCTTATATGTGATTTTTAGAACGCAAAAATTCTTTTCGTAATATATTAAGAAAACTACCACCTGTACCAAAAAGCATTTGTGCCCACCGAATTGAAGAAAATATGGAAAATAGGACTTAACCTAATCCTGTTTCTGAGTAAGTTTATTGATGTATATGTGATATCCATCGCTACTATCGCTTAAGCTTTACTGAGATGAAATTACAACCTGGATACAAGGTGATATATCCTTATCAAGCGGGGGAGTGTGCGTCAGATTGCCGCACAAACTGAGAGCGCAGGAAGCAAATAACTAAATTGTGCGTCATATTGACGCACAGCCATATTGAAGATTAACAAATTGATTATTTATAGTTCTCAAACAGCCTATAAATGCGGGAATAATAAAGCAGCCACTAAACTGAGAGAGCCTGACTGCTTGATGTGTGGCCACCAAGCTCTAACTCTAATTGTTTCATCCAGTTACGCAGAGTATCGTCATGTACATCCAGAACTCTACGGGCTTCTGTAAAACTATAATCCTGATTTAGCACTAGGCTTGCTGCTTCATACTTGAATTCTGAACTAAATCCTCGTCTTTGTATTCTTTCCATTGAACACCTCGTTACCAGGGGTAATACAGCCCCCCTAAAAGGGTATTCGGGTTTAGTGTTCCACTGTAATGCTTTTTAAATTTGCAAGTAATTCCCTTTCATGACTCCCCTATAAATACTTTGTTGGAAAGACATTGAGGCCTAAAGTTTCAACAAAAGGTTTAACAATATTAAAATATGTCGCTTTAAAACTTGCTTTTCTGGTATTTATTAAACTATGATGGGTTGGTTTAAAAATAATTGGATTTGTCACCTTTGGCTATACATAGAGAAGAAAAGTTAAACTCTCTGCTGTCCACTATACCTGAAGGGGTGTTGGTTCCTTCTAAGTGGTTGGTTCAGCGGGGGTATTCACGTCAGATACTCAACGGCTATGCTCGTAGAGGCTGGCTAGAGCAGGCTGCGCATGGGGTTTATTATAAGCCGGGAAGTAAGCTGGATTGGCAATCTCTTGCTCTTGGACTTCAGCACTATTTAAACCATGATTTATACCTAGGAGGGAAAACCGCTCTGGAGCTACAGGGTTATGCCCAATATTTACGCCTGGGGTCTAAGTCGGTTATCGAGTTATGGGGAAGTGATCATTTACCGGGGTGGGTAACAAAGGTCAGTGATGAGTTAAATACTGATGTTTTACGTCGTAATAAGTCTTTGTTTAAAAGTTCTTTAGGGCAAGAGTTCTTTACCGATTACCCTAGTCGTGTCAGGGATTGGACTATCAGGATCACTAAGCCAGAGCTTGCTATCCTGGAAGTTTTAAGTCTGGTTACTCATAGCGAGGCTAGCTTTATTCATGCCGCTGAGCTGATGCAGGGGTTATCCACTTTACGACCTAAGCTTCTTAATCGTTTATTGCAGAGCTGCACACACGTTAAGACAAAACGTTTGTTTTGCTTCTTGGCGAGTTATTTTCAGTACTCGTGGTTTAAGCATTTAGACTTGGAGCAGGTTGATTTAGGTAGTGGTAAGCGGGAAGTGACCAAGGGTGGGGAGTATAATTCCGAGTTTCAAATAACCGTGCCTAAAGATTATCAAAGCAAATTTTAATGGCCCAGCAATTCATAGAGCAAGCAACTCAAAGTAAAGGTTATCATGGATAAGACATCATCGTATTATCAGCAGGTTCAATTGTTGGTTTCTGTTTTACCGTTTGTGGCTAGGGAAGATATCTTTGCACTAAAGGGTGGAACCGCTATTAATTTATTTGTGCGTCACTTTCCGCGCTTGTCAGTAGATATCGATCTTGTGTATTTGCCACTGAAATTGCGAGACGAAGCCTTAAGAGAGTGTCGAGATGCTTTGGACCGAATTGCTCAGTCTATTAATGAGCAATTAAGGGATGCTACAGTCATTCAATCATATCGGGATAATGACGATAGCCTGAGACTTATCGTGAAACTCAATAATGTCGGTATTAAAGTTGAGTTATCGCCTGTTTTAAGAGGAACTGTTTTTGAGCCAGAGGTGAGAGCGTTAGTAGAGTCTGTTGAGGATGAATTTGGTCATGCTGAGATGCAGGTTGTGTCCATAGCTGATCTTTATGCAGGAAAAATTTGTGCCGCTCTCGATAGGCAACATCCTAGAGATCTCTTTGATGTTAAGGAGTTATTAGCCAATGAAGGGGTAACTGATGATATTCGGCAGGCGTTCTTAGTTTACCTGATTTCTCATAATCGTTCTCCAGAGGAGCTTCTATTGCCATCATTGCAACCGATTGAGGAGATTTTTAGTAGTGCCTTCCAAGGCATGACTTTTGAGCCAGTAACCGTCGAGCAGCTAGTTATAGCAAGGGATGAGCTGATTGAGTTAATCAATCAAAGTCTGCTGGACTCGGAAAAGCATTTTCTTCTGAGTTTTTACCGTGGTCATCCTGAGTGGGAGTTGTTACCTTTTGAGCATATAAAAGATTTGCCTGCGGTGAAGTGGAAGCTGGTAAATCTTGATAAGATGTCGCCTGCAAAGCGACGCGACAGTATAAAAACATTAGAAAATATATTAGGTATTGAATCATGAGCGCATCAGAAATTGTCAATGAAGGTTTGGAACTGCGCTCATGTTCTTAGAGACGATGGTAGTGCAATGACTGCACCGCATAATAGAATAAGGAAAGAAAATGGAAATACAGCATCCTTAGGCTTGGTTACAACCTCGGAAAATCAAGCTGCTCGACTGATATTAATGTCCTGGAATTGAGACCACCTTCGAGGTTCCTAGTAAGAAAGCAACCAGTGGCAGATAGCTGAAAGACGTTCAAGTACTTCAAAATAGGAAGGGTAGTGCGTCATATTGACGCACATCCGTATTGAAGATTAAGGAATTGATTGTTTATGGTACTCACACAGAACCTTAATGCCGGGCAGCCAATAAACTGAGGGAGGTATAGCCAGTTTCAACTTTCTCAACTCGTTATAATTGCATTTCTGCATGCCGTTGCTACAAAAGGATACATTTATAATAAGATTTGAAATAAATAAATTACCTCTCTATTTTTTTGCCAGTTAAGTCAAATATGCATTTGCTTGTGTGTGCTAGTTAACACTAAATTAATAGGTTATAAGAAACTTTATCTTCTACTAGTGTCATTTGTTCTTTGGCTCATAGATTTCCTAGTCAAATGCGCATTAATTTTGATGCAGCTCCGATTTGACGAGCCTGCAAAGTCTGATTAAAATTCGCGCGCTTTGTGGTCAATAAAAAAGAACCGCATAACAATAATTTGAATTTACTGGGATTTGCTGAGGGAATTAAGATGGGGATGTTTTCATTTCGCCAATATTTGGCTGCTATTCTATTGCTTTTAACTTTTCAGTTGGTTTCTCTTGAAGCTGCCCATGCAGAAATTTGCTGGGATCCGTTGAGTGTTGATGAGCCTACAGGTGATGACAGTCTAAATAAAGGAAAGTCAGGTAATAACAAAAAACAAAATGGGAAAGGTAAAAACGCCGACGATGGACTATCTATATTAAATCTCTGTAACAACCCAACTCCCAGTCCAGCAACACCCTCTGCACCAGGGACTCCCTCTGTAAGTCCTACGAATAGCACAAATGGTGCATATCAAGTTTCGTGGTCAGCTGCTTCAAGCATGGTTACCAGCGGTTCAAATGCTTGGGGTTACCAGCTTGTGGAATATCGTGGTGGCACTTATGTAAAGACTTATACCACGAGCCCTACGACCACAAGTCAAAGCATTTCCGGCAATCCAGATGGCAATTACAGATACAAAGTCCGAGGCTGTAATTTAGATTTAAATACTGGTGTGCCTAAATGTGGTTCTTACAGTTCCCTAAGCACCACAAACCTGGTCCGTAATAAACCCTCGACACCATCCGCACCTTCTGTTGGTTCATCAACAAGTACAGGCAGCATTGCTGTGAGTTGGACCAAACCATCGGGGACTGTAAGTTTCTATCGTTTACAAAAGCGAGTTAATGGTGGAAGTTGGACTTGGGCCAATACCAATGTAAGCTCAACCAACACAACTGTATCAAGTTTAACTGATGGTAGCTGGGACTTTAGAGTTCAGGCATGTAATGCTTATACGTGGTCCTGTTCAAGCTTAAGTGCGGATTCAGCCAATAGCACCGTCAGAGTTAAACCCAGTGTCGCAGCTGCCCCCACTATCAGTTCTAGTACAAGCACTGGTACTGTGACCGTGACTTGGGCGAAACCATCAGGAACCGTCACTTTCTACAACCTTCAGAAGCGTAACAATTCAGGTGGCTGGTCGAATGTTGTTACCGGCTTTACAGGTACTAGCCGCAGCGTATCAGGCCTAACCGATGGCAGTTGGGATTTCAGAGTACAGGCATGTAACGGTTACAGTTGGGCTTGCTCAACCCACAGTGCCGACTCTGCAAACACTACCGTTAGAATAATACCCAGTGTTGCAACAGCTCCCACTATTAGCTCCAGTACCAGTACTGGAACTGTAACCGTCAGTTGGACTAAACCATCCGGAACGGTCTCCTACTATAATCTTCAGAAGCGCAATGGTTCGGGCAGCTGGACGAATGTTGTTACCGGTTTCACTGGTACTAGTCGAAGCGTATCAGGTCTAACTGATGGCAGTTGGGACTTTAGAGTACAGGCTTGTAACGGATACAGTTGGGCTTGCTCAAGTTACAGTACAGATTCCGCAAACACTAGGGTATTGGTTAAGCCAGCTACTCCAGTAGTCCCAACAGTGTCTACTTCTACAAGCACTGGGAGCGTAACGGTTAGTTGGGTGAAACCGTCAGGAACGGCCACTTACTACAATCTTCAGAAAAGAAACAATGCTGGAAGCTGGACGAATGTTGCAACAGGGCTTACCGGTACCAGCAGAAGTGTATCAGGACTAACCGATGGCAGTTGGGATTTTAGAGTTCAGGCGTGTAATGGCGCGAGCTGGTCATGTTCTGGTTACAGTTCCGATTCTTCAAATACTACCGTTAGAAACAAACCGAGTAACGCAACTGCGCCAACAATAAGCTCTAGCACCAGCACTGGCAGTGTCACCGTTAGTTGGGTGAAACCGTCAGGAACGGTCACTTACTACAATCTTCAGAAAAGAAACAATGCTGGAAGCTGGACGAATGTTGTTACTGCTTTTTCGGGTACCAGTCAAAGTGTATCAGGACTAACCGATGGCTCTTGGGATTTCAGAGTTCAGGCTTGTAATGGATACAGTTGGGCCTGCTCTAGTCTAAGTAGTGACTCTGCGAATGTGACGGTAAAAGTACCACCTTCTACTCCAAGCGCTCCAACCTTAACATCCACAACGAGTACCGGAACCTTAACAGTTAGTTGGATTAAACCGGCCGGAACTGTTAGCTATTATAATTTGCAGAAGCGCAGTAATGCAGGAAGTTGGACAAGTGTGGCAACCGGCATTACAACTACAAGCAGCAGCGTTTCAGGTTTAACGGATGGGAGCTGGGATTTTAGAGTTATAGCTTGTAATGGAGAGAGCTGGGCATGTTCATCCGCCAGTGTAGACTCTTCCAATGTTACAGTCTTTCAAAAGCCCTCCAATCCATCAGCTCCTTCAGTTAGTACAACGACGAGTAAAGGATCTTTAGGACTTAGTTGGGCTGAGCCAAGTGGAACTGTAACTTATTACAATGTTCAGCAGAGAAAAGATGGTAGTAGTTGGACAGCTTTAGTTAACGGTTATACCGGCACAAGTTATTCCGTTTTAGGTTTAACTGATGGTGTTGTTGAGTATAGGGTTCAGGCTTGCAACAATCAATCCTGGGCCTGCACCAGTTATAGTGCCAGCTCTGAGGTTGTGACCGTAAGAGTTATACCATCGGCGCCTACTGCACCAACCATTAATTCAAGTACAAATAATGGAAGTATAACACTCAGTTGGACTAAGCCTTCAGGAACAGTAAGTTTCTACCGAATTCAAAAAAGACTTGGAAGCGGAGCGTGGGAGTGGGCTAATTCAAATGTCGCAACAACTACTACCTCGATATCAGGATTAACTGAAGGGAGTTGGACGTTCAGAGTTCAGGCATGTAATGAATTCACTTGGAGCTGTTCAGTATTTAGTGAGGTTTCTAATACAACATCAACATACCTAAAGCCGGTGACTCCAGCAGCACCTGCACTATCATCGTCAACTTCTTCTACTGGAAGTTTAATGGTGAGCTGGGTCAAGCCATCAGGAACAGTTACCTACTATAATCTTCAGCAGAGAATGGATGCAGGTAGTTGGTCAACAGTTCGAACCAACTATGCTTCAACCAGTGTCAATATTTCAGGCTTAACCGATGGCGATTGGGACTTTAGAGTACAAGCATGTAATAACTATTCTTGGGCATGCTCTAGTTACAGTACCGATTCTTCTAACATTACAGTGACTCTTCCTCCTTCACCTCCTTCATCGATAAGCGTGTCAGGAGCTGTGAGTTTACAGTCTGGAGTGTATGAAGATTTCGATGGCATGCACGTCATTTCATGGGGAGAGTCAACAGGCTCTTCAATCACCTATGAATTAGAGGAGCGCCTTAAGCCATACAGTGAAGCAAGCTACGGGCTTTGGGCAGTGGCTTACAACAGTACAGGCAGATCAAAGTCATTCGCAGATCGTGATGATGGGGATTGGGAGTATCGTGTCAGAGCTTGTAATAGTTCGGGTTGCAGTGCTTACTTAGAGCTAAACGGTAGAGTTAAAGTATTAAAACCTCCATATAGCCCAACCAATGTGAATGTTCCTTCAACCGACGACGATGGTGCTTATACTCTGAGTTGGTCAAACGGTGGCGGTATTGTTGAACGATATGAATTTGTTGAAAGTCCCGATTACTCTCCAGCTGTATCGGTAGGAACCGCAACGAGTAAGGTCATTTCAGGTAAAGGTGATGGAACCTGGGACTATAAAGTTCTTGCTTGTAACTCTTCTGGTTGTAGTCATTATGGGTTTAGTAACAGTGTTACGGTCTCTCACCCAACACCATCTGCACCAGCTAGCATTACAGTTCCACCACAAACAGCTGAAACTAGCTACCAAATTACTTGGGAAGCGAGCACTTCATCATCGCTAGATAACTATCAAGTGTCACAGCAGCATGAGTTAAATGGTTGGTCGGCCTGGACAAATGTTTCTGGAACCAGCTATCAGGTAACAGTAGATAAAAGTGGTGATTGGACACATCGTGTTCGTGCCTGTAACAAGCTACCAGATAATACTCGCAAATGTAGCTCGGCCAAAACGTCCAGTGTGGTTAATGTCCAACTGCCAGCGGCTTGGGCTAAAACGGGCGGCAATGTTATAGACCAGACTTATGGTTACACTGAAACCTTAACCAGTGATGAAACTGTCGGTGCCGTTGAAGGCTCCGGCGGCGTTTCCGGTGGTGCGGCGGCCTATAATATCCCAATTGTGATCCCTCCAGGTCGAAAAGGGATGCAGCCCAATGTGAGCCTCAATTATTCATCTCGTTCCGGTAATGGCATTGCGGGTGTGGGTTGGAGCTTATCAGCAGGTTCTAGTATTCATCGTTGTAGCGCAACTTATGCCCAAGATGGTTATAGTAAAGGTGTCACCCTAAGCCCTGAAGATAAGCTGTGCTTAGATGGCCAACGACTTATTCTCGTCAATGGTACTTATGGTCAATCGGGCGCTGAGTATAGAACCGAACTGGATTCGTTTTCGAAGATCACTCAATTAGATGGCGGAATTAACTCAGGAGCTTCTTTTGAGGTAAAACATAAAAATAATCGAACTAGCTACTACGGTGATACCTCTGACTCAAGGCACGTCCCTGAGGGTTTGGCACATCCAATGACTTGGGGAATTAGTAAGCAAGAGGACTCTAGTGGCAATCGAATAGATTATATTTATCAAAGCTATGGTGATGGCGAATATCATATAAAAGAGATCCTCTACACTGGTTCTGGCTCACTGCAGGGAAATCGTAAAGTAAGTTTGGAATATGAAGCCAGAACTGACATCTCTAGAAGCTTTAACTCTGGTGGGTTAACATTAAGTACCAAAAGACTCAAAAGCATTAGAACTTATGTAGGGAGTGCATTAGTTCGCACCTACAATATAGCCTATCTTAACAGCAACTTTTCAAACCGTTCACTTCTGAGTTCTGTCCAAGAATGTGCTTCGGGTAAGTGTTTGCCTGCAACAAATTTCGATGTTTACCACCCATCCATACAATGGGATAACAATGATTCAAGTTCAAGTACTAACCAAGCGCTTTCCGAAATCGGGGAAATTGGTGGGAATGACTGGGTAGGTTATAAGGATCTGAATGGTGATGGCTTGCCAGAAGTTCTATATCAGTCTGCTGAATACGATAGTCTAGAAAATTTAGTTGGTTTTATAACGACTATCTATAGTAGGGATAATGCTACAGGCAATTATACCGATGTCTATACTTCGGATGATACTAATTCAACAGTATATCCCGATGGTCGAAATCATGGCGATCTCAATGGTGATGGCATAGTAGACTTCTTTGTCACTGATAGCTCTAGACGGGTTAGTTTGAATCAATTTGAAGAAGACGATTATGGTAATTTTAATTTAGTTAATCTTGGCTTAACTAATATTACAATGCCTACAAGTTATGAAAGTAATCGTGAGTGGGGCGCTAACACACTTCAAATTTTAGACTTGAATGGCGATGGCTATCAGGACTTCTTATTCATTGATAACGTCAATAAAGTTCAGGCTTATTTCAATAAAGCAAATGGAGCCATGGAGTTCTTAGGGCCTTACTCCATAAAGACACTCAGTGAGTACACCTACGACACTAAGGATTATCGAGAGCAAATCAGTTTCAGAGACGTAGATGGTGATGGCGTCATTGACCTGATGCGCACATGGCAAAATGGCGTAACCAGCATGGTGATCAACATCGATTTTGGTCGCATTAATTTGTCAGGTGTTTGGGTTTCGGATGAAACGCGTAATGCAAGTCAGTTAAATCTGCCAAGTAATCTGTTCAGCAATCAACACACCTTTGCCGATATTAATGGTGACGGCCTGACAGATTTTGTTCGACCTGTTGAAACTGCCTCAGGTTTTGATTGGCGTGTTCGAGAAAATCTCGGTAATCGAGCTTTTTCCGTTGAGAAATCTCTCGGTACTTCTGTAGGTATCCATAAAAACAACTTCCTTAACGCTAGAGGCAGAATCTCGACTCGAGTCCAAGCTTTATGGGGCGGTCTGCGCGTTGCTGACTTCGACAATGATGGTGTCGATGAATTATTAGTTGCTACTGGAAGTAGTGATGATGTCTGTGTGAATTTTTTTGGTAATCCAAATGAGACCGGTAGCGATGAGCCTTATTCTGTGAAAGTCTGTAATGATGCACTTCATGCCAGTCATGCGGATTTGGATAGTCATCAGGGTACGGATATAGCCATTGACTGGGCACGCTATGACACACGCCGTTTTAATTGGGATATTTTAGACCTGAAACAAACGACTCAAGGGCCAACAATTGATAGAAGAATTCAAAATGTCGTTAAAGCTCCTTTATCCTCTTTCATGGTATTAAGTGGCCGTAGCCATAAGGCTCTGGAACTTGAGGATAACGATAATAATGGAACAATTGACTTCAATTACAAAGTAGCCACATCATATCAACAGGGTGGTAACGTACGAGTCGGTGGGGTAATGTATTATCGGGCTAGTGTGTCAATGAGTTACCAATCCACCAGCCCTTCATTTGCTAGTGGTTATTTTGAGCAGAAAAACCTGATGGGGTTGGGGGCTGATTTAGGCAAATTAGCCGATACTAATTATCAAGTCGAAAATGGTTTGGGCCAGAAGTTCCAGTGGAGCTATGCACCACTATCTCGCTGGTTACTTGATAGAACCAATGGCGAACCGTTTTATGATGTGCCTAAGGGTAATGCTCGATATATCGCAAACGATCCAAAGAAAGAGAACTTCTATTTCACATCTTCAATGTATGTGGTTTCGAATAGTTATCAATCAAACGGTATCGATTCTAATTTTAATGAAACTCAGTACAACTACCGAGAAGCCATTTATAACCGTGCTGGTCGTGGTTTCCAAGGCTTTAGGAGCGTCATTGTCGATGACTTAGCAAGTGGTATGCGTTCTGTCACTGACTTCCATCAGATTTTCCCCAAAGCAGGTAAAATCCAAGAAGTGAGAACATGTCTTATTGGTGACTCTCTTTTTGAGTGTCAGGGTAGCCCACTGTCTAAAACAGTAGTAAACAGCTATCACGAGAAAAATACACTTCCTAATGTATACTGGGTTTATCCCGCAGAAACAGTCAAAGAGGATTATGATTTAAATAATAGAACGACAGTTTTAAATCATGAAAAGACTATCATCGGTGGAACCATTTGCTCTTATGCTAGCGTAGGTTGTGATACAGATATATATGGAAATGTGTTGTACAAATCTGTAATTAAAGATAATGGTTTTCAAAAAGTCGGATTAACAGAAACCAAAACCTATGATTACTCTTATTCCGATGACTGGTGGATCAATAAGATTCAATCAAGCAGTGTAACTACAACAACTATTGATCAAAATTTTGCTGTGCCAATTGCTGCAGGAACTGATGTTGATCAGTCTTCATACAGTCAGTATACCTACGACTCTAGTGGAATTTTGCACCGCATACCGACCTCAACGGTTACTACGGCAAGTGGGACTAGTCAATCACATACCACAACGGTCAATCTGAATACATTCGGTCAACCAACGACGGTGACTCAACAAGCTAGTGGTAATACCGGTTCAGATCTGAACAGAAAAGTAACAACAACTTATAGCGCTGATAGTTATTTCCCTGAAACGGTTACGAACGATAAAAATCACACAACGAGTACAGTGATTTCAGCCAAACACGGACAGCCGATCTCAGTTACAGATGCCAATGGTAATACGGTGAATTACACCTACGATACCTTTGGTCGCGTTAAATCGATAACAGTACCTGGCGGAAAGCCGATTGAGACAGGCTATCAATGGTGTTACAGTTCCTGTCCAGATACTGCGGCAGTCTACTTTGAGTTTACTAAACAAGAAGGCAGCCCAACGGTTAAAACCTATAAAGACATGTTTAACCGAACGGTAATGGTGGAAACGATTGGATTTGACGGCTCATCAATTTACACGTCGGTTGATTACGATAAATTAGGTCGAAAAACCTTTGAATCAACTCCTTCATTCTATTCATCGAATACTACGGGTACTCGCTACAATGGTTACGATGTATTAGGGCGGTTAACTAATAAAGAAACCGATAGAGAGAATAGTAATACTTACTACACAACCTATTCTTATTCGGGTCACAAAACTGATATTACCGTTACCGATGGTGGTAATGTATTGTCTATGAGCCGCACATATGGCGGCGATGGTAAATTGATTCAAACCACTGATGCGATGGGCGGTGTCACACGTTACGCTTATGACAGCATGGGTAATCCAATCACCCTGCAAGATGCCAACAGTAATTTAATTCACGCCTGGCACAATGGGTTTGGTCATAAGACTAAAGTAGACGACCCAAATATGGGTGTGAAAACCTTTGTTTATAATACCTTCGGAGAAGCGGAGCAGGAAATTGATGCCAACGGCGATACGCTTATTATGCAATATGATGGTCTCGGCCGTCTGACACAACGCTCTGTTAATGGTTCAGCTCAGGCCACATTCACGTATGACCGAGTACCTAAAGGTTTAGGTCTGCCAGCCTCTGAATCAGCAACGGGAATCCAAAAAGAGTTCTATTACGATGAGTATTCCCGCCCATACCGTCAGGTTACTACCATTGACAGTACGCCATACGAAACTATCACTGAATACGATAATAACTTTGGTCGTGTTAAGGCGGTTGAATATCCAGGTAGCGGTATCAAAGTCGGTTATGCCTATAACCAGTACGGTTACCAAACCAAAACCTTTAATGCCAATAGTGGATTTGTCTATCAGGAAGTTACCTCACGTGACCACTTCCTGAATGCCGTAGAGACGTTAAAAAATGCGGGCACATTAGCTGAGTCGCGCAACTACGATACCGTGACTGGCCAGCTGAAAAGTATTGTTGCCAGTGCGGGTGGTGTGCAGAAGCATTTCCTCGATTACTGGTATGGCAGTTTCGGCAACCTGGCCTGGCAGGAAGTGCAGTATGAAAACGGTGCAAAAACCAGCCGTGAAGATTACAGCTATGATAACTTGCACCGACTAACCTACAGCACTCGTAGTTTTACTGGAATTACGCACACTGAAGATCCAATTACTTATAGCTATGATCAAGTAGGTAATCTTTTAGTTAAGACTGATTACGCTACCACCATAAGCTATGGCGGTACTGGGAAAGCCAATGCCGGTAATGCAGGTCCCAATGCGGTCCTGTCGATTACTAAGCCAGACGGTAGAACTGCTGATTATACTTACGATAACAACGGTAATATGACCAGTGGTGACGGCAAATCCATCAGTTACAACGCTTTCAATAAACCGATTAGTATCAGCAAAGGCGGCATTAACAGCACCTTTGCTTATGGTGCTGACTTGATGCGCTTTAAGCAGGTCAAAACAGGTTTACCAGAAGGTGACGAAACCACGATTTACCTCGACAAAATGGTTGAAATCGTCAAGCAGGGAGGTAGCACCATCACCCGAACCTACATCGATGATATCGCCATCGTGAGTAAAGAAGAGATAGTGGGTCAGCCATTAGCCGATCACAAAATTCGTTTTACTCTTCGTGATAGATTAGGTTCCGTGGTAACGCTGGTAGATCACAACAACATAATCACAGAAGATCGAAGTTACGACCCATTTGGTAAACCAAGAACAGCTGGTCTGATGGATGTTGCTCCCCCAACCTTAAGCGCTGTCGTCGGTGGCGAACCCTTCACCAACCGAGGTTTCACCGACCATGAACATCTCGACGACGCTGAACTCATTCATATGAATGGACGCGCGTACGATTACAATCTAGGCCGTTTCCTCTCCGTTGATCCGTTTATTCAAAGCCCTGGCAATAGTCAGTCGATGAATCCATATAGCTACATCATGAACAATCCGCTGGCAGGGACTGATCCGACAGGTTATACAAGTGTGGGTAATTTGGGCGTTACAGAAGAACACTGTAATTTCATGTGTATGACAGGAATGGATAAATTTACTTGGGCTGGAGATAATGGGAAGAGAGGACAATCGAAGCAGGAACTAGACCGGGAAATTGCAGCACTTGGAGGTCAAAAGAATTTAGAGGCATATGATTGGTATCAAAACCATAAGAGGAGAGTTACTGTTACGCCAGTGAGTGGGGGGACAAGCAATTACTTTGACCCTCCTGGAAACTGTCAAAATACTTGTACATCCAGAGATTTCACAGATAAGGAAAAAGAACAGATTAGAACCAGAATAAATGAAATGTCAGCTGATATTATTAATGCGTCCTATGGGTCTTATGATGAAGCTGCTTCTGCACTTCATAACTCTGGACTAGTAGAGTACTTTGACTCTCTCGGTATTGAAGGCTGGGCAGTTATTTCTCAAGATGATTTTTCTATCAAAGAAGTAGGCACTGGCTTTAGCGGAGCTTTTGCTAAGGGCGTTTATGATAAAGGGCATTATTCATTAGGTGATGCTGTATGGCATACTCATCCAAACGGAGGAGATGTTTGGAATGGTGATTGGAAAAGTGCTATGAAGAATCGTGCTAGCAGAATTTATGCGTCCGGTAGAGATTTAACCTATATTAATGCTGGATTGTCTTCAATTGGTTTGCCAGATAAACCAATACAGTCATGGCAAGACTGGGATAATTATACTGGTTATTATGAATATACAGTTCATAATTTAACAACTTCAAAATCTTTTAAAAAGCAAGAGATAAAGGCTTTTGAGAAAGAAAAAACTGGTGATTCTTGGTACTATTGATTGGAGGCATTATGAAAAAGATTTGCTTGGGAATCTTGCTTTTTTTTATTACAACAGCATGTAGTTATGGAACAGAGCCTATGACAATTGAACAGGACTTACAACGGTTAGTTAATAAAGATAGTATTGTTTTTGTTGTCAGGATTTCAGCACCGATACCTTATTTACGGTATGAGGAATATCTAAGGAAGTACAGTTCTCTCAAACATGATGAAATAGAGTCGCGGTGGGATAAAGAGAATAAGGAATTAAAGAGCCAGTTCATTGTTCTCCGTAATCTTAATGGTGAAGAGTTTCCTGAAGGTCGAATAGCTGAACTGAATGCAGCAGATGTTAACTTTGACTTTATGAGTATTGGGGGGGGGTATATTGTCTATTTGACTAAAAACGTTAATAACAGATATGAGTATGAACCTTATGATGTTGTTAATGTAGCTAAAATTCCCTCCGCTGACTTGGAGAGCGTTTTAAATATGAGTCCCAAAGAACTGACACAATTTTTAATTGAAAATCATTATTTTGGCAATTCAGATATGCCTGTTAAGCCTAAGTCTAGGAACTAATGGGAGGAGGTTTGGGACATCCACAAATTAGTCCCAAGCATCGCTTGGCTTTTTAGGATACGGCATTCGAAGCATCGCCAGCAGCGCTCGGAGGGTTTTGTGGTTTGGGCTCGGAAGTGGGGACAGTAGGGCTCGGATTGTGGGGCGGTGCCAGTACGTGCTGATACCGCAAAAAATCCGATACCGTACTTATTTTAACTCCGAATGAGAACCAGAAATGTCTCCGAGGTTAATTTTTGTATCAAGATAACCTTGGTTTTACCCGTGAGCTTATTTGAGTTTTTCTTTCAGAGCCATCCAGACGAGTTCTTTCATAGCGTCATTCACTTTTAGATACTTATCTTTATTGCTAAAGCTAATTTGCTCTAGCACCGCTTTACGCTGTTGATCTGAAATACGGTAGAAGTGGTATCCAATGGCGTTGGCTTTACGGGTTTCGCTCAGTATAAAAAGACACATATCTTCCAAGTACATGGTGAGCCGCCCTACAATACGATGGATTTCCCACGCGGCCTTGACTGAATGGCCAATAGTCTTACCACGGAAGTCATGACCTAAATCCCAGCTGTAGTAGAAGCGGTCTTTTATCAATTTGTAGAGCATTCTAAAGTAAGAGCAATAAGGGATGGGCTGACAGAAGTTAATCAATATTTCCTGCATAGCGTAGTAATATTCTATGCTAGAGATATATTGTGATTTGGATTCAATTTCAGCGCAAAGAAGCACAATGGCATTGAGTGCATCAATAGTGCTGTCCAAGCATAAAAATTTTATTAGACTTTCATGGCTTCGTATCTTTTTTCGGACAAGTTCAGCACTATAGCTTCCCTTTATAGTAAATAACCGAGCAGAAATATCAGGTCTTGTTTCCAGTAAATATTGATTTAGCTTTTCTTGCGAGACAGGTTGCTGCAAAACCTTCCACATGGGCAAGTTAAACCAATATTCTGCCCGGCTAACTTTCTTGGAGACTTTGAGCAAGGTTTTTTTACTGGGCGATTGCTCCCCTCTAAGATACTTATTCCAGTTAGTTGGATGGTTGGTACCATCAGGCGTTGATACAAACTGCTCTGGTCTGGAAAACGACTTCTCAACTTCATAAGCTGTCGAACAATCCATTTCAGCTTTAATCATTTCTGCCCATAAAGCCCTTCTTAATTGCAAAACGAGCTGCGAATTAGCGTAAATGGGTATTAGCCGTTCTTTTTCTACAAGCATATATGGCAACTTTACAAATTTAATAAAATCAAGCTTTTACAGCCTTTTTGAGTGTCTTTTTAGCCTTTGAAACCTACCTCTACAGCATATGCGTTGGTTGTTTTATAATCAAATAGATAACTAAAGAGTACTGAATGTGACTGAAAACCAAATTAATATTTATGGCAATCAATTAGAGCAAGATTTGATAAAGGCTCACGGCCATCTGATTGGAAATAAGGAGTTGTGTCGGTTGTTGGGATTTACCAATATGGCCGCATTCCGACAAGCGATAAAGCGAGAGCAACTGCCAATTCCTGTATTCGGTATGGAAAATAGACGGGGTAAATTTGCTTTAACTAAAGATATAGCCGCTTATTTAACACAAAAGCGCTTTGAAGCCCTTGAGAAAATCGCGGAGGAAAAACGATGAATAAATATTAAGCACAAAAAAACCTCAAGAGGCAATATGCTTTGAGGCTTTGATGATTAATCTGAATTGGCGTCCAGATATGCTCATCTTACTCCCCAAAATATTGCTGTGCAAGTCCTTTGTGTGTAGGGCTTACAGAGAAGTATTGCCTCTTGATTTTATCTAGTTAACACCTGTCGCGCCTAGTTGCGTCGGGTTAATGAGCAATTTCAGGAGAATTTATGAAAAATAACATCCAAAAATACATTGAAGCGATAAGGCTTCGAGAGTCAGGTGGTTATTCTGCTAACTATACGGCTCAATTAGTAGGTTTATCCGATAAGACTATTAGTAGGGTTTGGGTCATATGCGATGAGCACCAGCTCAATTATGACAAAGCTAAACTGATGGGGTATAAAGAGTTAAAGCTGCTATTCAATAAAAAGCGGGAACTCGAAAAAGATAAGGTGTTACCTGACTATGAAGCAGTGCATAAAAAGATGCAGGCACATAAGCATTCAACTTTGATCCAGCTTTGGCATGAGTACAAGGCTGAGTTTTTAGAAAAAGCTTATTGTTATTCTCAATTCACTCATTACTATCGAAAATTCCTAGCAAAAGTGGATTTGTCCATGAGGCAAACTCATTATGCAGGCGAATTAGTATATGTTGATTATGCAGGCAAGTTAATTCCTTGGACAGATCCGAAAACAGGAGAACTGAAGTACGCACAAGTCTTTGTGGCGGTACTTGGCTGTTCTCAATATACCTTTGCTTTTGCTTCTAAGTCACAAAATTCAGAAGACTTTATTGAGGCACATAATCAAACGTTCAATTTTCTCGGTGGCGTTCCTGAGGCGGTTGTTCCTGATAATTTAAAATCTGCCGTAACTTCCGCTGGCAGTAATCCGATTATTAATCGAACCTATCTTGAAATGGCGAGGCACTATAACTTGTCCATCATTCCAGCACGAGTTCGGAAACCAAAAGATAAGTCATTAGCGGAAATTGGGGTTTTATTGGTTACGCGCTGGATCACTGTGCCATTGACGCGCAGAAAGTTCTTTTCAATTGAAGAAATTAATCAAGCTATTTTAGAGTTATTACCAAAGCTGAATGAAAGGAATTTTAAGCGCATCAGTGGTAGTCGTACGTCACGCTTTTTAGAGTTGGATAAACCCTTATTAAGGGCTTTACCTAATAAGAGTTTTGAATGTGCTAATTGGATGGCTAAGCAAAAGGTTAGTCCCGATTATCATGTGTATGTGAAAGGTCATGCCTATTCAGTACCGTACTCACTGGTGAGTGAATATGTTGAGGCTCGTGTAACCGCTAAGCTCGTTGAGTTTTACCATGATGGTAAGCGGGTCGCAGCGCATACCAGAAATGACACCCAAGGAGAGCACACAACCAATCCCTTACACCGTCCAGCAAGCCATCAGGCTTATGCAGAGCAAAGTCTTCAGCATTACCTGAAATGGGCGAAATCCATTGGCTCATACACCGTTGAAGCCATTACAGCCCAGTTTGATAACAAACCTGAGCATTCAGTGATTGCCAATAAAGCCTGCTCTCAATTGCAGCAACTTGCCAAGGTTTTTGGTCATGAGCGCTTTGAAGCTGCTTGTGTTCGAGCTAAAGCCATTAACTCATTAACCGTTAAAAGCATACGTTCAATTCTGCAACATAAATTGGATCAACAAGTTGATGACTCTGTACCTGAGGACTTTGTGCCTAACCACCAGAATGTCCGAGGCTCATCTTATTATCAGGAGGATAATTCATATGTCATATGAACAAAATGTAGAACAACTGAGTACATTAAGCTTGCATGGAATGGCTGAGCTTTATGAACTCCATCAAGATGATACCAGTATACAAAGTTTAAGCTTTGATGAGCGGCTGGGGTTACTGATTGATTCTGAAACTCATTATCGAGAGCAGCGTAGGCAAATACGGTTCACAAAAGCTGCCAAGCTTAAAGATCCCCAAGCGTGCCTTGAGAACATTGATTACACACGAAAACGTGGAATAGAAAAGTCACGAATAAAAGAACTATCTGCTTGCAGATGGATAACTCAACATCAGCATATCTTTCTTGAAGGTTCGACTGGTACAGGCAAAACATTCATAGCCAATGCTTTAGCGAGTCAAGCTATACGATTAGGGCATAAAGTTATTTATAAACGGTTAAGCAGGCTCTTAGAGGAGACTGAAATTGCAAGAGCAGATGGCACCCTGCCTAATCTTCGATTAAAGCTTTCAAAGTTTAAAGTGATTATTTTAGATGATTGGGGTGTTAACCCGATTACTGCTCGTGGGCGACAAGATCTACTGGAGTTAGTTGAGGATAAAACTGGAACTGGCTCAATAGTGGTTACGAGTCAATTACCTGTTAAGAAGTGGCATGAGTGGTTAGGTGATGAAACTATCGCGGATGCCATTTTAGATCGCATTGTTCATCGTGCTCATATTCTAAAACTCAAGGGTGAATCCATGCGTAAAGTCAAAGGGTTGGAGGAGTCATGATGAATACACACATTCACGAACATTCAGAGTCGTTGCTTGCAACTCAGGTGATGACTGGCATTGAGAAAATCACTCCATCTGAGCAGGTGATGATCCATCAAGGGTTTGATTATTACCATCTTTGTCTAAAGTGCTCATTGCCTGCGCAAGACTTAGTGACTAAGACCGGTATAAATAAGAGTGCCGCTGGTGAGTTTAACCTGGGCTATGTCAATCGAACGCTTGGTTTGTCATTACCAGATCCTAGAAGTTTTGATGGTGGCTCTCAAAGAGGACTGTATCAACGTATTGGGCTCTTTAAGGTTACAGGGCATGAACGATTCCGTTGGGCGCTGGTGTTTCCGCTGTATGATATTGATGGCAATATCGTCGGCGTCTATGGCTACTGGGTACGAAAGCGCTCCAGCCAAAATGAAGGAGCGTTTGTGTTATGGAACTTTGACGATGTGGGGATATTTAACCCTCAGGCGGTGAAAAAGTCTGAGAAGTTACTGATTTGTTCAACACCTCTTCAGGCGTGTCAGCTATGGAGTCGTGGTTATCGTCATGCCATATCGTTAATGGGGCACGAGATTACCTATGAGCAGGTACAGACTATCTTCAAGGATAAGCCTGTGTCGCAGGTTGAGTTGATTCAGCCGAATGATTTAATCGATAGGCACCAGTTCGAGCAACTGAAACTGTACCTGACGTCACTGGGTAAATCCTGTTCATTCATAGATAGTCCTATTGCCATCAATGGATAGGCCAAGCACACTTATCCAGTGCTTGGACTTTTACCTTGAGGATTGTTTAGCTCGGGGTGAAAGTCAGCGCACAGTGGAAGGTAAGGCATCCAGCGTAGGACTCTTCCTGCGTTGGTGCTTAACCCAAGATATTCGACTGCCCCAAGACGTAAGTCTGCAAACCTTTGAGGCTTACAGACGCTATTTGCACCAATATCGACAGCCGTTTAATGGTAAGCCACTGGATATTGCCACCATTCGCAACAGGCTGACGGCGACCAAAGTTTTCTTCAAGCGATTGTTCTACCACGAAATCATTGAAACAAACCCTGCGGAGCGCCTAGAGCTTCCAAAAGTGCCCAGGCGACTGCCTTCGGGGTTTTTGACGGTTGAAGAAATCGAACGAGTGCTTCAACAAACCTTGCTCCACGGCATGACAGGCATACGCGATAGAGCTGTGATGGAAACCTATTACGCCACGGGAGTACGGCGCATGGAGCTAGCGAGGTTAAAAGTGAGTGATGTTGACCTAAAGGAAGGCCTCATCACCATCTACCGTGGTAAGGGCAACAAAGATAGACGAGTTCCCATTGCCCAGCGAGCCTGTAACTGGATTCAGGTGTATTTAAATAAAGTCAGGGCTACACTGGCCACTATCGAGTCGGGTGCAACCTTGTTTCTGGATAACGAAGGGCTCAAGTACCGAGAGCAACAGCTAACCTACCTAGCTTCAAAGTACGTTAAACGTGCAGGCATTGATAAAAGAGGTGCCTGTAACCTGTTCCGACACTCCACAGCTACACTGATGCACGAAAATGGTGCGGATATCCGTCACGTCCAAGAAATGCTCGGCCACGCCGATATATCGACCACGCAAGTCTATACGCATGTGACGATTAATAAGCTCAAAGAGGTTTATTATCAAACTCATCCCAGTGTATTGCATGAGGGATAAGGTTTTTGACTTAAAATATACAAATCGACTATACTGCACAAATCGAACGATTTAAGCGAGGTTACACTATGAATGCTCTATCAGCTAATGAAGCGAAAACCCATTTTGGCGACATGCTTCTTAAAGCACAACGTTCGCCTCTTCAAATTAACAAGAACGGCAAGCCTGTGGCGGTCATCTTGTCCATGGAGGAGTATGAGAGCATTGAAGCCATGAAGTTGCATTTACTTCAATTAAGAGCGGCACAAGCAAAAGCGGATATTGCTGCGGGAAACCACGTGGACGGTGATGCTTTCTTTGATGAACTAGAAGCTGGCCAACACGACTGATGGCGGGGTATCGTTTAACCCCAGGTGCCCAGTCAGACTTGATCGAGATCAGACGGTATGGGATTGAGCACTGGGGAGCCGCTCAGTCTCAGTATTACCTGTCTGGACTTCGACAACGTATTCAATTACTGGCAGACACACCAAGTTTAGGCAAGATTCGCCCCGAAGTGGCGGAAGGTGTGAGAAGTTTTCCGTATGAAAGCCATGTCGTTTACTATATAACTCACGAAAAGCAACTAGTAGTTTTCGGCGTTTTACATCAGCGTATGGTGCCTTTAAAGCACTTGCTTGATCGCGAGAAGATTTAGAACAAAATTAGACTGATATTTAATAGAGAAATATTGATAGCTGAGAGGCATAATTACAACAAACTAAAGGGGATGGATGATGCGATTCGCTAACATTGATAGTTTTGGAGTAGATGAACTTCTTTTGGATGAAGGGAATTACAGGTTTAGGAAAGCTCCTGATCAGCAGGCCTGTATTGAAAAGATTTACAGGTCGAACCCCGCTTACTTTTCTAATCTAATGACCAGTATAGCTGAAGATGATCTTGGTGAGCTGTTATTGGTTTGGATGGATGATGGTGAAGCAATTGTTTTAGATGGTAACAGGAGAAGTGCCGTCATTAAGGTTTTGTGGAATCCTGATTTGGCTCCTACGGCGTCATTAAAGAAAAAAGCTGAGTTGCTAGCTGCTAAAACACAATTTGACTTTGATAATATCCAAGCTCAAGTTTCAGAATCCAAAGAAAAGATTTATAAAACGGTTTATGAGCGTCACGCATCAAGTAATGGCTCTCGTCGTATTAGCTGGTCTGCAATTGCAGCTGCTCGATTCAGGTATGACTGGAAAATAGCAGATAATAACCAATATTGGCACGCTACCGCGCTAATTTTTGAGCTAGAATCCAATAGCCCAGAAATTTCTGAGTTTATTGATAGCAAGGATTACTCTCATGAAGTTTTTACAAGGGTTGTTCGAGCCGCTCTGAGTCGAGGGATTATTTCAAAAAATATCTTTAGTGAAAAGGATATGCGGATTAAAAAGCGCCCCAAAAAATTGATAGATGATGCTATTGATAAGGCTCAAATCCTTTTAACGTCGATAAAGAATAAGGAGCTATCACTTTCAAGAAAAGGGAGCACCTACGCTGATGCTGATAAAATAGAAGAGTATTTATCTCAGTTTAATGTTGTAGAAGAGAAAGATGCTAAGAAAGAAGGCGCGTCTTCTGAGCAAAGTAATACTCAGAATACTCAAGAGGATAGCAAGAACAATAATAACACTGATAATTCAGAGTCTGGAAGCAACCAAAATGGAAATACTAATGATGAACAAAGTAGTAACGGTAACCCTCCACCAAAGATTCCAATGTCGGTAAACATTACTAGTGCTGTGAATTTATTAGGTTCTGATAAACTCGATCAACTTTATAGTTCTTTATGTACGATCTCTTTGCGAAAGCATGCAACGTTAATGATGGTTGGAGCATGGACTTTTCTGGAAGCGCTTGCGACACTGGCCGGGAAAGGCGCTAATACAGGCTTAGAAAGTTTTTATAATACAAAAATCAATGAATGGTATAAAGACAAAGGAGAAAAAGCTGAATTTAAAAGCTCAGTGAAATATATTGTTGATGAAGGGAATGTTATTAAACATGGACAAATTGCTCATAGCTTTGATGCACGACATCTAGCCGTTCATTTTCAAATTATAGAGCCTCTGTTACTTAAAACAATTAAGTTTGCAGCTAACAAAAGTTAGCTTGCAAACTTGGCTTCCCAGTCTTTGGGGTAAGGGCGACTCGTCCTACTTAAAAACGGAGAGCTAGGTAATTCAATGTGATCATAAACCATAATCTCTGTAGCTCTAGGCCTAGCCTGGTTTGTCGAGTAAATTAAAGAGAACTCTTGCATTTTATGTTTTGAGTAGATGTCTTTTATGGGATGACAGTTGTCATAGGTTACTAACCAAGGAGACTGTATTTGAGAGACGGCCTGCCCAATCTTTTTGTGGTCTTCTGGGTTATAGAAGTTACGGTATAGCTGACTTCCTTTATTAAAATAAGGGGGATCAAAATAAACTAAGGATTTATTACCAAACTCAGGAACCACATCACTCATAAAATCTAGGGCATCAAGGTTTGTTAAGTTAATTCTTTTTCTATGCCTAGCTATCATTAGAATTCTTTGTTTCAAATTTTCTTTATTATACCGAGCATCAATTTTGTAGTTTCCGTCTTGGTTTATTCCGCCGATAACACCAGCCTTTAGGATGCCTGAACGATTCGTTCGATTAAGGAAAAAAGTAGCAAAGCCAACTTCAGTTTTAGAATATTCTTCGTGAGAAGCCAAAACGTCCCTCTGTTTCTGCCAAGATGATATGTCTACAGGCGTTGAGTCGATTAGCCTGATAAGCTCATTTGTGTCATTCAATACAGCCCACCAGAAGGCATGGATAACCGGATCAAGATCGTTAATGAAAATTGAGCGGACATATTGATTATTCAATAAATAGAAAGCAGCTCCAGCACCGCCAGCGTAAGGCTCAGCATAAATACCTCCACTAATACTATTGTGACGCATTAACCAAGCTAGCCATGGTCCTAATCTGGCTTTACCACCAGGATACCTTAAAGGAGTTTGAAACTTCACCGACATACTATTTCCATTTGTGTTATCGTAAATTATAGCTATAATAACAAAAATACAGATAAATTACGATAATTTATTATGAAATTTGACCTCTTTTGCCAAAAATTGAAGTCTTTTTTGAATGATACGGGTATGAGCAAGAATGCATTGGCTAAAAAAGCTGGTGTACCTCAATCGCAGGTATCAAATTGGTCTCGTGGTATTGGTAAAAGATTTACAGAGAATGCTAAAAAGGTCGTTGAGACCATGGATAATCTTTCACAGGGACAGTATCAACAGCCAATCCCCAAAGAAATTGAATCAGCGGTAAGAGTGGCTTGGAATGGAGATCCAAAGAGAGCAAAACTAATTTGTGATGTTTTGAATACACTGGAGCGGTATAAAGACTGTGCTTAGAATGTTATTTATGAATAAATAATCATGTGCATTCATATGAATGGACGCGCGTACGACTACAATCTCGGTCGATTCCTCTCTGTCGATCCATTCATTCAAAGCCCTGGCAACAGCCAGTCGATGAACCCCTACAGCTATATCATGAATAATCCTCTGGCAGGAACCGATCCGAGTGGGTATGCTGCCGAGTGTGAAGATGCCCTTGGAAAAGGCTGTGGGGATGATGAGCCTAAAAAGGAGAGGAAGAAGTTTAAAAGAGGCGGTTCTAGTTGGAATACTGTCTATGACAGGTCTGCTGTGAGTAACGGTGCTGAAGTTGAGCATTCCGTAGAAGCAAAAGGAACTCCAGAAGAAATTGAGCAAATTGGCAGTGAGCTGGAGGACAAAGGTTATGAGCTAACTGCAGGTATGAGTAATGCTGATGGAACCAATGAGGTGACCTATACCAGAACCTATTCGGGGGGACTGGATGATATTGGAAGTCAAATTTCTGGCACTCTGAAAAACATTTCTGATATTGCTATGGTTTCAGGCCTTACTGCTGATGCAGGAGGACAGCTCTTAGGGGTTGCTGGTAGCGCTAAGTTTATTCCTCAGTTTAGTCCAGCGGTAGGAGGTGTGGCTAGCTGGTCTGCAACATGGGGGAGCGCAAATGGAAGAGCCTTTATGCAGCTCAGTGGTCTAGAAGCTCTAGGTTCTCGCTTAAGAGTAGCGTCAAGAGCATTAGGGTTTGGAGCTGTGGGCTTTTCAACAGCATCAAATATGATGAATCCGAATTATTCCAAGTCAGATGTTGTCTGGAAATTTGCTGCTGATTCCGCTGTCACCTACATTGCTTTCAAGGCAGCTTCATATGGACGATTTGGAGGGCTTTATGGATTGGCTATAGGTGCTAGTTATGGGTTTATTGATTATCGAATCAATCAAAATTTTGGAGGTTGGAAAAATTTTGCTAATTATCATATTCAAAATTTCGAAAGTGGCGTTTCGACTTTCAACCATAATATGGACTATATTCAACAAAAACCCAATGAGGCGATGCACCGGATGTTTAATGTGCCAAATATGAACTTCAATATGGAAGGGCGATAATGATAACTTTCTTTAGGCATTGCTATTACGGTGTTTATCTTTTTTTTCAAAAGCTTAACCACAAACATCCTGATGAGTCTGCGTTTGTATGGATGGCGGGAGTAAGGATGCTTGTTTATTTATGTGTTTTTTTGATGATTGGGCTTCATCTAGAGATTACGCATGAAGATATTTCAAAGTTCTGGGGGACAATTATTATGTTTTCCTTTGAGATGGTTGTTTCTGCGTTTATTAATGGGAAAAAGAAATTTCTGACGATCGAGGAAAACTATAAAAAATTATCGAAAAAAGCACAGATATCTTACACCGTTATTGCTGTGTCCCTGATGCCCTTATTGATAATAACGATGTTTGCAATAGGTTTTCATATCAAAGATACCCAGGGAATAGGATGGTAAGAATAAGTTAAGGAATTCGGAGCATTATCAGCAGCGCTCGGAGGGTTTTGTGGTTTGGGCTCGGAAGTGGGGACAGTAGGGCTCGGATTGTGGGGCGGTGCCAGTAGCTGAAGCTCAAATCTTCTCGCTTAATTTTACAGTGCGCTTCGGCGCACTTTTTTTAATCTGGACTGGTCAGTTTTGGCCGTTGACCCAGTCAAGGGATTCTGGTACGGGTGGTCAACTGATACTGGCGGAGTGGTCAGTTGGGGGCGGTGGGTACAGTAGTTATTGAGCAGCTAGTAAATAGTAGAGATAAATGGGTAGAACATTAGGTTTTAGAATAGAAAACACTCACTTTGATTTTATGATATGTTGAATGCCCAATGTTTATTTAGTGCGGTACAAAATAGAGCAGTATAAATATTCTTGGGACGCTGTTGGGACTGAAGAGGGCCATTTCTGACCATCAAGGGCAACCTAGATAATCGTAACCTATTGAAAAACAAAGAGTCTCAATGGGTTAGAAAGCACTTAAATGGGTTCAAATCCCACCCTCTCCGCCATATCTCAAAAAGACGCTAATCAGCGTCTTTTTTTGTGCCTGAATATTCTTGATTCTTCATATCCCTGCGACAATTTGTCGCAGTGTTTTTTCCTTTCATATCTATACAATTAGCGCCGATTTAATTCTTTTCTGAGGGCGTTATGAATTTCTTTTCTTTTGATTCTTTTCGTGTGAGCGCGGTGGCTGTCGCTGTGTCTGGCTGTTTGTTTTGTGGGGTTGTGTTTCCTGGGGTTGCGTTGGCTGAGGACGCCCCATCTGAGGAGGAGCATATTGATGTGATTACGATCAGTGCTTCGCGTGCTTCGGCTGATGATCTGTCGGTGGCGGATGCGGATCCGGTTGAGTCGGATGTGGCGCAGTGGTTGAAGACGGTGCCTGGGGCGAATGTGAATAAGAATGGGCCTGTGACGGGGATTGCGCAGTATCGTGGGATGTTTGCGGATCGTGTGGCGGTGAGCCTTGGTGGGCGTCCTGTGGTGGGTGCTGGGCCGAATGGGATGGATGCGCCTTTGACCTATGCGGTGCCGATGAGCGTTGAGGCGATGACGGTGTATCGCGGGATTGCGCCGGTGACTGCGGGAATCGATACGATGGGCGGTGCGGTGGATGTGCATCTGAAGCGTGCGCGCACCTCTGAGGAACTGTCGGTTGAGGGGTCTTTGAGCAGCTGGTATTCGGGGATTAACGACGGCACGACTTATGCCGGGGATATCAATGTCAGTGCGAATGACTTTGGGGTCCATGCCTTTATCAGCGACCAGACGGCCAATAATGCCGAGGATGCGCTGGAGCGCGACATCATCACTACCGCATACGATAAGCAGCAGTCGGGTCTGGATGTGGCTTATGCGTTCGATAACAGCCGCATTGGCCTGCGTTATGGCAAGACTGACACTGGCTTCTCGGGAACGCCTGCCTTGCCGATGGATATCAATTATGTGGATGGCGAGCAGTGGAGTCTTGATGGTCAGCATCAGTTTGATGTCGCTTTACTTGAGTGGCAGATTGGGGCTTCGGACAATACGCATGGCATGGATAATTTTAGCCAGCGTGAGAATCTTGACCCTGCCGCGTATCGATATACTTATGCTGCGGCCAAGAGCGCGGATTATAAGGTGCAGTTGACGGCGGGCGACTGGGTATATGGATTGCAGGGGTATCTGTCTGAGCATGATGTGGATATCAGCAATCCGAATAATGCCATGTTCAGCGTGATTAATTTTAATCAGGTTGAGGATGACCGTCATAGCGCCTATGTGCAGTGGAGTCAGCGCGCGGAAGGGCGCAGCGATACGCTGGGTGCGCGTGTTAAATACAATCGCGCGGATGCGGGCGAGGTGGCGCATTCGATGGCGATGATGAATCCTGCGATTGCCGGTTTGGTGAGTGATTTTAATCAGGCGGATCGCAGCGTCAGTGATACCACCTTTGATGTGACCTATCATGGCAAGACGACGCTCAGCGATAGTCTGGTCTGGAATTATGGATTGGGTGTTAAGCAACGCGCTGCCAGTTACCAGCAGCGTTATTTGTGGTTGCCGATGCAATCAACCGGTGGCCTGGCGGATGGTAAAACCTATGTCGGGGATATCAATCTAGATCCTGAAACCGCTTACCAGATTGATACCGGTTTTGATTATGTGAATGGCGGTTTTAAGGTGTCGCCGCGGGTGTTCTATTCGCAGGTGAAGGATTACATCGAAGCCAACCCAAGCGAAGACCCACGCGCGATCATGGTCGCCGGCATGATGGGCGATCCTGCGCCATTGCAGTTCACCAATATTGATGCAAGCTTGTGGGGCTTTGATGCCAATTGGCGCTATGACATGCCATCGGATTTCTTCATGTCCGGGGTGGTTAGTTATGTTCGTGGTGAGCGCGATGATAGCGATATTAATTTGTATCGTATTGCACCGCTCAATACGCGATTCGTGTGGGGGTATCAGGGTGTGCAGTTCAGTACTCAGTTTGCCGCGCAGGTTTATGCGGATCAGGATCGGGTGTCGAGTATCAATAATGAAACTGAAACTGCTGGGTATATGGTTTGGGACTGGATGGCCGATTATATGTTTGATAATGGCCTGACCGTATGCGCCGGGGTAGAGAACCTGTTTGATAAGCAGTATGTCGAGCATCTTGGAGGCGTGAATCGTGCTGCGGGTAGTGAGATAGCCGTTGGGGAGCGTTTGCCAGCCAGTGGGCGGAATGTTTATGTCGGGTTTGAGTTTAGGTTTTAAAAGAAGGAAGAGCAGATTCTGCTCTTATAGATACCATCTCTCCCAACCGACCTCAAGCCACTTGAGGTCGGTATTCGCTTTGATGTTTTAATACACCATAGCAAATTTGTACCA
>NZ_JABURJ010000053.1 GCF_014762745.1 Kangiella sp.
TTAAGCCCGTTTCTCCTCTTTGACTTTCAACAAAATGTTCAAAAAATGCGCGCGTATAATGCACTATTTAGACAATAATCGCAAAGTTTTTGTGTGATCAGGCGCTAATTGGTCGAAATTTTGCTCGAGAAGCTACCCGTTTAGAGCTAATTAGATGATATCAGTGCTTGGAATCGTTTCTGAGAGCAGTTTCCAGCGATTGTTATGCAGAACTTCCGCTGGGCGATAGGAACTCTTATAGCTCATTTTATGGCAGTCTTGAATGTAATAACCCAAATAGGCATAAGGCAGATTAAGCTTACGTGCCAGGGCAATGGTTTTAAGAATCAGGAAAACGCCAAGACTTTTGTAACGCTGGTCAGTGTCAAAAAAGGAATAGACCGCCGATAGACCATCATCTAGTAAATCGAGGCACATGATGGCTATGGTTCGCTCACCGTCTTTGACACGAATCTGAGCCGATTTGCACCAGTCAGAAAACAGAAAGTCTGCATACTGATCATAGGAAGGCGGATACATGTCGCCATCTCTATGCCGCTCGGTAACGTAATGCTCGTAAAGCTCATAGTCTTCATGGCTGGGTCTGGCTGGCTCAAAATGAATACTCAGGTTTTTATTGGCCTTTAAGATTCTCTTCTGGCTACGACTTGGCTTGAATTGCTCGGTTAATACACGAAAGGGTTGGCAGGCGGAACAATGAGGGCACTTGGGGCGATAGACGTGATTACCGCTACGACGAAAGCCAAGGCGACTGAGTTCAGAGTATAGAGTGTTGTTCATTGGGAGAGAAGGATCAGCGAATAGGGAAACCGCGGTCTGATTGTCCAGATAGCCACAGGCGTGCTCTGGCCCTGCATAGAGCTTGATATGTTGAGTGCTTTTCTCTTTGTTACTCATAACAAGAGCCTCGCATATTCAGCTTTTCCATTCCTTCAGGATCTTACTTTGCCATAGATTCGGGGGCTGTTTCCAGTTAATTTCTTGTTCTAAAAGTTGTAAAAACTCATCACGGCTCATGTCTCGGGCACCCATCCGATACAGATGGGGATTACCAACCTGCGCATCGATCATTAAAAAGTCTGCCTGTTTCAGGTAGTGGGCCAGATAGACCAGAGCTATTTTTGAAGCATTGGGGCGTCGGCTGAACATGGATTCGCCAAAAAAGAATCTGCCGATACTGACGCCATACATACCACCAACCAGTGACTCTTGATCCCATACCTCAATAGAGTGCGCCAGGCCTAACTGATGCAGTTTGTAATAGGCCTGCTGCATTTCAGGCAGAATCCAGGTGTCCGGCTGGTCACTTCTAGGCGCTGCGCACTGGCGTACCACTTCTGGGAAAGCCTTATTTATCGTTACCCGGTACTGGCCTTTATTAAGCTCTCGCTTAAGCGAACGTGAAACATGAACTTCATCAAGCAGAAATGCACAGCGGGGGTCGGGGGACCACCATAAAATAGGTTCATCCTCGCAAAACCAGGGGAAAATGCCATGTCGATAAGCCTCGATAAGTCTTGGAGCCGACAAATCGCCACCAACCGCCAGTAAGCCATTGGGCTCATCCTGCGCTAATCTGGCGTCCGGAAAGAGAGGGGCTTCATCAAGAAGGAAAATGCTATTAGGCATAGTTTATTCAATTATTTGTATCTGTCATGAAAGTAACAATTTTAAGAAGTGTTGGCGAGTTCTTTATGAAAAACCAAAGGTCTATTCAGAGATGGGATTATTCATAGCTAAATTAAATAAGTCTTATACAATAAGCGGATTGCACTAGCGGATACAGCGCTATATCCTTCCGCTTAATTAAGCTCAGCCGGATTGTCTTATGATCAACCCTAAACACCATCGCATCGTCTTTTCATTCTTCATGTCGCTACTCATGTCATGCATCATGTCATTTATCATCAGCGTTTTTAACGTTGGTTTTGTGAGTAACATTGTCATGATATGGCTGAAAGCCTGGGCCTTCGCTTTCGTGGTTGCCTTCCCAGCGATTTTCCTGGTATCGCCATTAGTTCATAAATTAGTCAGCATGGTGCTTAGAGAATCGGAATAAAACGATTATCGTAGGGACAACTCATGAGTTGTCCGTACAAGAACAAACTCGGGTGTCCGCCCAATTCATCATCGGTAACAAATAAATAAAGCCACAGGTTCATCCCTAAACACTGATGGCTTTTTACCCTGTGACGAAAAGTGGAAGTGTCAAAAGGGGCGAGAAAACGAGACGCAAAACTATTTGTCGCTGACCATGGCTAAAAATACCTCGCAGCTCGTCCTCTCAGACTTGATATTAGCTCTGCAGTGCGTCATATTGCGTCGTAATTGGTCAGTAATGAAAAAAAGGAACCATATGGCAGTCAAAGAACTCAGCCAGATTGAACGCCAGCTTGCTATTCTCAGGCGTATCCCCACGGAACCACAAAAGGTCACCGTCAACGACCTGATTGAATACCTTGAGTCGAGCCATAATCTTGGTAACTTAAGCAAACGCAGTATCCAGAGAGATATGGCCATGCTGGAACGTGTCTTTGGTGTGCATGTAAAAACCATGGGCCGCGAAAATTATTATTACTTCCCACAGGGCTCGCACATCTCACTCAAGAAAATGGGCCCCGATCTGGCGCTGGGTTTTCTGTTGATGGAGAAATATACCCATAGCTTATTGCCTGAAGCCAGTCTGGATGCGCTTGCGCCATACTTTAAAGAAGCCAAGCTAGCGCTTAAGAATGAAAAATATAAATACGCTGACTGGGAAAAGCGGGTTGCTATCTATCCTAAGGTCTATCCATTGGAGCCAGCTAAGTTTAATGCTAATCATTTGCTGGATATCTATAAGGCACTGCTGCTCAATAAACAGTTCAAGATGAACTACACCAAAAAGGGCGGCGAAACCAAAGACTATATTGTCAATGCGCAAGGCGTCGTTCAGCAGGAGCAGGTGAGCTATCTGATTGCAACTTATGATGGACAAAAAGCTGAGGGGCTCATTCAGTTTGCCATACATCGTATTAACGATATAGAGATTCTCGATAGCCAGCCCAAACAGATTGCCGGTTTCGACATCAGAGAATACCTGGAGCAGGGTGGTCTTGATATTAGTCTGTATCAAGAGCAAAACCTTGAACTTGTTTTTAACAAACCAACAGCGCAACACCTCAACGAGACACCTTTATCAAAAGATCAGCAATGGACAGAACTCAAAGATGGCAGGGTGCGCGTAACTGCAACCATTAACATTACCCAATCTATCAAATGGTGGCTGCTTGGCTTTGGTGATCAGGTGGAAGTTATAAAACCCAAAGCTTTCCGTGACGACATGAAAAAGACTGTGCAGGGCATGATGGAACTGTACTGCAGAAATTCTAAATAGAGCATAAGACAAATAATGAACATCTGGTATTTACACGGCTTTCGAAGCTCCGCCAAAAGCCCAAAAGTCAAAGCGATGCAACAGGCTTTCCCTAACTGTCATGTACAGGGCATTAACTACACACCACACTCACCAGTAGTGGCCGAAGAAATTCTGATCAATGAGTACGAAAAGCTGATCGGCAGAGATGATGATTTAATTGTGGTAGGTACTTCGCTCGGTGGCTTCTGGGCCAGATGGCTCGCTTCTGAGCTACCCGTTAAATCGCTCATGATTAACCCATCACTCCACCCAGACAAAACGCTCGAAACAGGAGAGTTTAAAGTCTTTGGCGAGTTTGATGAGATTATTAAAGTCACCAATAAAGACCTGCAAGACTTTAACCACTACAAAGTCACCAGCGAACCTTATGGTCAATGTGAGGTAGCCCTTGCCGTAGATGATGAAGTGCTGGACTCAGAAAAAACTGCCAAAGAACTGGAAGGCATCTACCCCATACATAAATTCGAAACAGGAGCTCATCGCTTCACCGGGTTCGAGCGAGTGTTTCCGATCATTGAAAAGATGATCGGCAAGTAAGGTGTACTTTGGGTATTTTAATGACATCCAGTACAATGCGAACATATTTCTAAAAGACCAAACCTTATGACTATTTTTTACATCATCGCAGGGCTGATAACTTTCGTTCTTGCCAGTTATGCAGCATTTTTACTGTTTAAGCTTAACAAGCAGAAGAAAGCTATGCAGCAGTCAGAATTAGCTCAGGCTGAAAAACATGATGCTCAAATGAAATCGATTATTGAAAGCGTCACTTCAATCGCCAAGGCCATGAAGCATGAGCAATGCCCGACAATTGAAGGTTGTATTCGATTAAAGGTGCTTATCGATCAGCTACGCTTAGATGATGTCACTCGTGATGATTTTGAGGTCTTCTACACCATTTACGATAAAACCGCGCATATCCCTACCCATCAAGGTTGGAAAGATTTAAAAACCAAAGAAAAGATGACTCATACTAAGCTAATGATGGAACTTGAGGCAGAACATGAGTCAGATATTAATGAGGCGGTTGAGCGGGTTATTGTTCATTTTGAGACTGTGGTGTAGGTAGTTATTAAATAGCAGTGGTCATAAATTTTCTGCTTCTTTTAGTATTTCCTTCATAAAGCCATTGCACTCACGTCTTAGGCTCCTATCTGACATTTCAGAAACCAATTTCGTATAATAATCTTGAGCTTCATTGTATTTTTCGTGCCCTCTAGCAGCCTCACTAAATTCTTTGTTTAGTAACTGGTATGCTTCCAGATAAAGCTCTTCATTTTCACTATCAAGTTTGATACAAGGTCCTCTTAACACCTCAGCCATAGCAAGAAAGGTTACTTTAACTTCAATAGGGACTTCGCATTCAGCTCCTTCAGGACATTGTGAAGTGGCCGAGGCGGTAAAGGGGCTGACAATTAAGATTAACAATATTACTACAACGATTCTCATATCTTATCCAATACGTTTGTATATTAAGAAGTAATTTTAACTTTCCAGTTGTTTTGATTTTCCCTGACGTTTTTCCCACTCTTCGATGGCATTATTCAAGATGACGTCATCGGGGAAGTCTTTCTGAAACAGACTGAACTTCTCCAGGTAGTGTTGAGTGGGCTTAAAGTCTTCTGGGAAGTCAAAGTCGCCTTTAGCATAAGCATCAATCATCGCTTTGATACATTCGTTCTGTATATTGCGTTGCGCTGGGTAGC
>NZ_JABURJ010000140.1 GCF_014762745.1 Kangiella sp.
CCCTACAATAGGCCGATTATTTTCAATAGAAGCAAGCATACCCTAATGGATGCCACTAGCATAATACAACCCCTCAACGACGCCCAGAAAGAAGCCGTTACTGCGCCCAATAAAGCACTGTTGGTGCTGGCTGGCGCCGGATCGGGCAAAACGCGCGTACTGGTTCATCGCATTGCCTGGCTGGTGGAGGTAGAGCGTATTTCGGCGCATTCGATTCTGGCGGTGACCTTTACCAATAAGGCGGCCAAGGAAATGCTGGGCCGGGTTGAGGATATGCTGGCGATGCCGGCGCGTGGCATGTGGATTGGAACTTTCCATAGCATCGCCCATCGCCTGTTGCGCGCTCATTACCGTGATGCTGGCCTGCCGGAAGGTTTCCAGATTCTCGATGCGCAGGATCAGCTGCGTGTTATCAAAAGGGTTATGAAAGAGCTCAATCTGGATGATAACGAGTGGCCACCTAAACAGGCACAGTGGTTTATCAATGCCAAGAAAGACGATGGCCTGCGCCCGGGTGATATCCATCATCATGGCGATTTCTTTGTCAGCACCATGGTCAAAGTCTATTACGCATACGAGGAAGCCTGTAAACGAGGCGGCCTGGTTGATTTTAATGAACTGCTGCTTCGAGCCTATGAGCTTTGGGCCAATAATCCTCATTTATTAAAGCACTATCAGGATCGCTTCCAGCATATTCTGGTGGACGAGTTCCAGGATACCAACGCCATTCAGTACGCCTGGATTCGCCTGCTGTGTAATGACAACAACCGGATTACCATTGTTGGAGACGACGATCAGTCGATTTATGGCTGGCGTGGCGCGCGCATCGAAAACATCCAACAGTTCGAAAAAGATTTCCCGGACTGCAAGGTGTCGCGCCTTGAGCAAAATTATCGTTCCACTTCCACTATCCTCAAAGCTGCCAATGCGGTGATTGCCAATAATCAGGATCGCATGGGTAAAAGCCTGTGGACCGAGGGTAACGAAGGCGAACCAATCATTCTGTACTCTGCTTTCAATGAGCAGGAAGAGGCGCGATTTATTGCCGCGCGAATTGAAGACTGGGTGCAGCAGGGCAACAGTTATGACGATATTGCCATTCTGTATCGCAGCAATGCTCAGTCGCGGATTCTCGAAGATGCGATGCTACAGAAAAATATTCCGTATCGCATTTATGGTGGTTTGCGCTTCTTCGAGCGTGCTGAGATTAAGGATACTTTGGCCTATATGCGCTTAATGGCCAATCGCGATGACGATACTTCCTTCGAGCGGGTGGTCAATCAGCCAGCGCGTGGCCTTGGCGAAAAGTCGGTCGATATGATCCGTATGCAGGCCCGTCAGGATGAAACCTCGCTGTGGCAGGCCGCCAGTAAAATGGTGGTGGAGCAGCTGTTACCGCCACGTGCTAAAAATGCTCTGGCCGGTTTTCTGCACCTGATCAATGAGCTGGATTCAAGCACCGCCGAGCTGGACCTGTGGGAACAGACCGATATTGTGATTGAGCATTCTGGCCTGCTGGAAATGTACAGTAAGGAAAAAGGCGAGAAAGGCCAGGCGCGCAAAGAGAACTTGCAGGAACTGGTTAATGCGACCCGTGAGTTCGATCCGGATGAAGCAATCCCGGAAGAAACGCCCGATATGACGCCTCTACAGGCATTTATCGCGCACGCTACGTTGGAAGCGGGCGAAACCCAGGCCGACGAATATCAGGAGTCGGTACAGATGATGACCCTGCATTCGGCTAAAGGTCTTGAGTTCCCACTGGTGTTTATTGCCGGTGTGGAAGAAAAGCTATTCCCACACCAGATGTCGCTGGATGAACCAGGTGGTCTGGAAGAGGAGCGACGTCTGGCTTATGTCGGTATTACTCGCGCCATGAAGCAGCTCTATCTGACCTTCGCAGAAAAACGTCGAATTTTTGGTCGCGAAACCTATCCGCAACAATCGCGTTTTATCCGCGAAATCCCTGACGAACTGCTAACCGAAGTGCGACTGAATACTCAGGTGCAGCGCCCGGTTTTCAACCGTTCAGCCAAATCCCCAATCAGACCGAAAGGGCCGGAAGGCTTTTATCTTGGTCAACTGGTCAAGCATCCGAAGTTTGGCAAAGGCATCATCATCAACTATGAAGGTGAAGGCCCGCAGGCTTCGGTGCAGGTTAATTTTGAGAAGGAAGGTCTCAAAAAGCTGATGCTGGCTTATGCCAAGCTTGAGCCGGCCAGCTAGGTAGTATAATTAGAAAAACTAATTCTATAGTTTTAGTAAATTGAACACCTCTTATCAATTAATGTCGAGATTCTTTACATTCTTGTCGATACTTAATGATACATTCCTGATAGGTTTGCTTACAATCATGATAAATTTAGCTAATTAGTCACATTAGCTGTATTATTCCTTGACTGCTTTTCCTACGCTCTGTTAAATCAATGTCGCCTCATTTGCTATGGATAAGAACAAAATAGAAAGGTCCATAGCAAATGGGGTTGTGACTAATCTTAATAATGATTAGTAAAGTTATTAAATCTAGATAGGGGTAGTAATCAATGTCCTTTAAAATCAAATTAGCCTGTGCAGCTTCATTGCTTGCAATGGGAGTATCAGCTCAGGCCGCTCAAGAACGAGTGATCGTTAAGTTCAAAGAAGGTAAAGGCCCGTCAGTAAAAGCGGTAGCCGCTAAAGCTGGTGGTGACATTAAGGTTGAACTTAATAGCCAGAATGCATTTGCAGTTGAAATGCCCGCAACGGCCATCAAAGGCTTACGTAATAATCCACACGTCGAATTGATCGAGCAGGATCTAAAGCGTTATCCAATGGCGATCTGGAATGATGACGCTGGTGATCCAACGGCACAGCAGTTGACTCCATACGCTATTTACCAGTCGCAAGCTAATCAGTTGTCACTTCAGTCAGGCCAGAAGGTGTGCGTGATCGATTCAGGTATTGCCGGTGCCGACGGTGAAACTGGTGGCAAGAACAACGATTTCGACTGGTCAGTAATAACTGGTGACAACGACTCAGGTACCGGCGACTGGTTCCGTGATGGTGGCCCACACGGTACGCACGTAGCGGGCACTGTGGGTGCAGCGGACAACGGTTTCGGTGTAGTTGGTATGGCGCCTGGCGTACCAATGCATATCATCAAAGTATTCAACGCTTCAGGTTGGGGTTACTCATCTGACTTAGCGTATGCTGCAGAAAAATGTACGCAGGCTGGTGCTAACATCATCACTATGTCACTTGGTGGGGGCGGTTCAAACTCCACCGAAGAGAATGCTTTCAACACTTTCACTGATAACGGCGGTCTGGTTCTAGCTGCTGCAGGTAACGACGGTAATACCACTCGTTCATTCCCAGCAGGTTACAAATCAGTAATGATGATTGGCGCAAATGATGCCAACAACGAAATTGCGGACTTCTCTCAATACCCAAGCTGTTCTTCAGGTTTCGGTGGCAATGCTGAAACTGACGATGGTTACTGTGTAGAAGTGACAGCCGGTGGTGTTGATACTTTATCAACCTATCCAGCAGGTGGGACTTCACTAGCTTCAGCATCAGTGGATGGTCAAGGAATTGCATCTTCTGCGATGGAAAACAATGGTTCTGCCAGCGGTAATGCTTACTTCATGGGCACAGCCGAGGCAACCGATTCAGGCGCTAACGGTAAAGTGTGTATCATTGACCGCGGTAACATTTCTTTCCACGACAAAGTCATGAACTGCGAAAACTCAGGTGGTCTGGGTGCGATCATTGTCAACAATGAACCGGGCATGCTTTACGGTACATTAGGTACTTCAAACATGACCAGCATCCCTGCGGTTGGTGCTGCACTGGAAGATCGTGATGCAATTGTTGGAGCAACTACAGCTTCTGTAAATGTGGGTCCATCTGACTATGGTTACATGAGCGGTACTTCAATGGCGACTCCTGGCGTTGCCGGCGTTGCAGCTCTTGTATGGTCAAACTTCCCAAGTTGTACCGGTACTGAAATCCGCGAAGCTTTAAAAGCAACAGCAGAAGATCAGGGTGCAGCAGGTAAAGACGTTTACTTCGGTTACGGTATCGTTAAAGCTAAAAATGCTTATGATTACTTGTTAGCGAATGGTTGTGCCGGTGGTGATGTGAATCAGGCGCCAGTGTCATCCTTCACTTATAGCTGTACTGACCTAGGTTGTAGCTTCGATGGTTCAGCAAGTTCTGACAGTGATGGAAACATTGCTTCTTACAGCTGGAACTTTGGTGACGGGAGTACTGCAACGGGTTCAAACCCTTCGCATACTTATGCATCAGCCGGTGATTATACTGTTACGTTAACGGTAACTGATAATGAAGGCGCAACTGGCCAAAGCTCAGAAAACGTATCAGTAACAGGCGGTGGTGATGTGAATCAGGCCCCAGTCGCTGATTACAGCTTCAACTGTACTGATTTAGGCTGTAGCTTCGATGGTTCAGCAAGTTCAGACAGTGATGGTAGCATTGCTTCTTACAGCTGGAACTTCGGTGATGGCAACACAGCAACAGGTGCAACACCTTCGCATACTTATGCATCAGCTGGTGACTACACTGTTACATTAACAGTGACTGACAACGACGGTGCCTCTGATAGTGTTAGCCAGACTGTCAGCGTTTCGGATAGCAGCGCAAGCTTAAGTCTGAATGGATACGGCTATAAGGTGAAAGGTCGTCACCATGTGGATCTAACCTGGAGCGGTGCATCTTCAGCTAGCGTGGATATCTATCGTAACGGAAGCATTATTGCTACAACTGTGAACGATGGTGCTTACACCGATGCAATGAACAATAAAGGTTGGGGCAACTACACGTATAAAGTGTGTGAAGCCGGAACATCAACCTGTTCAGCTGAAGTGGCTGTTAATTTCTAAAATAAGCAGTTAATTGTAAAGAAATAAGAAGCGGACTTAGGTCCGCTTTTTTTGCGTGAATGCCTTGCAGCCTAATGCATATCTGCATTGGCTGTACAAAAAACCTCCTCTTTTTCGATACAAACTGATACATAGATGTAAGAAAGTGTTACATTTCGCATAAAATTACCTAATTTATACAATTAGTAAAACTATTGCTTGACGACTTTTTGATCACTTTGCTTTAATCGTTATCGCCTCATTTGCTATGGATGGAATTTTGAGATTTGCATCTATAGCAAATGGGGCTTTTTTGTGCCCGGAAAATATTCATTGAGAAGATCATCGAAGTATTCTGACAAACACAAAAGAAAATTACCGATTTATTCAAGACATAAGTTAACCAACGAGGGGTAGGTTTAATGTCATTTAAAGTGAAGATGGCTTGCGCGGCCACATTATTAGCGCTAGGTTCAGCAGCACACGCTGAGCGCATGATCGTTTCTTATGACAGCAACGGTCAAGGCCTTAAGAAAGGTCACGATGTTAAAGTAGAAGGTAATGGCTGGTTTGCCGTTGAGCTGGACGAGAATGGCAAAAGCGCTATTCGCGGCCAAAAAGGCTTCAAGTCAATGGAAAAAGATTTTCAACGTTTCCCAATGGCTATCTATAACGACGATGCGGGCGATCCAAGCGCGCAGCAGTTGACTCCATATGCTGTTTATCAATCTCAAGCAGATCAATTGGTACTTCAGTCTGGTCAAAAAGTCTGTGTTATCGATTCTGGTATTGCTGGTGGCCAAGGTGAAACTGGCGGTAAGAATAACGACTTCAACTGGTCAGTAATCACTGGTGACAGCGATTCAGGTACTGGCGACTGGTTCACTGATGGTGGCCCACACGGTACGCACGTAGCAGGTACAGTCGGTGCTGCGGACAATGGTATTGGTGTTGTGGGTATGGCTCCTGGCGTACCAATGCATATCATCAAGGTATTCAATGAAGCGGGTTGGGGCTACTCTTCTGATTTGGCTTACGCTGCGGAAAAATGTACGCAAGCAGGCGCCAACATCATCACCATGTCACTTGGTGGCGGTGGTGCTAACTCGGTTGAAGAGAATGCATTCAATACTTTCACTAACAGTGGTGGTTTAGTATTGGCTGCAGCTGGTAACGACGGCAACAATGTACGTTCATACCCAGCGGGCTATAAGTCAGTTATGATGGTTGGTGCTAACGACGCAAACAACAACATCGCAAGCTTCTCTCAATTCCCATCAAACACAGTAACTTCTGGCCGTGGTAAACAAGCAACTACTGAAACTCATGATGGTTATGGCGTTGAAGTAACAGCTGGCGGTGTTGATACATTGTCAACTTACCCAGCCGGTGGCGCGACTATTGCTAGCTTAACCGTTGATGGCGTTGGTGTTCCAACAGCAGCAACTGACAATACTGGTTCAGTATCAGGCGCAACCTATTTCATGGGTACAGCTGAAGCCACTGACTCAGGCGCAAACGGTAAAATCTGTGTGATTGACCGTGGCAACATTTCTTTTGCTGACAAGATCAACAACTGTGGCAACTCAGGTGGTATCGGCGCGGTCGTGATCAATAACGTAGCTGGCGAAGGTGTTATCTACATGGATATCACTGGTGTTACAACCAACATCCCTGCAGTAGGTACGGCATATGAAGATCGCTCTGCAATCGTTGGTGCAGCTAATGCTAGCATCAGCTCAGGTGCAAGCGACTATGGTTACATGAGTGGTACATCTATGGCGACTCCAGCTGTAGCCGGAGTAGCAGCTCTTGTATGGTCAAATCACCCAACCTGTACTGGTACTGAGATCCGTGAAGCATTAAAAGCAACTGCGGAAGATCAGGGCGCGGCAGGCCGTGATGACTACTTTGGTTACGGTATCGTTAAAGCCAAAGCTGCAAGTGATTACATCACTGCAAACGGCTGTGCCGGTGGCGACACAACAGATCCTACAGACCCAACGGATCCACCTGCAGGTGATTTAACTGCAAGTGGTAGCCGTTCTAAAGGTGGCGGTCAGCTGGATCTAGTTTGGAGTGGTTTCTCAAGCTCTAATGTTGACATCACTTTGACCTCTGGCGGTACTACGGTACTACAAGATACCCAAGTGAATGATGGTGCAGTATCATATTCTGGTGCTGACAAGAGAGCGACTTACACAGTAACAATTTGTGAGTCTGGCACAACAACCTGTGCAGCTTCATTCGACTTATAATCGAATAGTAGCGAAATAATTAGCCCCGCTTCGGCGGGGCTTTTTTATGCGCAAATGAAATTTTAACAATGCATATTTGCATTAGAAAAACTTATTGGTAAGGCCTCTACATAAAATATAAGAATTTGTTTGATTGTATCTATATATGTTGATATAAGTACTTTGCTTTCATTAGAAAAAATAATATATGAAAGCAAAACCATTAAACAGAAATGATATACACACTAAGGGGTAGGTATATGAAAAAAACGCTAATCGCTAGTGCTGTTGGTATGGCCGTTGTGTCATTCTCAGCTTCAGCAACTCAACCAACCTATTCATCAAACGATGAGTTAAATGTTCAAAATCGTTGTATCGTCAGCTTCCATGACAACATTGATGCTTCCCAGGTAAAAGGCCTCGCCAAAGGCTTGGCACAACGTGCCAATGCTTCTGTTCGTCACGTTTATCAAAACTCCATCAAAGGTTTCACCGTTAATGCGCCTTGTCATGCAGCAGAAAAAGCCTTTGGTGGTGATATGAATGTGAAAAGCATGAGTCCTGATGGCGTGGTTAGCGTCAGCTTTAAAGGTAAGCCAGGTGGCGGCGGTGGTGGCGGTGGCCAGACTACGCCATGGAGCGTCACGCGTGTTGGTGGGCCGGTGAGCGGCTCAGGCTACACAGCATGGGTAATCGATACGGGTATTGATGTTGACCACACCGACCTGAATGTTGACGCAAATCGCGGTTTCTCAGCGTTTACTTCTGGTAAAGATGCTGGCGTTGATGATGGCAACGGTCACGGTACGCACGTAGCGGGCACCATTGCTGCACTTAATAATACGCAAGACGTAGTTGGTGTAGCTGCGGGCGCAACTGTGGTTCCAGTTAAAGTATTGGATTCACGTGGTTCAGGTTCATACTCGGGCGTGATCGCCGGTGTTGACTATGTGGCTGCCAATGCAAATTCAGGCGACTGTGCCAACATGAGTTTGGGCGGTCCTGTAAGTCAGGAGCTAGACGATGCGGTTAAAGCTGCGGCTCAAAGCTCAGGTGCATACTTCGTATTAGCAGCGGGTAATGACGGAGACCATGCAAGCAATCACTCTCCAGCAAGAGCAAATGGTACTCGTGTGTTCACCATCTCGGCGACTGACTCAAGTGACAATATGCCTTACTGGTCAAACTATGGTAACCCACCAGTAGATTATGCAGCACCGGGCGTGAGCATTCTTTCGCTTCGTGCTGGCGGTGGTACAACAACCATGTCAGGTACCTCAATGGCATCACCAGCTGCCTGTGCTGTGATCATGATGCGTAACGGTAACCCATCGACCGATGGCACAGCCGGTAATGATCCAGACGGCAATCCAGATCCAATCATCCATCTATAGATAAGTTTGGATACTTTGGGGTAGAAACAGGCGCTCTTTTCGAGCGCCTTTTTTATGGAGAATGAAGATGAAAAGGCAAAATACTAGGACTTAACTTTAGCTAACTAATGATACAAAACGCTACATAAGCAGAGGTTTTTGTAAAGGATATCGACACTTTTCGCATTATATTAAATTATTGGTTTGTCCAGTTCTCAATATTAAAAATAATGATTGCATGGAAAAAATTTGGTTGCTATAAAAATGCAATCTGTTCATTCGAACATAAAATGAGCAGTACGCAAAAATATAAATAGAGCAATTCACAAATCCTAAGGGGTAGGTATATGAAAAAATCTCTTGTCGCAAGCGCCGTTGGATTAGCGGTACTTTCAACTTCAGCAATGGCAGTCGAGCCAACCTTCTCATCAAGTGACGAACTTAATGTCCAAAGCCGTTGCATCGTCAGCTTCCATGACAACATTGATGCTTCCCAGGTAAAAGGCCTTGCCAAAGGTTTAGCGCAACGCGCTAACGCATCTGTACGTCACGTTTATAAAAACTCAATCAAGGGCTTCACCGTTAATGCGCCATGCCATGCAGCGGAAAAAGCTTTTGGCGGTGATATGAATGTGAAAAGCATGAATCCAGATGGTGTGGTGAGCGTCAGCTTTAAAGGCAAGCCAGGTGGTGGTGGCGGCGGTGGCGGTGGCCAGACTACCCCATGGAGCGTGACTCGCGTTGGCGGTCCGGTCAGTGGAGCAGGCTACACCGCTTGGGTTATTGATACCGGTATTGATGTGGATCACGGTGATTTGAATGTTGATGCCAGTCGTGGTTTTACTGCATTCACCAAGGGTAAAGATGCTTCAGTAGATGATGGCAATGGCCATGGCACCCACGTAGCGGGTACTATCGCTGCCATTAATAATACGCAGGATGTAGTGGGCGTAGCAGCTGGTGCAACAGTTGTGCCAATTAAAGTATTGGATTCGCGTGGTTCAGGTTCATACTCGGGCGTTATCGCGGGTATCGACTATGTGGCAGCCAATGCAAATTCAGGCGACTGTGTGAACATGAGTTTAGGCGGCCCAGCAAGTTCTGACGTTGATAATGCAGTAGAAGCAGCAGCACAAAGCTCAGGTGCATATTTCGTGGTAGCGGCAGGTAATGACGGCAGTCATGCCAGCAATTACTCGCCAGCACGTGCCAGCGGTAACCGTGTGTATACCATCTCAGCCACTGACTCAAATGACAATATGCCTTACTGGTCAAACTACGGTAATCCACCAGTTGACTATGCGGCACCTGGCGTTAGTATTTTGTCACTAAGAAATGGTGGCGGTACAACGACCATGTCAGGTACCTCAATGGCATCGCCGGCAGCCTGTGCTGTGATCATGCTAAGTAACGGTAACCCATCGACCGATGGCACAGCCGGTAATGATCCAGACGGCAATCCAGATCCGATTATTCATCTGTAAGGATTGTTGTCTAAAATAAATAATAACTAATGGATAGTTAATTTAAGCGCTCTTCGGAGCGCTTTTTTCTGCATGAAATATTAGGGCTTATAGCTTGAGATAAAGCCTGTGGCCAACCTTAAATTAGGAATTAAAAAGAGAGCTGAGCGGGGGCCGTCCAATATATCCATACTAGAAATAAAAAAAACTGGGATTCACTATGTTCATCCCAGCCTGCCAGTCAGCCTCGTTAAATAGAGCCAGATTACTGCTGTGGCTTTTGTTGATTCTGCGGTGCAGTACCATACATATCCTGAGCACGCTGATAAAGCACCCAGCTGGTAAAAATATATTTGTCGTCAGAGATGGGTTTTTGACCACGGTGGGTATGGGTAAAACCGGCAGGGAAGATAACTAATGAGCCCTGTTCGGGTTTACTTTTAATTTGCTGGTAGAAAAACTCAGTTTCACCGCCTTCTTCTACATCGTTTAAATAAAACATCCAGACCAGGCTGCGATGCAGGCTGTCCTGATGCGGATCGGTTGGATGTGGGTAATGCTCTGAGTGCCAATGGAAATAGCCACCCTGGCCTTTATCATATTTCTGCAAATTGACAGGGCCAAGACGGTAAACCGCCTTGATAAATTCACCTAAAGAAGCATCATCCATCTTCTCAACATCAACATAGCTAAGATTCTCCATCTCGCCCTCTTTATTCTGATATTGCAGTGAAATTGCACCAGCCAACAGGAAGGGGTACTGACGAACATAATGAATCAAGCCACGCAGAACAACATTCTGCAAATGCAGCATTTCTTCCTGCCATTCATCCGGAAAACTGGTGCAGGTGATGTCTGTGCTATTCTTTTTAATTTTATCGACACCGGCGCCGGTCTGGCCTTGATGTTTATGTTTACTTTTCTCGAACTTTTCGATGCAACGCTTACAGAACTCAGGATCTAACGCTTGTTTATAAATGTTAATGAAACTGGACATACCAATATAACCCCATTATTAAATTTGATGTTGGTCTTTTATTAATCAAAGTTGCCATAGCCTATTATACTGGGTACATTGTTGCCAGTCCTTTTATGTAATCATGTCGAAACAAATAAAACGGTATAAATGATGAAAAGAAGAAAGTTTATTGGAGCGTTAGGTGCTGGCGCAGCGGTTGCTGGTTTGGCTGCCTGTGGGGGTGCGCCTGTTGAATGTGAAGATGGCCAGAAAGTGGTCAAGAAAGGTGAAAAAATTAAATGGACCATGGTTACTACCTGGCCGAAAAACTTTGCCGGTTTAGGTGAAGGTGCCGAGTATCTGGCTGAACTTATCGGTCAGTTAAGCGGTGGCCGTATGGAAGTCAAAGTCTATGGTGCAGGGGAACTGGTTCCTGCACTACAGGTCTTCGAAGCAGTGGCAACAGGGGCTGCTCAAATGGGTCATGGCGCCGCCTATTACTGGTCAGGAAAATTATCGATGTCACCATTTTTTGCTGCTGTCCCCTTTGGGCTTAATGCGCAGGAAATGAATGGCTGGTTGCTACATGGCGGTGGTATTGAATTATGGCGCGAGTTATATGCACCCTTTAATTTAATTCCTGAGCCAGCAGGTAACACGGGCGTGCAGATGGCAGGCTGGTTCAACAAAGAAATCAACTCGATGGACGATATTACAGGCCTTAAAATGCGCATTCCGGGTCTAGGCGGGGAAGTCTGGAAGCGCGCAGGTGGTATTCCAGTATTGATGCCTGGTAGTGAAGTCTTTACCTCATTAGAGACTGGAGCCATCGATGCGGCGGAGTGGGTCGGCCCCTATAATGATCTGGCCTTCGGCTTATTCAAAGCCGCTAAATACTATTACTATCCGGGGTGGCAGGAGCCAGGTTCGACTTTAGAAGCACTGATTAATAAAGAAGCTTTTGAAGCACTGCCTCAGGATTTACAGGATGTAGTTCGTTACGCCTGCCGGGTGACCAACGCTGACATGTTGGCCCATTTCACTTCAGAAAATAATAAGGCGCTACAAACACTGGTTACCAAGCATGGGGTCGAGCTCAAAGAACTGCCAAAAGATGTGCTGAATCAGCTTAAAAAGATTTCAGATGAGATGATTGAAGAGCGAGCTAAAACCGAACTGGACAAACGAATCCTCGAATCATTTAAAACCTTCAGAGACCAGGCTAAAAGCTGGCACCAGGTTTCAGAGGTCAGCTATTATCGAGGAAGGGAATAACCTTAAATATCGGTATAGAGAAGGCGCCAATTGGCGCCTTTATTATTATAGCTGGAAAAAAGTAGTTTCCTGTCGTGTGGAATGTGCAATACCTAAGTTAAAACCTGTGAAGACAACTAGGTAAACGTTATTAAAACTCTTAGCATCGGGATGCTCTCTGACCAATGATGTGATTTCATCTGACGCCTGCTCAAGATCAGTATCTGGGTTATTGGTATGGACATTAATGATCAAAGTCTTGAACGTTTGGCCCTTGAATGCTGGGTGAGAAGACTCGCTGTAAGTCAATTGTTCCACGCTATAATCAGTTCGTGATTCAATGCTCTCTTTTATGGGGGTAAGCATTTCCTGTTTAGCTTTTTCCTTCAGAAACTCAGAGCTATTAAGAAGTGCAACCACAAAGATAAGTGGGGTTAGGAATGCAAAATGGCCTTTCCATAAGGGTTTGTGAGCCTGATGCTCTATATCCATTCGAACGACCATTGATCCTGCAAGGTAATCATGGAGTGTTCGACGTGAGGGTCGGTTGAATATTAGTAAGTAAATTGAAGTTAATAATACCAGGTTACAGATTAGGCCTAAGGCAAAAACCAATGCGTCTTCAAAAGTCGCCCATGCCAATAGTGACGATGAAGTGTAGAACGAAAAATCAATGACAAGAAAGCGGATAAATGCACAGCCAAGAGTAAGTGGTTGGCCCTTTCTATCGGTAACCTTGATATCGACAAGCATTTTGCCTGGAGTCTGACCGCCAAGAATATGGCTATAGCCGAGTGTGAAATAGAGCGCTGAGAAGATGAAACCAATCAATAAGCCGAAATATCCAATGGCAACCATGGAATCGAAAAGAAGACTGCCTAGTAACAATGTGGCAGTGCTTAATAAAAGAGTATCAACAATATGGGCAAAAACGCGTCGCCAAAAACCGGCAAAATAGGGAGTCGGTTTTGCTGTTGATATCGGGACATCGCCTGACGCCTTTCGAGCTTCAAGCTCTTTGATGATCGCCCGGTAGTTTTCCGGGAAGCGTTCTCTATCAACCGCAGCTAGTGCCTGATGTAGCTCAAGATAAGTGTAGTTACTGTAGTCGATGGTTTGCATTAAATAATCTCCTGAATATTGATATCTTCCTGAAGCAATATTGACATGACACGCTCTGCTGTTTGGATGTCTCCACTGGTAAAGTACTTAACATATTCCTGATCTTTGAAATTAAGTAAGTCGTTTTCAGCCAGTACACGGGTTAGCTGCAGCGAGACCGCATCAGCGGTATGGATAATTTGCAGATCTTGATTGCCTGCAACCTGTTGTGAGGAAATCTTGCGCATCAGGGGAGCGAGAAATGGATAGTGGGTGCAACCGAGGACCAGTACATCGATGTGCTCATCAATCATGGGTTGCAGGTATTTCTCGACCAGCTGGAAAGCTTGAACGCTGGTTAGGTCGCCGCTTTCCACAAGTTCAACAAAACCATTACAACTGGATTCGAATATTTTTTTGTCTTTTGCATATTCTGCTAACAGCTTTCTATAGCGATCACTTTTAAGAGTATTTTCGGTGGCAAAGACACCGATTTTACCTGTCCGTGTGGCCAACGCAGCGGGCTTGATGGCTGGCTCCATGGCGACGATTGGAATATCAAATTCTTTGCGAAGCCATTCGGCCATAACCGCTGTTGCGGTATTACAGGCAATAACCATTGCCTTGGCGCCTTGCTGGACAAAGAATCTGGCGATGTGGCTACAACGCTTGTGCAGTACATCCTTCGGTAGTCGCCCATAAGGTGCATAGGCGGAATCAGCCACATACAGCAGGTTTTCGTTAGGCAAGTGTTCGCGAATGGCTTGTAAGATGGTCAGGCCGCCAACACCTGAATCGAAAACACCGATCGGTGCATTACTCATTGCAATACACCTCTGCTAATTGCCGACATAGTTTGGCAGCCAGGTTGCCAATGATGGCCAGGCCGCAATCATGATCAAGACCAGGATCTGAATCGCAATAAAGGGTATTGCGCCACGATAGATCTGGGCGGTACGAATACTTTTAGGGGCAACACCGCGTAAATAAAACAGAGCAAACCCAAAGGGTGGTGTCAGGAATGAGGTTTGCAGATTGATGGCGATCAAAATACCCAGCCAGATTGGATCGGCACCCATCATCAAGAGCACAGGCCCAACGATTGGCACCACCACAAAAGTGATTTCAATAAAGTCGAGAATAAAGCCAAGCAGGAACATCACCAGCATAATGATCAACAATGCGGTAAAGAGGCCGCCCGGCAGGTCAGCGAAAAATTGTTGAATCAGATCATCGCCACCATACATGCGAAATACCAGCGAGAAGATGGAAGCGCCAATCAGAATCAGGAATACCATACTGGTAGTCTTGACCGTTGACTGCATCACGTCCACAAGGCGGGCAAAGGTCAATTGGCGGCGTAACATTGCCAGCACAATGGCACCTAGAGCACCGATTGCGGCAGCTTCGGTTGGCGTTGCGATACCGTATAAAATTGAACCCAGTACCGCGACAATCAGAATCAAAGGTAGCGACAGATTAATCAGAGCTTTCCAGATGACGCTGCGCATATCGACTGTATCATCGAACTCAATCGCCGGCGCTGCGTTAGGTCTGCGCCAGGCGACAAAGGCCACATACAGCATATAGCCAACCACCAGAATCATGCCCGGAATAATCGCACCCATAAAGAGATCGCCAATCGAAGCAACCTGATCGGTTTGCAAGCCTAGACTCTTCGCTTCGGTCATGGAGTTAGCCAGCACATCGCCCAGTAACACCAGAACAATAGAAGGTGGAATAATCTGGCCAAGCGTGCCCGAGGCGCAAATAACCCCGGTCGCCAGTTCCGGTTGGTAGCCGCGTTTAATCATCGCTGGCAAAGACAGCAAACCCATAGTGACAACCGTTGCACCAACAATGCCGGTACTGGCCGCCAGCAACATACCAACAATAGTTACCGCAAAGCCCATGCCGCCGCGTAAATTGCCAAATAAAGTTGCCATAGAATCCAGCAGATCTTCAGCAATCTTGGTGCGTTCCAGCATCAGGCCCATAAAAATGAACAAGGGCACCGCAATAAGGGTACTGCGCTCCATAATCTTATACAGTCGGCCAGGTAAAAAGTTGAGCTGAATCGGATCCAGCATACCGGTACTGGCGCCAATCGCCACAAAGATTAAAGAGACCCCTGCTAAAGATAGAGCCACCGGATAACCCCATAGCAAAACCAGACAAACCGACAGGAACAGCAGCAACGGCATTAAGGTAAAAATAGAATCAGCCATGATGCAGCCCCTTATCACTGGTTACTTGCGGGACAGATTCGGTGTCTTCATCGGCACCATGCGGTAAAGGCTTCCAACCAGCTAGATAAGCAAGATTATGCAAAAATTGAGCCAGACCCTGGATGATCAGAGTGATCGGTAACGCCAGCAATAGAGTCTTGAGCATATAAAGGTAGGGCAGGCCGCCTGGTTGACTTGAGCCTTCTTTGATCTTCCAGTTGAAGATAACGTAGTCCAGGCTATAAATAATCAGGAAAATGCAGACCGGTAACAGCAGCACCAAAAAGCCCGCCATATCGACCAGCGCCTTGGTGCGATGAGAAAAGCGATGATAAAACACATCAACGCGGACATGATCACTATGCTTCAGGGTATAGGCTGCACCCAACATAAAAACGATAGCGTGCATATAGGTGACGGACTCTTGCAGCGGAATCGCGCTAAAACCAAAGACGTTGCGAAGGAGTAATACAGCAACCACGACCAGCACCATAAACAGGGTCAGCCAGCTGATCAGCTTGCCGGTCCATTCAGTAAAACTTTCGAGGATGTGTATTAGCGCAAGAATAGGGCGTTTGACCATAATCCTGACTCTTAAATTTATGTTTATTAAGCTCTAAATGAAAATTTAGGCACGGCTTATCCACAGGTTTGAATAAATATTAACAAACCCGCATATTCATAAGGTTCTTTTAATTGGCTTTGTAACAGCCTGAAAATACTGAGAAAATTGACGAAGGATAGATTCCCCAAAACCTATATAGGTGAATTATTATATATTTCTCAGTTTCCCCAAAAAGTTTTCACCAAAGTTATCCACAGAAATATTCATGCTGTGGATAAAAAATAAGCAAAAACTCGAGCTGATAAAGATACTCCAAAACAGCCCAAAGATCCAATAGCCGGGAATGTAAAAATTTACAATTTCAGCTCGCTGTTAACACTTATTCAATATCTTCGCCATAAACTGTTGGAATAAAATGCTATTGTCAGCGTTATAGCCATGAAGCGTAACAAAACTGATCAATGAAATAACAACATAACAGGGGAAATACTAATGCATTCAGCAATTAACTATGCTCTATTAAGTCTGGCAGCCATAGCTAGCCCGTTAGCAATGGCTGAGGTGGATAAAAAGCCAGCGGAGCAATTGAGTCCACAAAGCACCCAGCAACTGAACCAATATTTTCAAACCTTGGCCGACAATGGCCGCTTTATTGGAACCGCTGCGGTATATCATGACACACAGCCGCTCTATCAGATCACTATTCAGCCAGACAACAAAGGCAAGCATGGCTGGTCATTAACTTCAAATCAGGATCTGAAATATAAAATAGGCTCAATTAGCAAAACCTATACCTCAACCATCATTTTTCAGCTGATTGAAGAAGGCAAACTAACGCTCGACACCAAGCTTTCAAAGTTCTATCCGAAGGTTAAGAACGCCGACAAGATCACCATCAAACATCTACTTAACCACCAATCTGGCATATTCAACTACACCAACGAGCCGGGCTTTATTGATTATGTTTATCTGGCAAAAGATAAAGACTTCCTGTTGGCTAAAATTGAATCCTTCGACTCCGACTTCGAGCCGGGCGAAAAAGCAGAGTACAGCAATAGTGGTTACTTACTATTAGGATTCATTGCTGAAGATATAGAGAAGAAACCATTTGCAGAAATAGTCGAGCAGCGGATCAGCAAGGCCTATAATTTGAAAGACACCTACTATGGCGATGACATCAAAGAGCGTAATGGAGAGGTGCATTCCTACGAATACAAAGGCCGCTGGGGCAAAATGGCGCAGTGGAACATGAATATACCAGGTGCTGCGGGAGCACTGGTCTCGAACGCGGACGATCTCAATCAATTCATTAATTTATTATTCGACGGCAAGATCATCAGCAAAGACAGCCTGCAAACCATGACCACCATGGATATGAACTATGGTCTTGGTATCTTCGAAACCAGTTATGGCAGCGAAGACAACAAACTCAAAGGTTACTGGCACAATGGTGGCATCGAAGGCTTCAGAACACACCTGGCCTACTATCCTGAAAAAGACCTGAGTGTTGTCCTGTTATCTAATGGCCTGCGTTATGACATGCGCGAAATCTACGAAGCGATGCTCGACGCCTACCACGGCCAAGAAATTGAAGAGCCGACCTTCCCAGAGTCAATAGAGCTAAGCAAAGAGCAGCTGCAACCATTGGTCGGCAACTACAGTAGCGACACCTTTCCGCTGGAAATTGAACTGAGCATTAAAAACGGCCAGCTTTATGCCCAGGCAACAGGGCAGGGCGCATTCCCATTGACCGCCTATCCGGATGACAAGTTTGAATACATAGAAGCAGGCATCGAGCTACGCTATGACCGCGACAACGAACAGTTCCTATTGATTCAGGGTGGACAAGGCTACGCCTTCAACAAACAGGGTGCGACCAAAAAGAAAGGCTTTGAAGTTCCGCAGGCCGTGCTTGAGCAATACGTTGGAGTGTACGGCGCTGACGACTTCCCGCTCGATCTCGAAATCCGAGCAAGAGAAGGCAACCTCTACGGACAAGCCACCGGCCAATCCGAATTCCCGCTAACTGCCGAAAGCGAAACTCGCTTCCGCTTTAAACTAGCCGGAATCGTCATCAACTTCGAAGCTGACAAAAACCAGCTCACCATCACCCAGCATGGAAAAGATACAGTGCTGGCAAAGAAATAATATCCTTCCATTGTCACCCCGTGGCTTTTATTTGGAGAAGCGGCTCGTCCACATTAATGCCAAGGGCCACATATTTGGGTTGGGGCGGGCCAATGTGCCCGCCCTTTATCTTGTCACTCCCGGGAAGGCGGGAGTCCATGCTTGTAAACAAACAACAATAACGAGATTGCAATTTAATCTCCGTTATAAGAACTAAGCAACATTGCTTTCTATCTAAAAAGAGGATCAATTCCCAAGTAAGATTGTTGCAGCCAAATATTCAATCTCTTCGTGAGTAACATCAAACTCCATTCTGGCTATGTCTGGTCCGAATGCGCTTACTGAATCAAGACCAGCTAAGGAAAAGTCAGTTGGAGCAAGTTGGCTGACGCTTAATCCGGTATCTGAAATTGAAGCTTGGGTTAAACTTCCACGGTTTAGTGAGGCCATCACAGTGCGATCTGCTTCTCTAAGCTGAAGTGCTCTGGAGCTAGAGGTTGATTGACTTCCAAAAGTAAAAGCACCGCGAGATGAACGTGAGTGGGACCTTGCGACATCGCGAATATGTCTTTCTGCAGTAATTTCCATTGGGGCAGTTGTTCCAGAACCACTGCCAAAACGGTATAGCTTAGCATCTGCGGGTAAGTGGAGGGTTACGCCATCTTGAATCCTATCGTCCCAACGAAGTACCTGATGGACGCCATCTACTCCACCGTTAAGTGAACTTTTGATTTCAAACACATGCAAAACGGCCAAATTACCATCTTCCGTAATAAGGCCAATAATGTTGTCAGTGAACAAGCGCGGTGCGCCTGAACCACCAATTTGAGCACGTAAGTCTGTAATAAGGACAGCTCTGCCGGGATAGAGTTTGTTATAAACTGATAGAACATAAAGTTGCCGCGGTATAGATAATATTTCTGCGATATTACCTTTAAGAATATTCATGTAGCCCAGACTGACTTCTCGACTGGTTCTAAGAATTTGTCGGGCTTCACTGGCGGAATCGAAGAGGTTACCTAATCTGTCTCGGAGCTTGCGAGTTGTATCACCATTTGTAAGCATTGCTTGAAGTTGACGGAAGCGCTGAGTCGGTTGACCGTTATGGAAAAAACGAGATGGTTTAGGTAGTGACAGTAGATCAATCATGACAGGCGCAGATGAACGCAAGCCGCGGCGTAATCTGAGCCAATTATTACGTCCAATTACACTTAAAATAGCGGAGAGTCGGCGCCCCCTATGACCCATTGCTAGCCACTCTATAGCACGACGCGGAGTACTACTTGATTTTCGATAGGCAGCATACAGTGTTTGAAGACCTGCATGAAGAATGGAGTTACCATCGGGTGATAAAACTTCATCAACGTCTAAACAGGACATTCGGGTAATCTCCGTAAAATGGCCTGAGCACGTTCAAATTGTTGACGTGTCAAACGTGCTCCTGAGCGTAATCGTTCGGACATTTGCTCGATAAATCTGCGGTCACCTTGTGATAACTGCGCATTCTGCAGGCGACGCAAAATACGATTGAAAGGTTGTTCCATAGTTCTTAAGCGTCGTTGCATTGAAGCAGTTCGTCTAGCTGTTGAAGTTAGATCACCTAAATGACGAATGCTAGCAATACTTGGCCCTACAAGTGACAGTACAACACCCACACCCATTAGGGTTTTATCAAATGAGGAAACAGGATGTCCCCATCTATCTTCGTCACTTCTTAAGGCATAAACAAATTCGACTAAATCAACTGCATCACCAACTCCTGGAATAAACCCAATGACAACATCAGTAATAGCTTGTACCCAACTAACGGATGACGGCAAGCTTACATTGAACTGAGTGGGTTGCCTTCCTCTTTGCCATGGAAGATTGTTGCCAGGTAAAGGGACAACATTAAAATTAGCGTCTTTGACGTCAAAAACTGGAAGCGTTACACGGCGGCGGAATTCTTGTCTGGACTCACTAGTATCGACCATCTCAAAATTGACTTGCAAGGTTACTCTAACAGATGGTGTTTTCATAACTCGAACTTGAGTTATACCTTGCTCGTTAGTAGCAATATCCCAGCAAAATCTGGCTTCGTGATCGCGACGCTCCGCGCGTGGAGTGCCGTTCCAATGAAAAGCTGGACAATCAATAATTAGCCGTTGACCGCTGTATGGGTGCTCGATGATAAGGCCATTGTTTCTTTCTGAAAATTCAAATACTGAAGGTGATTCTAAAACTAAATATCGGGTACCGCGACTTGCTGCGGATCGAGGAGTCTGTCTATCTGCCAGTTCCAATAAACTATTGTGAATATCACCTATTGGGTCAGTGACAGAAATAACTGGAAGCGTTAAAGACCGAGTGAAGTCATTAAGATAGTTTTGGTACTGTTCGGGTGAAGCAATACGAGAGTCGAAATAGTCTTCTTGCAACCCTGCTGAGGTTAATATTCCAGTACGGTAGCTTGCAGGGGGATTAGTATCTATTCTATAGCGCAGTAAGAAATACTCGGTGTTAAAACGGCGGCCAATAGTCGGAACTAGACTAGGACCTTGCACACGGTATATCTCTAAAATAAGGCTACTATTGTCTTGGAACAGGCGGCGAAAGGTGCCTAAGCGAACAGATACGCCAGGGGCTACAATAAGGACTAAGCGAGACGGTTCACGACTGTTGGGAATAAGCATTGTATAGCTTCCCATTCTTACCTCCGCTTGAGGAGGAGGTAAGAATCTGTAATAAATGGGAAAGCGCTGAACCTGACTTTCGCGAACACGCCTCGATAAAGTTAAGTAGATTCTAAGTGGACGTTCTGATGGTCGGTCACTGGTAAATGTTAATCTCATTGTTGGCCGTCTAGCCGATAGAGGAGTTAATAACTCCGCATTGAAACTCGGCATAAATTAAACCTCGACCCAGTCACCGCTATCTTGCTTTTCCCATTTGGGGAGTGAATCATCAGGGCGTAATTTAACGAGCGATGTCGGAACGATAACATCCCACGGTTCGCCAACTTCAATCTCTTCTTCGAAATTACCAGAAGCCTCTTTAAACTCTTGAACAATGGAGACATAGTTTGGACTGGTAACATCAGGCGGTGCACCTCGACCATTCCAGGTCGTTCCTGTTTCAAGAAAATGTAAAACCGCAGCTTCATAACCAGGCCTAACGGGTAACACAACTCTGGCAGCACCGGCTTTTAGGAAGTCAAGATGTTGAGGATCAGTATTATCCGCTAACAATCGCTCTAACCACTTAGACTTTCTGCCCCAGAAATAACCATAAAGAGAGAACATCATTTGTTCCCACTCGAATGCATTCTCAAAAAATTGTATGTACTGACCCTCTCTGCGAGCTTGATGAAAATCGAAATACGGCATTGGCTCGTCTCTAGTTGCATCAAAAAGCTCGAAACGTTGCTCAGTAAGTAACTCTATAGACTGTCTTTTTAGTTCATCTCGCTCGATTTCACGATTAATTTTAGGATTTCTACCTTTTATTTCTATACCTTCACTTACATCCTGCAAAATACCGGCAACCTTATTCTCCCAGTCAGCAACGCGTATTTCATAAGCATTTCGAATTTTTTGATAGGTCTCATGTGCCCATTTCTGCATGGCATAGTTGGTACGTTTACACTTGATAACGATGGTTAAAGCGTAAGAGTCATAACCAACAGCTGAAAATGCAACTGGGACCTTGTTAGTTAAGTCACGATCGCCACCCATATCAGTCATCACGGGCAGGAAGGGTTTTTCAATTAGGTCTATGAGACCGACAACAGTCGAGATGCGTTCCATATAATTACCAACGACTACGGTAAAAGTACGATGGTCATGTCGGGTGAATGTTGAAGCAGCTCCCCGTGCTGTGAAAGACTGCGCTTCGAAACCATCAGGAATGGATATTTCATCATTATGATTAATTACGGGGTCATCATGGTCGGCACTCTTTGGTGCAGAAAATGCTTTGGAAACAGATTCATAACTCTTAGGAGGAGGGGTTATATCAGATGCTCCATACAAACTAGCGTAGTAGGCATAGTTACTTTCATCTATTTCATTCGGTTGGACATCAAACTGTGGAATTGGAGGTGGTAATTGCTCACCACTTTTAGGAGACCGCATTGAATACCATAATAAAGCGGCTGGCTCCGGAATAACAAATTCAAATAATTGTCGTTTACCATAGTTAAATATCTGAGCTTCATAAACCTTATCAACCCATTGATAAACTCCACTTATATGATCGCCATCTCCTGGTGCCGTAAGCTTATGGGTATTTGTTTCTTCTATCTCGCGTAAGATCCGAAGCGTTTTAGTGGTTTTCTTCTTCTCGACTATGCGGCTAAGGGAGCGGTCTACAACATCTTTGGCATAACGGGTAGAGGCTTTGGTGGCTTTCTGTTTCGTTGATGAAATTGAACCTTCCGCAGATGCAGTAAAACTAACTGAAGGGCCATATGAACCAGAAACTGAGAGCGCTGCTTTAGCACTTTGATCTTCTTTAATGGTTCGACTTGCTTCGGACTGCATTTCAAACCTTTCAGTTGTTTCGAGTTCATTTTCCGTTGTGGAATCAACTTCAATAGTTTCGCTTTCTGTATGCTCCATAGTGTCAAGTTTACGGTGCTCTCTAGTCTTCTCTTCTCCACGTAAAATATTCTCGATATGTGCAACTTCGCCACTTTGATATTGTTTAAGCTGTTGTCTAACTATCATTAGATCAGCAACCCCCGCAGGTTCAACTTTACCTTTGGAGACTGGTATGTCCGGACGGGGGAAAAATAATAATGGTGGTGTGATGATTAGCTGTGAACGCCAAACTTCTTCGAGGGCGTTTACAATATCGGGTAGAGAGTGCTTTGCAAGATCTAAACCAGTTTCAGCCTTAATGAGATTCTGTGAAGTTAAAGGTAGTTCATTGACTGTTTCTTCTTGAAGTAGATAAGGAGTGAATTTAATTGGTTTCAATATATCACTCTTAATTTTGCCTCGAGACAAAGCGGATGTCTTTGAGAATGGGTTGAAATACGAAAAAAAGTTTTTTGAACGAATTAGTGGTACTTCTGAAACCTCGGGTTTTAAATCAATAATAACGGGCTTTTGATATTTATCAGGCGAATCCAGTTTCTTTAGTCTACCAATTGTAAGTTCAATATTTTTTAAACGTTCATCGTTGGTATTAGCAGGAGGCTCATCAGTAACACCTTCAACAATCTCTACCCCCTCCTTAATGTCCTCACCAAATACTAAAGGACTAATCATTAATTCTCTAACAGTTAGACTTAAAGTATTAGACACAGTAGCTGTGAGCGCTTTGGCTAAGGCTAAAACTGATTCTTGGTCTGGTATATCCTTGCTGGTATATCGATAGGCTAAAACACTATCCAAAAGTAGCTGCTCATTGGCTTCAAAATGATTAGAGCCAGATAATGGCTCAGAGAAAACAGTGTTTATGACCTCTGATAATCTTAAGTCCCGGTTATCGGTCTGTAGCAATTGGTGTGACAAATTTCGGTAGAGTTGCGATTCTTGAAGAGCCTCTATGATGTCAGCGAAATTATGTTGATTAAGATAATCTTGAGAAACAGCAGCAAGCTCTATCCTAGATTCTTGCTTATTCTTTTGTAAAGACTCAGAAAGACTGGCTCTGAAATCGGTGGAAGAAGAAATATGTAAAACTGTTTGATTTAACTCTGAAACTGGAGGTCTTCTAACCGAAAACCTAAAGACTTCGTTCAATGAAGATGGCGTGCTCATGTTGACTCCCTGTCATAGTATTGAGATCACCCATATTAAGATGGTGCGAGATGAATTTACAATATATTTTACAAATTAGGCTTTGCTTTGCTCTAATAATGTATAGTAACTCACAAGTAGTTGATAATATGTTTATATTCAAGCCAGCTTGCTATGCAAGATAAATGCTAGATAAGGCAATTATTTAGGTGCATCAATCAATAGTGAATTAGACTCGTATGTTTAAAAGAATTAAAAACTGGTATCAGCAGAGAAAAAAGTCGGCCCTGTTTGAAGCTGAGGTGACTGTAACCGATAAAGATGGAACTATTACAGTTGCTTATCCCGATGGTACGATACAAACAATCCTGTGGGATAAAATGGAAAGCATAGAAGTTCATACGAATGACTCTGGGCCATGGGGAGCAGATGTCTGGTGGGTATTAAGAGCAACCGATTGTTTTTGTAGTTATCCTCAGGGTGCCACTGGAGAAGATGCGCTTATTCCGAAATACCAAGCACTACCAGGCTTTGATAATGAAGAACTGATAAAAGCAATGGGCTGCACTAGCAATAGGGAATTCATTTGTTGGCATAGAAAGTAATATTTATGGCTGACTGGCAGCTAATACAAAAATAAAACTGCCAGGGTAGTCATAGTAGTGAAACAGATAAGGTTAAGGCAACTGATACTCGAACTCGTAAAAGTGATTGCCATCTTCAATATAAATATTCATCTGCCCAGACAGTCCTACTAACTGCCCCACGCCCGAATCGGGGATAACTTCGAGAGTTAGTTTCTCGGCTCCTAATTCCATCACACCGTAATGCTGTAGGACAAAGCTGCCCTGTTTTCCTTCTAGTGAGCCAACCACCTGCTCAATAGCTATATAACCCGCGGATCCTTTGGTTGGGGTCATAACACTGAGCATTTCGCCATTACTGGTGGCGTCCAATGGGCCGGTGAAGACTTTTTCTATCGACATGCGGCGAAAGGTCATGCCGTCTGTGCCGTTAATATTTGGTTCTAAAGGGTTTAGCGTTACTGTGAAGCTTCCGTTGATTTGCATAGTAACCTCTGTCTCTATTAAGTCTCCACAATGTAGTACAAGCCAGTTATCACATCAAGCATTGAAATTAAGCATCAAATTGTACCTTTCAGATATATTTCACATTTTTCTAGTTTAGATGGTGCTCGCAAGCTGGTAGACTTGCACGCTTCGTAAAACCCCATAACAGAGCGTTGTCGAGTGCATGGAGCTGAACGCGTCTAATTTACAAGCCTCCCAGCAAGGATTGCTTAGTCCCCATCTAGAGCAACCACCTGTTGCTGTGCGTGATTTACAGCAGTTTGTAGACCTGATTACGCGACTGGTCGTAGAGATCGACGAGTATCTCAATACAGCGGTTAACACCATACTGCATCATCCGAGATTTCAGAAACTCGAGGCAGACTGGCGGGCGGTAAGCTATCTCTGTCATGAAAAGGCGCGCTACAGCAACAAGCGTAAGCTCAAAATAAAGGTGCTGGATGTCAGTTTTCAGGCCCTTGCCAAGGATTTGGGCAAGGTGCTGGACTATGAGCAGAGCGAAATCTACAAAAAGGTCTATGAGGGGGAATACGACAGGCCCGGTGGAGAGCCATTTTCCCTGTTGATCGGAAGCTACAAGATTCAGTTGCAACGCAGGCCGGGCATCATCAGCGATATCGAAGTGCTGAAACTCATGGGCAAGATAGCCGCAGTCTCATTCGCGCCATTTATCTGTAATACCAAGGCTGAGTTCTTCGGCATTGACAGTTTTGCTGGTCTGCACCCCAATCTGAAATTAAAGGATCTGTTCCGGCAGAGCGAATATCGCGAATGGAACAGCCTGCGAACCGAAGCGGAAAGTCGCTATCTGGGTTGCGTCATTCCGGAGATTTTAATCAGGAAGCGTTACCAGAGAAGCCTCTACAACAATCAACTGCTGTTCGAAGAAACCATCAAACATGAGCGCGAAAGGCTGTGGGCTAATGGCTGTTTTGCTTTTGCTGCGGTGACCATGCGCGCTTTTGCGGAATATGGCTGGTACGTGACGATTAGGGGCATGAAGCGCGATCAGGTAGGCGGTGGCATGGTTGATGGCCTGCCTTATGAAGAAAATCCGGAGCTGGTGATAAAGGTTCCGCCGGTCAGTGCCTGGATTCAGGAGCGGCAGGCCAGAGCCCTGGAAGCCAGCGGCTTTATTCCAATCACAATTATTAAGCATACCCCTTATCTTCTATTCCAGAGTAACTATTCGATCTTTGAAGTGAAAGAGCAGGAAAACACCTCAAGTAAGCTGGCGGGAATGCTGCAATATATTTTATGTGTTTCAAGATTTGCTCATTACATCAAAGTCATTAGCCGTCAAAAGATTGGTAAGTTCCTGAGTGAGGAAGAATGCGAGCAATATCTGGAGCGATGGTTGCGACAATATGTCTCGGCCAGCCAAAGCACCTCGATGGAGCTCAAGGCCAAGTATCCGTTACGAGCAGCACAGATTAAAGTTTCAGCCAAGCATAACAGCCCGGGCAGCTTTGAGTGTCAGATGATGATTGAGCCGCACTATCAGCTGGATGGTATCGAAAGCAAAATCAGCTTTACCACAGAAATTAAAAATAGCGAGTAGAGCATGGAAAGTTTGTGGGAAAGATTAACCGGAAAAGAGATCACCAGCGAGCAGGACTGGCTGGCGAAGTCGATCTGTGAAGACCTGAAAAGAATGCTGAATACCCGAAAGAGTCTGCTGCTGACTGGTGAGCAGTTTCCTAACGCAAAAAGGTCGATTCTAAACTACGGCATTAATGACTTTAACTTTGGCAGCGTTGGTACCGAAGAGGAAAGAAAAGAGCTGGCGAATCAGATCCATCAGGTGATCAGGGAATATGAACCGCGCATAGAAAATATGATTATCGAAATCCTGGAAAATAAGAATAAAGAAGACCGAGTGTTACGGCTGGATATTAAAGCTGAACTGAAAACCAAGGAGCAGATAAATATTAGAACCAATATTGATGTGATGGAAAATGCTAGCGAAATAAAGGAGCTCTATCATGAGTGACAGATTGCTGAGCTACTTTGAGCGTGAGCTGGAATCGATCAAGCAGGAAGCGGTGGAGTTTGCCCGGGCCAATCCTGGTCTGGCGCCCAACCTTGGGATTAATGAGAAGGGCATTGACGACCCGAATGTAAATCGACTCATTGAATCAGTAGCATTTTTGAACGCAAAAATCAGTAAGAAGCTGGATGATGGTGTTGATGAACTGGCTGAGTCGATTATGGGTACTTTATACCCTGATGTGGAGGCACCCTTTCCAGCAACCAGCGCTATAAAATGTGTTCTGGATGGTAGTTTGACGACGACTACTCGAATAGAGAAAGGCGAGTTAATCAGTGTCGTCGATGATAAGGGCGAAGAGTGGACCTTTGCCACAGCTGCCAGCACAGAGTTGGCGCCAATAGATATTGTAAATGCAACCTATAGCCGATTGCCCTTTGAAAAACCAGAACACAAAGCCAGTAGCCACATTAAAGCAAAGCTAACTATTGAGCTTGCAGTACAAAAAGTAGTGGCCAAGGATGAAGTGATAGCAATCAATCAAATTGGTCTGAAGCTAAATGATGAGCCGAGAATCAATAGCCTGCTGTATCAGGCAATGGCAAGAGATCTAGTTTGCCTTGAGCTAGTTTATGGTGACTGCAGCAAGGTGCTGGATAGCGGTGTAATGAAAAAGGCCGGTTTTGATATCGATTTGAATCTGTTACCCAAAAGTTATCAGCAACTGGACTCCATGCAACTGGCACGCGAAGTATTGAATTCGCAACAGAGCTTTGAGCATTTGTTATTGGACCAGCTGGAACTTGAATTAAAGGCAACCGAGAGATTGGTCATAAACCTTTATCTGCTGACCGACAATCCAGAACTTGAGCAAGCAATTACCCATAAGAGTTTTGCCTATGGCTGTCTGCCGGTGCTCAATCTGTTCCAGCAGGCTGCAGAGCCTTATAAGTTAAAAGGCAATGAGACGCGTGAGATTGAGGTGCGCGGAAGTAAAGGAGAAATCCTTGAGGTTTATAAAGTCGATAGAGTGGATTATTTACAGGGAAAATCCGAGCGACAAACACTGGCCGCCGCCTATCAGCCAGGGATTGAGCTAGAAGGCTCATTAAGATGGTCAGCAAAGCGCATTCATAAATCGGCACAGCAGGGTAGTTACAGTAAAACGGTGCTCAGCATTTTGGGTAACGAAGAGCAGGATGAACACATCATTTGTCCGATGGTCTGGGTAAAAAACCATAAGGACATCAGCCGAGTTATCAATAGAGCTCAAAAACTGGTGATACAGTTTCATGAAGCGCGCTCAGAATTAAAATCGGTTGAGTTGGTTGAAACTGTGCGTGCGGGAAAAAGTGTGGAGCACAATGGTCAGGCTCGTTGGTCATTGTTGAAGAAGACTGGGATCGGCTACATCACAACTAATGGCGTCGCGGCCTTACAGGAAATTCTACAGCAGGCAAATATCTACAAGGATAATCAAATCAATTTGATGATTGAAGCGATTACAGATTGCAAAACTGAGCGAATAGTTAAGCGTGCCTTTGATAAAAAGCATTCCGGTTTTATTAGTGGGCAAAAAGTAACGGTACAGATATCAACCGAGCCCTTTGGCAACTTTAGTCTCTATCTGTTTGGTTTGGTGATAAGTCGCCTGTTAACAGAACTGACCGCGATTAATAGTTTTACCGAGTTAGAGATAGTAACTAATGGCCAACATCAACAAAAACTGCGATACCCGGCGCGCATGGGTCAGATTCAGTTTATATAAATGAGGCGGCAATGATTAGACAAAGCGATGTGCTTGATCTTCACCGGGCAGTATCAGACCAGCAAAATCTGGGATTAAATTTACTCGATGCCTATAGCCCGCTGCCGGAGATATTCAGTCAGGACATACTGCAAAGCATCAAGGATCAGGGAGCAGGTGCGGATACCTTTCTGTTAATGCTGACCAGGCGATTGAATCAACTGCTTGCGAAGGGAAAAAAGCGTTGTCAGTTAGCACCTGCGTTAAGTCATACAGCCAATGATCTGGATATTGCCAGTAGTCTGTACCAAACAAGAATGGTGTCAGCCAATAACGACCGGGCGGCCACCTATTATTGCGGGCTGATGCCAACTACCGTTAATACAGCGGCAGCGCTCAAAACAGTTATAGAGCATTGGCTGGTTGGCTATCTCGATAAGGTTGAAATTGAACAATGTGTCGGCAGTTGGTTGGCCATACCTGATGAGCACAAAAGCCGACTGGGCAACGCGGGTAGTTTTAACCGCCTGGGACTGGATGTGATGCTTGGCGAAAAGCAGTGGAACTATGAGCAGAAACTTGTAATCCGATTATACGTTAGAGATCAGCTGGGCCAGCAAAAATGGCTGGAGATGAAACAACAGTCGAAGGCTATTAAACAGATGATTAATAGCTATCTGGACTCTGCAATTGAATATGAAGTAGCAGCAGTAATCAATCCTAATCTAGGCAAAGCTGCACAACTGAGTTCTGCTAACGGTGGCTCAGAACTGGGCGCTGATAGCTGGCTTGGTAATTTGAATGAAACAACTCAAGTAGTTTTATAAAAAGGAAACGACAATGGCAAACAAAGAAATACGGAATTTAATCGAAAAGTTAAATGATGAATGTAAGTCTTCGCTGGAAAAGGCAGTGGCTACCTGTTTTAGCAAGACCCATTATTATGTGGAAATACAGCACTGGTTAATTGAGCTGTTAAAAAGCGAAACCAATGATGTGCATGAAATTTTGAAGTACTTTGCAGTCAATAGTGATCTGCTGGAACAGGATATCTTAAAAGCAGAACAGCAGTTTAAAACTGGTAATGGACACGCACCGGCTTTATCCGAGTATCTGATGAAGATGATACAGAAGGCCTGGGTTTCTGCCTCGATTAACCAGCAAAGTAACAGTGTTCGTTCGGGTCACTTATTCTTAGTGCTGTGCAACGATGACAGCCTGTCGTTTTTGATGTCTGGCATGAGCAAGGAACTGAGTAAGATTGATTGTGCAGAGCTGGAAGCCGACTTTGCCACCATAGTATCAGGTAGCAGCGAAAATATCGGCAGTCAGCCACAAGATGCAGCGATAAAAAAAGCTGGCAGCCAAAAGGCGCTGGAGCAATATACGATTGATCTGACCCAGCAGGCGCAGGCGGGTGAACTGGATCCGGTTCTAGGGCGCGAAAATGAAGTCAGACAGATGATCGATATTTTGACCAGGCGTCGTCAGAACAATCCAATCCTGACCGGTGAAGCGGGTGTCGGTAAAACAGCGGTAGTGGAAGGTCTGGCACAGAAAATTATCAGCAAAGAAGTTCCTGAGGTATTACATAACGTATCGATCCGAGTATTGGACATGGGGTTATTGCAGGCCGGGGCTGGCGTAAAAGGTGAGTTTGAGAACCGCCTGAAGCAGGTAATTGCCGATGTAAAGTCTTCCATCAAGCCGGTAATTTTGTTCATTGATGAAGCTCATACCATGATTGGAGCCGGTGGTGCAGAAGGCCAGAATGACGCGGCCAATCTGTTAAAACCTGCATTGGCCAGAGGTGAGTTAAGAGTGATTGCCGCCACCACCTGGGCCGAATATAAAAAATACTTCGAGAAAGATGCCGCCCTATCGAGACGTTTCCAGGTGGTAAAGGTTGAAGAGCCGGATGTCAGTACTGCCATTGATATCATGCGTGGCGTTTCGGAAGTAATGGCAAAACATCATAAGGTGCATATTCTTGATGAAGCCCTGACCAGTTGTGTCCTGTTATCACAACGCTACATCCCTTCAAGGCAGCTGCCAGATAAATCGGTGAGCCTACTAGATACTGCCTGTGCCCGAGTCAACCTGAGCCAGAATGCCAAACCGGCAGTGATCGAGGCAAGTGAGAAATCCGTAGAAAGCTGGCAAAAAGAACTGGCCATCTGTGAAATTGAGGGGACTCATGAGGAGCGAGTGGCAGAGCTCAAGGCATTGATTGAGCAGGAGCAAAAGACGCTGCAAGGTTTAAACGACAAGTGGCAGGCGGAACTGGCGATAGTTAAAAAGATACATGCCTATCACGAGCAGGAAGAAAAGAAGCCAGGGCAACTGGAAAAATTAAGGGCTGAGCTTGATTTTGTGCAACAAGGAAGTCCAATGGTCTTTGAAACTGTCAATGAGGCGGTAATTGCGACCATCGTTTCAGACTGGACAGGCATTCCTGTCGGCAAAATGAAAAAGCAGAATATCAATCAGGTGCTGGAACTGGAAGAGCAGCTGACGGAGCGTGTGCGTGGCCAGGATTTGGCCCTGAAAGCCATTGCGCAAAGTATGCGCGTGTCAGCCGCCAAGCTGATGGATCCAAACAAGCCACGTGGAGTTTTCATGCTCGCTGGCCCAAGCGGTGTCGGTAAAACGGAGACTGCATTGGCTTTGGCTGAGACCCTTTATGGTAGCGAGAGAAACGTGATAACGATTAATATGTCGGAGTTTAAGGAAGAGCATAAGGTATCACTCTTGATGGGTTCGCCTCCGGGTTATATCGGTTATGGTGAAGGCGGCATCCTGACCGAGGCAGTAAGACGCAATCCCTATTCAGTGATACTACTGGATGAGATGGAAAAGGCACATCCGGGCGTACAGGAGGTGTTCTTTCAGGTATTTGATAAGGGCATGATGAAAGACGGCGAAGGCCGAGATATCGACTTCAAAAATAGTGTGATCCTGATGACCACTAATGCCGGAACTGAAACCATGATGGATTATGCGCGATTAGAGGCTGATGATGAAGAAGCTGTCGAGACTACGCCAGAGCAGGAATATGAAGAACTGACTCAGGTTTTGCATCAGGATTTGTTGCCCTATTTCAAGCCTGCCTTCCTTGGGCGCGCCACCTTGCTGGCCTACAAGGCGCTGGACCAGGAGATCCTGCGGGATATCACGAAAATTCAGTTGGCTAAAGTAAGCGATCGGGTTAGGGATTCCTATAAGGTGGTCTGCACCTTTGCTGACGAACTGATTGAGAATATTGTCGAACGCTGCACAGAAACTGACTCTGGCGCTCGTAATATCCAGAAAATCATTCAGCAGAGTATCCTGCCGCAAATTTCCGATTATTTCCTGACCCGCCTGCTGCAGGAAGATGAGCTGCAGAATGTTACCGTGCTGCTGAAAGATGGCGAACTGGAGATAAGCACGGAAGCATATTTGCCAGCGCAGGAGACCAGTCAGCAGCAATCGCCAGAATTGACGGCACAATAATATGACCTATTTCAAAAAAAACTGCGATCAGTAAAAAAAGAGTTGAAAATTTTGAAGTAAACGATAGTATCTCGGATGTATCTGATATATCAGGTCGCAAATGATGCTTTTTTAAGCGGAATATAGTCAAAACAAAAAAGGAGTAATATTCATGTCGATTTTCATGAATTATGACAACATCAAGGGTGAAGCTACTGCAAAAGGACACGAAGATTGGATTGATGTGCTATCAATCGATTGGGGTGTTCAGCGTGGTATTACTGCTCGAGTAGGTACCAGCAAGGATCGTGAAGCTACTTCAGCGGACGTTAGCGAGTTGCGTGTAACGAAATACATGGACAACACAACGCCATACCTGTTTAAAGAGGCATGCGTTGGTAAAGGTAAGAAAGTTGAGTTACACCTGACTAAAACGGGCGATACTCTAGAGAGCTACATGGAGTATGTATTGAGTGACTGCATGATTAGTGGATACCGTGTGAATTCTGATGGCGAGCGTCCAGTTGAAGAAATCACATTGAGCTTTACTAAGATTGAACAGAAATACACACCGTATGACGATGACCATAAAGCTAGTAGTCCAATTAGCAATGGTTATGATGTTGCTAAAGCTTCTATGATGTAAAACCAGATACGGCACAGTTCAGGCTGTGTCGTATTTTTTTCTCAGTACCATTTAATGTATACAAGGATCGTTGATGGGTCTCTTCGAAAAATTCTCACAAACCAACCGTTTAATCCGCATTGACACTGAGCTTGGCAACGATACGCTGTTGCTGACCAAAGTAGTGGGCAATGAAGCACTATCCAGGCCATATCAGTTTACCCTGACCTGTCTTTCGCAATTATCAGCTATAGAGCCAAATAAGCTGATGGGTAAGGCTATCGATTTTAGCTTTGAGTTGAATGACGGCGGAGAGCGTACCTTTAATGGTATTGTGTGTGAGATAAGACATCGAGGGAAAGTCTCCGACACCCTGTATCAATATGAATTAAAACTGGTGCCGCAACTGTGGCTTTTGTCGCAGCGGACAAACATCAGAATCTACCAACGCAAAACCATCCCACAGATAGTGGAGCAACTGCTGGCTGAGCATCAGGTGGTGTTTGAGTCAAAGTTGACCGCGAGTTATCCGGTACATGAATACTGCGTGCAGTATCAGGAAACCGATCTGGATTTTATGCAGCGACTACTGGCCGAAGCCGGAATTTTCTATCATTTCAAACAGCAGGCCAATCAGCATCAGCTCATCTTGCTCGACGATAAGAATCAATATGAAAGTGAAGGTAGTGGTCTGCTAAGTCAGAGCTACGGCACTCTTGAATCGGAACATTTCAGCGAATGGCAAACCAGCAGTCAGTTGCTGCCCACCAAATACAGCAGTAATAGCTACGATTTCAAACACCCTGCCAGCTCGTTAAGAGTGGAAAACGAGAGCTCTGAGAATGAAGCTCTAGCTGCTGACAATATGGAAGTCTATCGCTACCCGGGTGACTATCAGAATAAAAGTGATGGACAAACCGAAACAGCAAAAAGACTTGAAGCGATTCAAAAGCATCAATTGGAAGTCTATGCCGAGAGCAATATTCGTGATCTCAAAGTTGGTCATGTCTACTCAATAGCGAAACATGAAAATATCAATGAAATTGGGAACAGCTATCTGGTTACCGAACTGGAATACTACGCTGAAGATGACAGTTATAAGAATTCGAGCGAATCTAAGCAGGAAATTAAAAATAAAGCACAGCTGATTCCGTCGGATGTACAATTTAGGCCTGATGTGAATTATCAGAAACCATCAGTCAAAGGTCTGCAAAGCGCAGTCGTAACGGGTCCTGAAGGCGAAGAGATTTATACCGACCAGTACGGACGCGTCAGAATCCAGTTTCACTGGGACCGAGAAGGTAAAAAAGATGAAAACAGCTCATGCTGGGTGAGAGTCTCACACCAATGGGCTGGCGCAGGCTTTGGAGGGATCAATATCCCTCGCATTGGTCAGGAAGTACTGGTTGAATTTGAAGATGGTGATCCAGATAAGCCCATCATTACAGGCCGCGTCTATAACGCAAGAAATATGCCACCCTACCAGCTACCGAATAACAAGACTCAAAGTGGCTGGATATCGCGCAGCACACCAGATGGTACCAAAGATACCGCCAACGAAATTCGTTTTGAAGATCGCAAGGGAGCAGAGCACCTGCTGATTCATGCCGAGCGTAACCAAAGTATTGAAGTGGAAAATGAAGAGTTCCATTGGGTAGGTAATAACCGTCGAAAAACCATCGATAATGATGAAACAGTAGAAGTCAAAAATGACCGCAAAGAAAAAGTTGGTAATGACGAAGAAATAGAGATTGGGAATAACCAGGCCGTTCAGATTGGTAATGATAGTGTGCTCAAGATTGGCAAGAACCGAACTGTAGAAATTGAAAAAGATTCCATCAATACCGTCAACAACCATCAGAAAGACTATGTCTATGCCAATCACTCACAAGAAGTAGGAGGGCACTACGAGCACAAAGTAGCTGGCAAATATACATTGGAAGCGGTGGAAAAAATCTTTACCAGAACTAACAAATATCTGTTGCAGGCTTCTGATACATTAGCAATTGCAGGGCCAGGTGGAAGCATTATTATTGATAGCAGTGGCATTACCATTGAAGGTAAAGAGATCAATATCAAAGGTTCTGCTATCAATCTCGGATCAGGTTCAGCAAGCCAGATTGAAGCACTAAAAGGTGCTGCAAATGAAGGCTTACCATTCTGCGAAGAGTGCGAGAATAATAGCTAGACACGAAGCAAGGATTTGCAATGTTGAGCAAACAGTCATTAAGCAAAGCAGAGCTAAAGGAGCAGCTTGAGAAAGCAAGTCTTGGTATAAGAAACTACGCGATTATTGATGCAGCAAAGAATGAAACCCTGTTTGCGCATATCAAAGGCAGAAAAGATAAGTATAGCAGTCTGTTTGTGAAGGACAGGAGACAGGAGCTAAAAGCAGTAGCGCCATACTTGCTAGACTTAGAAGCTGAAGATACAAGCTGGATTATCGATGACATAATCAATGAAGATGTGGGCTTTGTAATCGCCAGTGAACTATGTCACCAAGAATGGGTAAACAAACTTTCAGAATGGATATATCAGAAAGATGAAAAAGGAAAGGTGAGTCTTTTCAGACATTATGATCCTGTGGTGTTAAGACAGCTGATGGAGAGTGAAGAGTCAGCAACTGATAGCATAGTCACAGAAATCTATCCCGATACTGTTATCGTCATGAAAGATAACAATGAACAATACGCTAAGTGGATAATCGGAAGTAAAGAATGAAATCGATAGCATTAAATGGACATACCCACACCTGCAAGGGAACAAAAAATAGCATTCATAAAAATGGCCCAATACAGGCTGCACAAACCTTAGTCAAAGTAAATGGAAAGCCAGTGGCCGTGGTCGGAGACAAGATAACCTGCGATGACACCATAGATACCATAGTAACAGGCTCCAGCGTTGTTAAAATCAATGGTAAGCCTGTAGCAAGGATAGGCGATAAAACTGCCATAGGTGGATTTATCGACAAAGGTGAATCATTGGTCAAAGTGGAATAGTTGGCTAGCCATGGAAGAAAAGAAACTATCAAAAATCAAAAAACTATTCGTAGATAATTATTATCGGAAATTTCTCGAAGCACAGAAAGAAAGAATCCGATCCAATTATCCTGATTTCTGGAAAGAATTAACTGACCAGGAAGTTCTTGAGTGGATAGACTCTGTAGTGGTCGATGCTAAAAAACTGCATTTCGGAAATGAGTTTCTAATCGAAGGCTATCTGGATATTGTCTGTAAGATTGGAAAAGACTTCATTGCAGATCCCGAAGTTGATGACAACCTGATAAGGTTTATCAGCGACAGCAATTTCTCCCCCTACGTCAGAGTCAGAGACACTAATCGATATATTGATAAAAACTGTCCCAAAGTGACTTACCCAAAGCCAGCTCAAGCCTAAACCAGAGGAAAATAATGAGATTATTCAGTCTACTACTATTGTCATTACTGTTGGTGTGTGGATGTGCCGCAACACAAGAGACAAATCCGACGCAAAAAGACTATAAGTTTAAATATATTAGTAACTCAGAGACGGAAGACAAAAGAATAGAAAAAATAAAAGAATATATTGATAAGAAAAAACCGGACTTCTGGCGAAATCTTACTGATAACGAAAAGTTAATCTGGTTAGATTATGCGCTGTATTCAGCAGATAAATATGGCTATGGCTACGGTGAAAAGCTGTATAGCTATATCAACTTCACTCAAAAGCTTGGCGCTGCATTTATGGATGATGAGGATGTTGAAGAAAATATACGCAAGTTTTTGCGTGATGATAGGTTTAGCGATTTCGTAAGACTAAGAGATGGATTTAGATACTTGGTAAAGAAAGGGGTTGAGGATAGGTTACCCAACGGTGTAGATATCGAGAAAATATTAAAAATTAGCCTAAAAGAACCAACATATAAGAAGAAAAAACGGGGAAAAGTTAAGCCATTTATAACCATATCAGCAAATAATAGTTCTGAAAGTGATGTGCAAATAGAAAGTGTGTACTTAGATGGCAGTGGAGGAGGCTCAGTTACAGGCTCTCTCGGTTGTAGTGCAAATCATAACTGGGGTTCTGGTAGTGAGTCGCTATACTCTGTGCCACCAACTGAATATATTGATATAAAGTGGTATTCATGGGCGGATAAAAGTAATTATAAAGCTAGGGTAGAATTACCAGGCGAAAAAGTAATGAATAATCTTTATTTTTTCCCTCCGTGGTATGACCCTGAGTTAGATAGCCGGCCAGACTCTACAATAATTATTGATATCAGACCAAACAATACAGTATGGGTAAAATTAGCAAAGGGCGAGTATGTTAAAGCACAAGATGACATCATGATACTTGGTGAGGGGGTTGGCAAAAAGACAGATGAAGTAGTAACAAAATATAAATCTTTTATTGAGGGTGAGCACTATCGGCTTGATTGTTTAGAACAGGCAAAAAAAGCGATGGAAAATGGAACCTATACGGGGCCAGTGGAACTATTTGATGACTGGTATCCGGGAGCTCCTCAGAACAAGGAATAATAATGAGTAGTAGAAATAGTCCAAACGAGTATCCACAACAGTGTCCTTGGGTAATGAGGATAGGTGTTTTTTTCGATGGTACGGGCAATAATAAAGAAAATGATACACCTAGAGGAAAAGCGACAAATATTGCAAAATTATCTGAGCGCTACTACAGGTTCGAGGATAAAGAGAAATTACATCATTATCGATACTTCTACGAAAATGGGGTGGGTACAATTGATGGAGTGGATGAAGTTGACTATGAGTTATCCGGTCTTGCTTTAGGCGATGGGGCAATTCAGCGTGTTCATAGAGCAATAAGGAAAACGGCGGAGTTCTTTGATGAAAGGCCTTGTGCCAAAGAGTTTATTGTCGATGTTTTTGGCTTTAGTCGTGGCGCGGCACAAGCGCGACATTTTGTAAATGAGATCCATGACCGAGCGGCTGGGCCGAATGTAAAAGTTGGGTTTGTGGGTATCTACGATACAGTCGCATCGTTTGCTGATGGTTGGGCTGGTGCTCTAGGGTTTAAGAAAGACCGAGCTGGCGACAACATTAATAATGCTGAGTGGGAAGTTGAAGCGGGAGTGCGAACTGTTCGTCGTAGAAGTCGAGAGGTTGAAGTCCCATACTATCAAAATGTGATTCAACCGTTTAACTTTCATCTAAATGCGGCTTCGGCTGATTACGTTGAGCATTTCACGGCCAGAGACGAAGTTCGTAAGAACTTCCCATTAAGTAGCCTGACTCCCTTTGATGGCGGTGGTTTGAAACAGCAAGAGTTTATCGGTGTTCATTCGGACATAGGTGGTGGCTATGCTGAAGATGAAGGGGAGTTCGAAAATAAGTTGGCCCGTATAGCTCGTCTAGAATTGAGACATGGCCAACGAGCAAGTGCCTTTGACCGTGTTGGAAGAGTTAATCAAGATGTGTATAGAGTGAAATATTTATATAGTGATGATGAGATTGAAACTATACGCCAGGAAGCTGAAAGGGTCGGGTACACAGTTACAGAGGAAAGGCGAGGTAACGCAATCTGGTTGGTTGGAAAAAAAGAGGTAAAAAAGCAGCTCGCAAATGTATATTTACGTCTTATGCACAAACGAGCTGTGGAAGCTGAGGTACCCTTTGAGCCTTTACTTGATGATGCAGAACATAAAATACCGGAAGACCTAAAAGACTATGCAGAGGGACTATTAAAGGGTGAAGCCACGCCACAAGTCGATGAGGTTTATATATACGCCAACTATGTTCATCAGTCGGATGTGGACCCAGAAGACAGGGCGCCTATCTTCAAAATAAAGTCATTTTTTGGTGACCTGGCAAATGAGCCATCTGAAGGGCACATTAGAACAGTTTTCGACAACGAGCCTCATAAGGCTGTGGATCCAGAAGCTAATGACAGACAGGATGCTTATGGCGCTGAAATTAATACGGAAAATCTTGCTGTATGAAAAAGCAGGCAAATAGTTAGAAGCTATTTGCCTGTTTGAGTATTGGCTAAGAGTCTTTATTGCTCATGAACTTTTTCATCAGATCAATCGGCAATGGGAAGACGATGGTGTTGCTGTTTTCGCCTGCAATCTCTGTCAGGGTTTGTAAGTACCTAAGTTGCAGTGCTTCTTCTTTTTGCCCTAGAACCTGAGCAGCTTCAAATAGTTTTTGCGAGGCTTCCATCTCACCTTGTGCGTGAATCACTTTGGCGCGACGGCGGCGTTCTGCTTCGGCCTGTTGGGCGATGGCTCGAATCATGCTTTCGTCGAGATCAACGTGTTTAATTTCCACATTGGAAACTTTAATGCCCCAGGCATCAGTCTGGCTGTCGAGGATTTCCTGAATGTCTTCGTTGAGCTTTTCGCGCGAGGCGAGCATTTCGTCCAGTTCATGTTGGCCTAAGACGGAGCGTAAGGTAGTTTGCGCGAGCTGGCTGGTGGCATCAAAATAGTGTTCGACATTGATAATCGCTTTCTGCGGATCGATCACACGGAAGTAAACTACTGCGTTAACTTTCACTGAAACGTTATCACGCGAAATCACATCCTGTGTGGGAACGTCCATGACAATAATCCGTAAATCGACACGCACGATTTGTTGCACGAAAGGGATCAGGATGATGAGGCCTGGGCCTTTGACTTTCCAGAAGCGGCCCAGCATGAAGATTACGCCGCGTTCATATTCACGAAGAATCTTAAACATGCTGGCGACTGTCAGTATGATCAGCGCAAGAATAATCGGATAGAAAATGTTCATAATAAATCCTTCTATTGAGCTTAAAGTTTGGGTTTGTCATCCGTGATGGGGATGACGTCTAAATCTAAATCATTAACGGCTACTACTTTGACTCGCTGTCCTGCTTTTAAGGGTTGTGAGCTACGGGCTTTCCAGATTTCTCCATGAATCTTAATCCATCCTTTGCCCTCAAAGTCATGCTCGACTATGCCAATTTCTGACAGCATTTCATCTGTGCCTGTGACCACGGGACGATGTCTTGCTCGAATGGCAAGGCTAAGCACAAAGCTCAGCAAGATAACACTGACGATTGTGACGAAGATGAGGATTGGCATGGCGATAGCCATACCTGTTTCCGGCTCGTTAAAGAGCAGGAAGGAACCCAGAATAAAGGCGATGATGCCACCTACGCCGAGTATGCCAAAGCTGGGCGCAAATGCCTCGACCACCAGCAGGGCAATGCCTAACACTAGCAGGCCTGCCGCGACATAGTTTACTGGCATGATTTGCAGCGCATAGAAAGCAAGCAGCAGGCAGATTGCGCCTATGACGCCAGGAATAAAGGTTCCGGGGTTGTAACCTTCAAAGATCAGTCCATAGATACCAACGATCAGTAGAATGTAGGCGATATTGGGATCGCTGATAATGCTGAGAAGTTGTGTCTTCCAGTCAATCTCAACGTCTTCTATGGTCATGCCTTCAGTATCTATTTTGACTTGTCCGCTAGGCAGACGAACCGATTTCCCATCTATCATAGCCAGAAGCTGTTGCGGATTTTCTGCGATGAGGTCAATTACGCCAATTTCCAACGCCTCATTCGAAGATAAACTCTCTCCCTCACGCACAGCATTACGAACCCAGTCAATATTGCGACCATGGTAATCGGCAAGACTTCTTAGATAGGCTTCGGCATCATTGATGACCTTCTTTTCCATGGCGGTTTTATTAGATGGCGCGGACTGAGTGGGTTGATCGTTAGACTTTTCTGAGTTTTCCCCGTCTTGTGTTGGTTTTTTGTCTTGTTCTGGCTGGTTTGGCTGATCGGGAGAGGGCATGCCGCCGATAGATACAGGCGTTGCCGCGCCAAGGTTAGTGGCCGGGGCCATTGCTGATACATGGCTTGCATACAGAATATAAGTGCCAGCACTGGCTGCGCGCGATCCAGGCGGATAAACGTAAGTCGCAACCGGAACCGGCGACGACAAAATGGCGCGAATAATGTCACGCATAGCCAGATCCAGCCCGCCAGGGGTGTTCACCTTGATAATTATCAAGTGATAATCCTGCTCAGCTGCTTCCTCAATATTCTGCACCAGAAAATGGGCTATTGCCGGGTTGACCGAACCATCAAGCGTCAGTTGCATGGCGCGTTTAGGCGAGTTTGTTTCAGCAGAATGAAGCTGCTGCGCAGAAAAGCACAGAAGTAGAAAAGACAGCGCAATATAAAAAGCCTGTTTCATACCAAATCCTTCTAGCTAAAGCCCCCAAGATCGGGAAGCAGGAATTCATGGCTTCATGCCATAGGAATAATGTAGCGCGAATGCATGCGGAATACAAAGGTGCTATGTCAAGAGTGAGGTTTTTGTGAAAAAGAAAAGTAGGGGCAAAGAGTGGAGAAAATGCAAAGGCTCAAGGTTGACAAAATGGAAACGCGAAGTATAATCGTTGACAAAATGGAAACAAAGTAATTTGATGCACATTATAACGAAAAGGCCCTTTATGGAGGCCTGTGTTAAGTATCCGAATGACAGGGTCGCGATTATGGATGCGTATAGAGTTTTAAGAGCGAATACGTTCGAAACGCCTGATCAGCTACGTCAGTTATTTCCTTCATTGGATAACTTTAAATACAAGGATAAGTGGTGGGTTATTGATATTGGCGGCAACAATTTAAGGTTGTTAGCCTTCATCCAATTCCTCAATAACAGGTTTTATGTAAAGCACATCGTAACTCATGCCGAGTACGATAAACTTTGCCAAAAGTATAGGTAAGGTGATTGATATGTCACAGATAGCCGAAGTTATTAAGTCCAGCTACCAGCAGTTTTCAGAGGTGGCCAGGGACTATATCAATATAAAAGATGATGAGCATTATCAAGAAAGCTTAGCGTTTATTGAAGAGCTGCTTGAAGAGGCCGAGGATGGGCAAGATGATTCTATAAATGGTCTAATTGAGATTATTGCCCACGCTATTGAAAGGTATGAAAGTAAAGATCCTGATATCGTCCAGTTTGAACAAGAAGCAATGAGTGTTGGTTCCGAAGTGGCTGTACTGAGATTATTGATGCAGCAATACAACTTAACTGGTGCAGACTTTCCTGAAATTGGTGACCGTTCATTAGTTTCCAGAATTCTTTCCGGAAGTAGAAGCTTAACTAAGTCACACATTCAATCATTATCAGAACGATTTAATTTAAACCCAGCCTGGTTTTTTGTGTGTGAGCAAAAAGATGTGTAAGCAATAAGCTAACTTACAAAGAAAGTTGATTGAATAAAAGAGCCGTATGGCTCTGTTATTTTTTGTTAGAAAAATCACAGAGAAAATTTGTAATATATTACGAACACAAAAAAGCCCGACTATTTCTAGTCAGGCTTTCTGAATAATGGTGGCCCGGGG
>NZ_JABURJ010000085.1 GCF_014762745.1 Kangiella sp.
TGGGCGATAGAAAGATAGCTAATCATTCTATCAGGAGAGATACAAGGATGGGTTATACCCAAGGGGGCAGACCCGGCTTTAGCCGTAACCCATCAATAAAGAAAAAAAAACAGATGGGTTACGCTTTGCTAACCCATCCTATGTCTGTGCCAATCGTATTAACATTGCCTTTGAGCCGAATAGTGAGGTTAATCGGCTCATAATTTGATTTGATTGGGTTGGGTTGGCTATTCGGGGCAGTCTTGACATTTTCTTTGATATAGCTCATTCTTAATTCTAGATTTTAGAATATAGAATAATAGTTGAACCTATGTTGAAGCCGCAAGATGTTTTAGTGATGCTTAAGTTGTTCGCTATTGGCGGCCGGGAGTGGTCGTATAATACTTTAGCGTTAGAGCTTGGTATGAGCCCTTCTCAAGTGTTGTATGCCTGCCAGCGCGCAGTTGTTGCAAAGCTTGCTGTTAAAAATGGGGATAAGGTTGTTCCACATCTTCAAAACCTAAAGTCTTTTATCGTTAATGGTTTGCCATTTGTCTTTTACCCGATTCGGGGTGAGTTAGTTCGTGGCATGCCTACAGGGCACGGGGCTGAGCCGTTGGCGAGTATGATGGTTGCTGATAATGATCCTGTTCCAGTATGGCCCGATCCCGAAGGTACAGTTCGAGGGATGACTTTAGAGCCACTATTTCGATCCGCTCCAATGGCTGCCAGGAATGACCAGAAACTTTATGAGCTTTTAGTTTTGGTGGATGCTATTCGTGCTGGGAATGCGCGTGAACGAAAAATTGCCATTGAGTTATTAGAAAAGGAGTTGGGTTAGTGTCTAGAGTACAAAATCCTAATATGGAAATATTGATGTTAGCAGTTAACCGGTTAGCAGAGCTGGCTGATGATATGGTCTTTCTGGGCGGTTGCGCGACTGGACTGCTGATCACTGATAGCGCCTCTCCACCGATTCGGGTAACTCGTGATGTTGATGCCATTGTGCAGGTCGCCACAAAGCACGAGTATTATCAACTAGCAGAAAGACTTAGAGAGAAAGGTTTTTCCGAAGACTTGAGCGAAGATGCACCTTTGTGTAGATGGACTAGCGAGGACGTTGTTCTTGATGTGATGCCGACTAACCCTGATATCTTAGGCTTTGGCAATGAATGGTATGCGATTGCTGCGGATAATACTTTTGAATATCGGCTACCGAATAAAAAGTCTATACAAGTTGTCACTGCGCCGTACTTTTTAATCACCAAAATTGAAGCTTTCGAGGGACGCGGTAATGGCGACTATATGTACAGTCACGATATTGAAGACATCGTTGCTGTTTTAGAAGGGCGGCCAGAGTTATTAGAGGATATAGCTTCAGTCGGTGAAGGGATAAAAAGTGCGCTGGCCGATAAGTTTAGAACCTTGTTGAATGACAAAAAGTTCATGCAGTCTATACCTGGTCATTTACCCAGTGATTCAGTCAGCCAACAAAGGGTTCCTTATATTATCAAAGTAATTGAACAGGTTATTGATATTAGTTAACGGCGATAATTTTTAGTTACCATTGATGTTTGTAGGGACAACTCATGACTTGTCCGCACGGTCAAGGTTTGGTTTGAACGTAGGGCGGGCAATTCACTCAGGATCTTGGGCGACCGCAGGTCGCCCCTACATCATGTTTGTCATTTCGAACAGCCCCCTACAGTCTTGGTTGATGAGGTCACTCTTCGAATGAGGAGGCGCATGATCAAGGTCATGCTTTATTTGTTGTGCAGTTCTTATAATGAGCCAATTTCAACAATTGATGAATTTTTATGGCTGAATCCTCTGGTGTTCTAAACCTTCCTTTTGCTAATAATTTGAAGTCTGCTTTTTTGCCTAAATTTGCTTCCTGGGTTGCTCCGAAAAATTTAGGTTTTTGTGTGCGTTTGGTGCCGCAGCTGGTTAATCGGAAAGTAATTGAGTCGGTGTTGAATTGTGTGTTGCAGGAGCAGGTGGCGGATGGTGATTTTGATTATCTGACCGGTAAGTGGTTGCAGGTTGAAATCAGGGATGCGCAGTTGTTTGTGACGCTTGGTTTTCGCAATGGTCAGTTTGTGTGTCGTGAGGTTGTGCGCCAGGCGTGCGCGGCGAATGCTTATTTGTCGGTGATGACGGTTGATGCGATTGATATGGTGCAGCAGAAGATTGACCCGGATACGTTGTTTTTCCAGCGCAAACTAACCATCGGTGGCGATACGGAGTTGGCGCATCATGTTAAGAATACGTTGGATACATTAGACCCTGAGGCTATACCCAAAGTGGTGCTGACTCTGTTGCAGCACTATCAGGCGATCATTTCCAGGCCAGCCATCTGAAACCAGTAGCCGTTGCAATATTCGCGCGTATCGTCTGTAAAACTGACGGTTGGCTGGTTATTGTTAATGGCGTGACTCAGCGCATGAATAACTTCTAGGGTGGTTTCGGGAGCTACGGGCACAATCCGCGCATAATCGATTCCAGCGGCCTCTAGTTTCTGCCAGTGATTGAGTAAGTTGCTGACTTTGCCCGATTGAGTCTGGATGCCATTAATCTGTGCAAAGCTATCGCCTTCGCGTGTAGTAACCGCAATCCCTTCCACGTCATCTTTGCACTTAAACTGACAGCGATCTTTGGGCAGGTCATGATGGCGTGCGGTAAAACAACGAGCGGAGTAGGCCAGTGGCATTCGTCCATAAACCTGATACTCAAGTTCTACGCCAAACTCCTGTGCTTTTGGGATAACCGGCTTCAGATCTTCCTGGCCAAGTTCAACCGGAATGTTCCAGCGGGTCATGCCTAATTTGTTGAACAGGCTTAACGATTGGTTGTTATAGATATTGATGGCATTACCGGCGACAAATGGCCTGCTTGCTTGGTTGGCGACTTGTATCGCTGACATGTCATTGGCTTCGATCAGGAAATGATCTTGCTGGACAATTTTTTTCAGGTAGTTCAACTCTGACTCTGCTTCGAGCAGGGTCATGGTTGAAAGCACTACCTGTTTGCCTTTGCTGGCTAACTGTTTACCAATCTCCACCCAGTCTTGTAAAGTCATGCTGCGACGTTTTGAGCAAACGGTTTCGCCCAGATAGACGGCATCAATATTGGTTTCAGCAACTTGCTGGTAGAAGTCCTGATAGGCTTGTTTGGTCCAGAAATAAGGGACGGCTGCGAGTGATGTTTTCATAGTGTTTATTGCCAGCTGCGTTCATAGGCGCCAATCGTTGTTTGGCGGCCTTCTGACAGTGCTGTGAGCTTCTGTTTGTCTTGTTCGGTGGGTTTGGCTGAGTTTTTGAGGACTGAGTCAATCGCTTTTCGCCAGACGTTGGCCACTGTTTCAATGTAGGCAGGGCTGCGTTGGCGACCTTCAATTTTGATCGCTACCACACCGGCCTGGTGCAGTTCAGGCAGAATGTCCATCGTATTCAGACTAGTGGGTTCTTCCAGGGCGTATTCGATATTACCTTCAACTTCAAAGCGGCCTTTGCACAAAGTTGGATAGCCTGCGTTTTCACCTTCTTCAAATTGATCAATCAGCAGGTTGTTTAATCGACTCTTGAGCACGCCATCGTTTTCTTCCCAACGGACATGAGAGGAGGGTGAGCAAACACCTTGGGTATTCGGCGACTCACCGGTTAAGTAAGAGGATAAATAGCAGCGACCTTCGGCCATGATGCAGAGACTGCCAAAGCCAAAAACCTCAATTTCAACCGGTGATTTTTGTGCTAATTGAGTGACTTGTTTTAATGACAAAACGCGGGGTAGAACGGCACGCTTAATACCAAAGTTCTGATGATAAAAGTTCAGTGCTTCAAGATTGGTTGCCGAGGCTTGCACTGATAAATGGATAGGGAAATCATCTGAGCGGGAACGAATGTAATCCATGATGCCGCTGTCAGCAACGATCAGGCTATCAATGCCAATATCCAGCGCCATATCGACACTTGAAGTCCAGGTCTTCCAGCCATCCTGCCTTGGGTAGGTATTGATCGCGCAATAGACTTTGCAGTTATTCTGGTGCGCGTATTCGATACCTTTATGTAGATGTTTTTCGCTAAAGTTCAGGCCTGAAAAATGGCGCGCATTGGTGGCATTTTTAAAGCCGATGTAGACCGCGTCTGCACCTTGGTCAACCGCTTTGACTAATGACGGGTAATTGCCCGCTGGACATACTAATTCCATGAATTGATTTAACCTGCTTGTTTGGTGTTTTTTAGAAGTTGTAGATTCAAACTGGCATTAAAAACGGCACGGAAAATACAGACCAGATCCAGCTGGTGATAAAGCGTAGGGTTTTGCGAACAGATATTGTTGATGATTTGGCGTTCGCGTTCCGGGCAGTGTAATGGCAGGCCAAGCTCGCCTTTCAGATCAGAGATCTGGTCGATCACTTCTGAGCGTTGTTTTAATAGGATTAAAAGCTGCTCATCAATGGTATCGATTTGTGAGCGTAAATGATCAAGTGGCATCATGGTTTCGTTCTCCATAGCACTTATGCAAAACAGTTTGCATATTTTTCTGCGTATGTTTTTGCAGATCTGGGCAATGAGCACATTCTATGGGCAGTTTTTGGCAAAGCCCTTGATATGAGTCAAACAAGAGGGGATGTTTTTATCGAGGTAAAGAGCAGATTCCAAATCTAGTTTGGAATGACACTCCTCGGGTGAGGTGCTTTGTGGAATATAAAGGGGAATGCAGAGGTAATTCTTGGAGAATTGCCCGCCTGAAATTTATTCAGGATCTAGGATAAGTCATGACTTTTCCGCACCGTTAAGGTTTAGTTCAAGGTAGGGCGGGCCAAGGCCCACCCTACGTCGGAGATTTATGTAGGATCTTGGGCGACCGCAGGTCGCCCCTACCGTAATGTTTATGTTTTCATAGGATGGGTTAGCTCTTTGAGCGTAACCCATCGATTGCTTTCTTGATGGGTTACGGCTAACGCCGGGTCTGCCCCCTTGGGTATAACCCATCCTTGTATCTCTCCTGATAGAATGATTAGCTATCTTTCTATCGCCCA
>NZ_JABURJ010000096.1 GCF_014762745.1 Kangiella sp.
TCCCAACATCGTAGAGCATTTTGAAAGACTGGATGAGAACTATAGTAATACACGCCTGAAACCCTATTCTCCGGTACAGTTTAAAAATAATGGTGAGCGCTATTTGCAGAGTTGCATGGAAATTGATGCAACGGCTATCAATTCTGTGATTGAAAGAGAAGCAAATCTGCTGATTGTCGCCAAGTTGGACTGTGCAATTGCCAGGCAATTTATCCCTGCTAATTCGGCAACTTCCAGTAATCTGCCACAGCCCTTATCTATAGATTATTTGAAAAAGCTTCCTGCAAATATAACTCCCAGTTTTAATGAGCAACAGGAACGAAATGCGCAGCAGAAAACATTAGCCGAGTTCAAAATTGATGAGATCAATAACGATCAGGATAATGTGTTTGAGCTTTTGTTGAATGATGTTTTAAGCGTCAAGTTCATTGAAGTTGCTAGAGCAGACTTTAATGCTGATGGAATTGAAGATTTGATGATTATGACCGAATGGCTGGTCACTGATTCTTGGGATGGTGAAGGTGTTGATCTGTTAATTATTGAAGATAAGGAACAAAAGCCAAAGGTAATATGGCGCTTCATTGAGCAACTTGACTGGTAATAAAAAAGCCGCCCAGTTTCTCTGATAAAGAAACAGGACGGCTTAATAAGTACAGGTTAACGTTTACTCTTTCTCACCAAACATATGCTCTTCAAGGTAGTGAATATTGGTGCCACCTTTGTGGAAGTTTGCATCAGCCAGAATTCGCTTCTGCAATGGGATGTTGGTTTTAATACCATCGATCACGATTTCTTCCAATGCCATCTGCATACGAGCAATCGCAACTTCGCGTGTTTCGCCGTGGGTGATCAATTTACCGATCATTGAATCGTAATAGGGCGGAACCTTGTAGGTTGCGTAGATGTGCGAGTCGATACGGATGCCGGGACCACCTGGCGCATGATAACGCTGGATAACACCTGGTGATGGAATAAAGGTATCCGGATCTTCAGCATTGATACGACACTCAATCGAGTGACCATTCAACTTGATATCTTCCTGTTTGAAAGATAGCGGTTGATTGCTGGCAATGCGAAGCTGTTCCTTGATGATATCTACGCCTGTGATCAGCTCGGTTACCGGATGCTCCACCTGAACACGGGTGTTCATTTCGATGAAGTAGAATTCGCCTTTTTCATAGAGGAATTCGAAAGTGCCGGCACCGCGATAACCAATCTCTTTACAGGCCTGTACACAGCGCTCACCGATATGACGACGCATTTGCTCAGAAATTCCCGGAGCTGGTGCTTCTTCAACCACTTTCTGGTGACGACGCTGCATCGAACAGTCGCGTTCACCCAGGTAAATCGCATTGCCGTGGCTGTCGGCTAATACCTGAATCTCAATATGACGTGGATTCTCAAGGAATTTCTCCATGTAAACCATATCATTGTTGAAGGCGGAACCGGCTTCTGCTTTAGTCAACTCAATGGCTTTGACCAATTCGCTTTCTTTACGCACCACGCGCATACCACGACCACCGCCACCGCCGGCAGCCTTGATGATCACCGGATAACCGATGCGCTTGGCCATGGCGATGTTTTCTTTTTCGTTGTTGCCTAATGGGCCGTCGGAACCAGGCACGCAAGGTACACCAGCTTTCTTCATCGAAGCGATTGCTGAAACCTTATCCCCCATCAGGCGGATGGTATCTGCCTTGGGGCCGATGAAAGTGAAGCCGCTTTGCTCAACCTGTTCGGCGAAATCAGCATTCTCGGCAAGGAAGCCGTAACCTGGGTGAATACCAACGGCATCGGTAATTTCTGCCGCCGAAATAATCGCAGGAATGTTCAGGTAGCTTAATTGCGCTGAAGCAGGACCGATACACACTGACTCGTCGGCCAGACGTACATGCATCAGGTCTTCGTCAGCGGTTGAGTGCACGGCGACGGTCTTGATTCCCAATTCGCGGCAGGCGCGCAAAATACGCAGAGCAATTTCACCGCGATTGGCTATGACCACTTTTTCTAACATATTCAGTGTCCTATTCATTCATGGGCTAAACTAGCCGCAGGATTTACTCAATGATGAACATTGGCTCGTCGTATTCAACAGGCTCGCCGTTGGATACCAGGATTGCTTTAACCGTACCGGTAACGTCCGATTCGATCTGGTTCATCATCTTCATGGCTTCAACAATGCACAGTACATCGCCTGCATTTACTTGTTGGCCAACCTGGACAAAATCTTTGGCGCCTGGAGATGGAGCGGCATAGAAAGTACCGACCATTGGTGAACGGATGATATGACCGCTCATTTCTGGTTCAGCGGTTTCGGCTGGTGCACTGTCATGCTGTGGTGCAGGAGCAGCCTGTGGCGCTGGTGCAGTTTGTGGCACTGAATAATGAACCGGTGCTGGCGCAGCAGAGCTATGACGCGAAATGCGTACCGACTCTTCGCCTTCCTGAATCTCAAGCTCGGCAACGCCTGATTCTTCGACCAATTCAATGAGTTTTTTAATTTTGCGTAAATCCATAATCTCTACCTGTTAATGTTGTAGGGTTTTAATGGCTGCATCTATGGCGTAGCGGTAGCTGTCCGCTCCAAAACCTGCCACAACGGCCTGCGCGACATCACTGAAATAGGAGTGACGGCGAAAAGCTTCGCGGCGATGGGGGTTGGATAGATGCACTTCAATAAAGGGAATATCGACTGCTAATAAAGCATCGCGCAAGGCAACACTGGTATGGGTAAAAGCAGCCGGGTTAATAACAATTAGCGACACATTGTCGACTTTTGCATGCTGTATAGCGTTAATTAGCTCTGCCTCAGAGTTACTTTGCAGGGAAGAAAAGCGTATTTTGGCACTTTCTACCTGTTGTTTGGCCGCCATATTAATGCTCTCAAGAGTGGCGCTACCGTATAGTTCTGGCTCACGCTGACCAAGCAGATTTAAATTAGGACCATGTAAGAGCAATATATGGGACATGTTATTCCAAAGTAACGCTAACTATAGCTGAAGTTCGGTTATTTTCGCTGAAAAGTCAGTTTATCGACATAGAGACGGTTTTTAAAGCCGATCCAGTGTGACGCAGTAAGCAAAAAATAAGATGGTGCATTTTACAGTAAGATAGACGCAAATAACCACATTTAATCTTAATGGTCGGAGTAGTTTTATTGAGGTACAGTTGCTTCCGAAAGCAGCGCTACATTTGGTTACATAAAGATTTTACATTTGATGAAAATCTGCTAATGTAATTGAAGCGTATAAAAAATATACGGATTAAAGGTAGGCATCGGTCAGTATAGATTCGAGCCCATTATTGCAAGGAGCCTTGGAGCGAGCAGAGCTAGTAATGACAAAGGGAGAAAGGAACGATGTCAAAATTACCAAAAGTATTACATTTGGCTCAAGAGCTAGAGTTTGATGAACCATATTTGAACACTTTAAAGGAAGCAGGTTTTCAATGCTATCCAGCAAATGATAGGAAAAAGCTACTTAATTTGCTGGAATCTGAAGAGCTGGATCTTCTGATTCTCGATTGGCGGAATGACGACACCAGCGAGTGGTTAATAGAACAGATACGAGAATTCCTGCAGTGGCAGGGCCCGATATTGTTCATAGCCGAAAAAGATGAATCCGAAGCACTACAAAAAGTTTGCATACACCATCAGGACAACTTCCTAACCCGACCTATTCAGCCGAATACATTGCTAAGTTATGCTGATAAACTGGTTCACGATGCCCGCTACTCGATGCATCAGGATAACTTCGACTTAGGCCCATACCATATTTCACTTAACCGTAAACAAATTTCATTTAAAGGTAAGCCGATTAACCTGACTTCTAAAGAGTTTGAGTTGGGGGCGCTGTTCTTAAAAAATCCCGGCCGACTTTATTCGCGCAAATTCCTGTTAAAGAAAATATGGCATATTGATTGCGATATCAGCACTCGAACGGTGGATGCCCATATCAGCTCATTAAGAAAGAAGCTTAACATCAAAGGTGATGGCCTGTATCGGATTAAAACAGTTTATCAGCATGGGTATCGCTTAGAATTGTTAGAAGAAACAGAAGCAGTGGCTTGAATATTTGCCATTGTACATCAAGCTATTAAATTTACCCCCATGGCCTTTCTTGTAAGAAGGAAGAGCCATGCTTTTCGTTTTATATTGCCCTGGCAAAGAGTGCATTTCATCTGTTTACGAAACCTCCTGGTGTTGTGATTCCGCATTGTAAGGTCTTTTATAACTTTAATTTATGGCTGGGATGAAAAAAGATCGTTTTTCTTATTTGAACGAAATTCATACAATGCGCCGCTCTAACAGATTGATTGTTTTGGGCAGGGCAGATCATGATAAAACTACCTCAGCAGCAACTTGCGATGGCAGGATTAATCCTGGCAGTCGTTCTATGGTCGGCATCGTTTGTAGCGATGAAACTGGCGATTGCCGAGTTTGGGCCGATTATGACAGTCTTCCTGCGCATGATTCTGGCCACTGCCGTACTGATTTTCTTCTTGCCGCCAATGGCCAAGAAACAGCAGTACCAGAAAGGCGACTGGTGGCTATTGCTACTATTGGCTCTGTGTGAGCCATGCTTATACTTTATCTTTGAAAGCTATGCATTGACTTATACCACTGCATCAGAAGCTGGTATGGTTACAGCATTACAGCCACTTCTAGTGGCAGTGGGCGCTTACTATCTGTTGAAAGAAAAGCTCAACAGCCGCTTGGTCGTGGGTTGTGTAATTGCAGTAGTTGGTGTGGTCTGGCTGACCTTGTCAGGCTCATCCAGTGAACACGCCACCAACCCGATGCTGGGTAATGCGCTTGAGTTCGGTGCCATTTTAGCAGCCACAGGCTACTGTTTATTGGCGCGCAGATTGTCGCAACGCTATTCGCCAGTATTCTTAACATTACTGCAAACTGTCATGGGTAGTATCTTCTTCC